>CALMUT010000149.1 GCA_937872925.1 uncultured Myxococcales bacterium | reverse complement strand
TACAGCATGCCGCGTCCCCTTCTCGGTCGAGGTCGGCGCGCCGAACAAGCGTGCGGTGCGATACAGACTCACGTAGGCGGCGCGGTCGCCGTGGGCACGGGCTGCACCGATGGCGAATCCCGTGGCTCCGACGGAAACGCCGAAAACGATCGGTCCAGCGTTGACGTCGCCGTTGCCCGAGAAGCCCGGCGCGTATTCCCGCACACCGCCGAATCCCAGCAAGGAGCGGTGCCCACTTTGGACCCCACGGTACAGCTGCGCCGCGAGTTCGGGCGCTGCGAAGCTAACGAAATAGGCGCCGACCGCGGTGCCCGAGCCTCGCGGCGCGTCGACAGCGCGACACGTCCCGGTTTGCAGGCGCTGGACCAAATAGCCAGTTTCGTGAACGGCGCATTTCTCGAAGCGCGCGGCCCAACGAGACAACATCGCGCTGTGGTCCGTTCCTGTCGCTTCTCCGTGCAGGCCAATCGAGCCTGCGACGGCAGCCACATCTGGCGGCCAGGTTTCGCCGGGGTAGGTCTCGATCATTCCCAGCTTGGACGCGTCGAGGCGCTGCTTTAGCCGCTGCGTGATGCGGTCGTGCTGAGGAGCCAACTCCGTTTCCGGGTCGAACTTGCGCAGCATGCCCAATCCAAAGTTGATGTAGCCCAGGTAAGCGTGTCCCGTACCCGGCGCCATGTGCACGGCGCCGTGGCTGCCGTATTTGGTGATGGCGTAGCGGTGCGTCTTCGGATCCACGAGGCGCTTGGCCGCAAGGCGCATCGCGGGCAGGTAGGCTTCCTTTCGCTCCGGATGCTGCTCCAACAACTGGCCCAAACCGAGCAGAGTCATCTGGTAGATGGCAATGGCGCTTTGGCCATCGAAGCGATCGTTGCCTGAGTTGTAGAAATGCAGTCCTGGCAAGGCGAGGGTACTTTCGGCGACGCGCTGGGCCAGGGGCTCCTGACTGTCGAGCTGTCCCGCGTAGAGCGCCGCGGCTGAGCGGCCCGCTAGTAGGCGAGGGCCCAGCAGCAGCCAGAGTGCGCAAATCGCGAGGGCCGCTAGGGCACGCAAGGCTTTGGACTTCGGCAGCTTCACGGCGCTCGGCAGATGGTCGGTCCGCTATGGAGCCAGCTCGAAGCGCAACAAACCCGAGCCCGAGAGTTCCCCATGGCTCACGGTCGTTCCAGTTAGGCGTGTGCCGTCCAAGGTCACGCGCCGCACTTTCAGCCCGGGTTTCGGCTCGCGGTTCGTCTCGATCACGAGATCACCACCCGCTCGCTTCAAGACCATGCGTCGATAGCGCGGTACGGAAATAATGTAGCGATCCGTGCCGGAGACGGGATAGAGCCCGGCGCCAGCGAGCAAGAGCCACGCACTCATGGTACCGCCGTCGTCGTTGCCGGGAATGCCGCCGGTGTCGATACCGTACAAGTCGTTCACGATCCAGTCCACGGCGTCGTAGCTCTCGTGGGGGTAGCCCCAAGCGGCAAACAGAAACGGCGCGTGGATGTCCGGCTCGTTCGACGGCCAGTAGTGTTTGCGCACGCCAATCAGAGGAACTTCGTCCTTCGACGTCGCGAAGAACTCGCGCAGCCGCTCTAGGGCTTTGCTCTTGCCGCCCAGGGTCTCGGCGAGACCGTCTGGGTCGTGGGGCACCATCCACAAGTAGTGCCAGGCGTTGCCCTCGACATAGTGATCACTCATGTCTTCGGGCGCGCCCATGGGGGCAAAGCTGCCGTCGCTCTTCTTGGCTCGAAAGAAGCCGCTGTCGGGCTCGTACACCGCTGCGTAGTTCTTGCCGCGCGCGCCCAGCTCTTCGGCGTCGTTCTCGATACCGAGTCGCTTGGCCCAGCTCGCCAGCGCCGCGTCTGCGACGGCGTACTCCTGGGTCTTGGAAACGGAGCCGCCAGATGCTTCTTGGGGCACGTAGCCAAGCTTCAAGTAGTCGGGAAGATCGCCGTCGCGGCCACCAACCGGGCCGGGAGACGCCGCATAGGCTGCCACCCGCGACAACTCGTAGGCGCGTTGCTCGTCGTCGAAGGGCACACCCTTCTGCGCCGCTTCGCTGAGCACGATTTCACCGGGTGACCCAATCATCGTTTTCGAGTCGCCGTGGGCGATGCCCCACACCGGCACCGCTCCGCCTTCCTCTGCCATGTCGACGAGCGACGCCACGAAGGCTTCGTTGCGCGGATCTTCGACCAACATCCACCACGGATGCAGCGTGCGGTAGGTGTCCCAAAGGGAAAAATCGTTGAACCGCTCGCGGCTGCCGGTCTTGATGTTGCCCATGGCGTCGATGAAGCGGCCGTCGACGTCGCTGGTCAGGGTTGGCATCTGCGCTGCGTGGTAGAGCGCTGTGGCCAGCATGGTGGTTTCACGGGGGTTGATGCCGTAGATCTCGACTTGGTCAGTGACACTTTTCCAGGTGGATTCCGCCGTAGCGCGCATCTTCTCAAAGTCGAAGTCGGGCGCTTCTGCGTCCAAGTTCTTCTTGGCGCCTGCGGCATCCACGAAGCTCACGCTGACACGCAGGGTCACTTGCTTGGTGTTCGGTGGGAACTGTAGCCATGCGCCCAGCGGCGTCTCTTTGGCTCCGCTGTCGGGCGCGCCGGTGGGAGCCCCCGCCACCGTAGTGCTGGCAGCCGCTAGGCCCGCCGCATCGAAGGTGCCAACGCTCACGGGCTGCACGTTGACCACGCCGCGGGCATACACGTTGTAGCCCCCCGCGCGGCCGCTCATGTTGCCCAAGTGGTGCACGTGCGCGTCGAAGCTTCCGCCGGGATCCAGGCTCACGTCTGCCGCTGGGATCTGACCCTCAAGGCGATGCGCCAGGTCGAGCAACAGCACTGGCTCCGTGCTTTCTGGAAACGAGAAGCGAAACAGCGCCGCGCGTCGCGCAGACGTGATCTCGATGCGGATCCCGTCGTCTAGAGTCACGGCATAATAGCCGGTCTTCGTGACTTCGCTTGGCTTGTCGAAGCGGCGCATGTGTCCGGCTTGGCTGCGTTTCGTTTCCGTCATGCCCAGGGTCGGCATTAGGCCCACGGTGCCGTAGTCCGGCACGCCGGTGCCTTCGAAGTGCAGCAGTGAAAAGCCCCCGATGATTGGATCGTCCGCGTAGTACCCGGAGCAGTGGTACGCGCTGAACGCGCCGCTTTGGGTGCGTGTGTCCGGGCTGGGGTGGATCATCGCGAAGGGCAGCGACGGCCCGGGGTAGGTCGAGCCCACGCCGAATCCGATCCCGCTCGTGCCAATGCGTGGGTCGATGGCAGGAAACAGATCCACGCGTTCGGGCATTGGTTCGTTGACCAGCGGCGGCTCACCGCCTTCGCCGTCTCCGCAGCCGATGGGGGCCAGGGTCGCTAGACAAAGCATGAGCTGTCGCGGCAGCTCGACGGTGCGGCTGAGTGAGCGTCGCATCGGCGGCAGCATAGCACCCATGCCCACAGATGCCGCGGGCGTGCACTGCGCAGCTGCGTTTTCCGAACGGTCGGTTTGTGGCACTGTTGGCTATGTACCGGATTGGGACTGTGCTGCTTGGGTCGTTGATCCCGTTCTTGGCGGCGTGCAGCAGCGACGAACCTGCCGCGCCTGCTGCGAGCGGCTGCGGCCCCACGACGCCGAAGAACGCGCCTCAAGAGCGTATCGAAGGCGCGCATGCCAGCGACGACCCGACGCAAGTTCGGCTCTGCGTAGAGGGAGAGAAGCTGCCCACCGAGCTATCGAATCCGTGGGATCTGCACTGCGACATCGCTTCGGGCCTGGGCGCCAGCGTGGACGCAGCCGCGGCGCCACCGACGCGCCTGCGCATCCTTGAGTGGAACATCAAGTTCGGCACGGACCTGCCCGGAGTGATCGACGTGCTCGAAAACCATCCGGAAGCGAAGCTGGCCGACGTGCTGCTGTTGGTCGAAGTGGACCGCGGTTGCGATCGCTCGGGCCAAGTCGATGAAGCGCGTAGCTTGGCCGAGCGCTGGGGCATGGACTGGGCCTTTGGCGTCGAGTTCGTCGAACACAGCCAGGGCGGCTGCGAGGAAGGCAACGCAGTGCTGTCGCGCTATCCGCTGCTCAACCCCGTGCACGCCTTTCACAACGTGGGCGCCCTTGAGCGGGGTGGGCTGCGCGCGCCCTACGACTGGGCCCTCGACAAGGACGAGATCCGCACCGGGCGCCGCTCGTTTATCGGCGCCGACATTCGTTTCGGAAGCTCGCTACTGCACGTCGTTTCTGCGCACTTGGAAAACCGTTCGCAGGCCCAAGAACGCGCCGATCAGCTTGGCGAGATCGTTGCACTCATCGACGGCTTGCCACGCCGTGCAGCGTGCATCGCTGGTGACTTCAACGTGTTCCCCGATTTGGGGGTGCCCGTGCCGGACGCTCCGCTGTTTGAGCTGATGGACAAGACTTGCTTCGAAAACCCTCACGGCGACATGCCGCAATCCGAGCGCCGCACTCGACCGAATTTGAACTACCAAATCGACTTCACGTACACCCGCGGCGTGCGCATCGCCGACCGCGGGGTGATCAACGAACTGACAAATGTGCCGAGCGATCACTTCCCGGTTTGGGTGGACATAGAAGCAAAGTAGGTTGAAGGCGTCGGCCCCGGGCCAACCCAGGGCCACGACTCAACCTCCAACTGCTGGCGGCTCGCCGATCAGCGAGGGGGGCGTACGCCCGTAGCATTTCCTATGGCGACCAAAGCCCGATATGCTTCTGGCGTGCGGGTACGAGTCGTCAAGTGTCATGCTTGTGGAGGACCGAAGCAGCTGCCGTCGCCGACGGCGTATGTGTACTGCGACTTTTGCGGCGCGCTATCCGACTGGGACTTCAGCATGGCGTGCTCGAAGGGCAATGCGTTGCCCGGGCCAGCTTATGAAGCGTTGCATCGTCAGCTCGCGCCCACCATCAAGATGGCCGCGGCACGCGGCGACCGCGCCACTGTCAAGGCGCAGTATATGTATCTGTTCGACCGGCACATCGGGCTGTGCCCGTCGTCGTATTCGCCACGCATCGTCGACCCGGAGTTCCGTGCGCGCTACCTGGATTACTACACAGACACCATGACCGTGCACGACACGGACCCGCGGGTGGTGGCGTGGACGCAGTACATGAACCAGCGCATCGCGGAGCTGCGCCAGTCACAAATGGGGCAGATGGCAGTCGTGTCCTTCGGGCTCTTCGCCGTGGCCCTGGGCGGCGTGCAGCAGCAGCAGCCGATGTTCCCGGACCATTTGTTCTGGGCGGTGTATCAGGCGTTTCGCAACCAGATGGCGACGCAGATGCAAGCCGTCAGCGAAGTCGGCGCCCTCGCGAAGTATCCCGATGAAGTGACGGTGCAGCTACTCGAACGCGTGGCTGTGTCGGCGTTTGTCCAAGGCTGGTTGCCGTACATCTCCGCGAACTGTCAGCACCATCTGATCCAGGACGCCGGCCTCACGGATCAGTACATCGAAGCGCAGCCGCCGGCGCTGCAGCTGCGTCGCTGTGGTGGTTGCGGCGGGCAGCTGGATGTTGTCACGGGCGCCAAATGCGTGATCTGTTTTCGCTGCGGCAAGAAGGTCGACGTCACGCACGAATTCCCCTGCCCAGGCTGCGGCGCGCCCTCTTCCGTACCCAAGGGCAGCACCGCACACCCGTGTCCCTACTGTGGCGTGCAGATCCAGGGCACCACGGCGCCTACGGGGTGAGGGCAACCGCCGAGAAGCGGCGGTCGCGCTCCAGCGCATGAGTGGGCTTGCGTGGCTGTCGGTCGCGTGGCGCGCGCTCCAGCGCGCGAGTTGGGGTGCGTAACGCCTCGACAGTCACCACAAAGTACTATGTATTCGTGTATGCGTACTATTCCTGGCGCATCCAACCCCCATCTCATGCAGCGCGTTGCTGCCGGGTCGTGCAGTGCAGCGGAACTGCCAGCGTGCCGGACCAATGCGCGTGCTCGGTGTTGAGTTTGCGGCAACTCGCACATCGCGCCGCGCCAAGTCAGAGCTCGCCTTGGCTGGCCACGATTGCGGCCGCCGTCGTCCCCCCATCTAGGGTGGTTGTTGTCCGCACCATCCGGGCCCGGCGGCGCACTTGCCGTTGAAGCAGCCGCCGCAGTCGCAATCGGCGTGGCGTTTGCACTCGACCGGCACGCAGCCGTGTGGGGCGTCTTGGCTGGGATCGCAGCGGAAGTTGGGCGGACACGCGTAGCCAGCGTTGCAGGCGATTGCGCGGCAGCCTCGTTCGTCGGCGTCGGGGTCCGTGGGGGAGCACTCGAAACCCGCGGCACATGGGTCTGTCGGCGAGCAGGGCGGCGGCGCGCACAGGCCACTGGGCATGCAGGTTTCCCCTGCAGCGCAGTCTCCGACCACGCACTTCTTCACGCACTGGTTCGTGCACCCATCCGTGATCTTGCACACGGAATCCGCGAGCGTGCACGGCAGGTGCTCCGTGCACGCCGGCGCGTGGGAGCAGCTGGCGTGCTGGTTCCAACCAAAACAGAGCTCCGGCGCGCTGCAGTCGGACGGACTCCAACAGCGATTGGCGGTGGCCGCTGGTGCAACGTAGCCGGGGCAGTGCGCGAGTGCCGAATCGCTGTCCGCGTCGCTTGCTTCGCTGCCGCCACATGCCGCGATGAGCAGCACTACTGTTGAGGAGGCGAAGATGCTCTTGAGCTTCACCGGCGCAGTCTACGCCACGACGCTGCGGATCGAAAAGGGGAGGGTGTACCCACGCGGCCCGGCAGCGTGAGGCGTTGGCCCACCGCATGCATCGGTACGCATGTATGGTCCCGCACGCCGCAAGATTCGCCAGCGTTTTGGCCGCAATCGCCGGGATCGCGTGGGCGCAGCAGTCGCAGGCGGCGGGCGATCACGAACACCGAGCGCGTGGGGCACAGCGCAAGTCGCACACTGTGACCACGCTGCCTCAGCCGCGGCCTGTGCCACTGCCAAAGGACAGGGCTGTCGATCGCGTCGAACACTGGTACGGCTGGCAGACGCTGTCGCTCGATGCGGCGGTGTTCGCGGCGATGTATGCCGACCGGCTGCAGCATCTCACGCTCGCCCTGGGTGGATACGTCGCAAGCGGACCGCTTGTGCACGTGCTGCACGGCCGCCCGAAGACCGCGGTGTTGAGCGTGGGCGCGCGGATGAGCTCTATTGTCGGCGCAACGGCAATTGCTCAATACACGTCCTGCACCGACTATCGCGAAGATGGGCAGGACCGCGTCGACTGCTCCGCTAAGGTCACTGGAGTGTTGCTTGCGATCCTTGTAGCCCCGGTAATCGATGCCGCTTTGCTCAGCAACCCGGACGCACCGGCCGTCAAAACTAGCGCACACACCGCCCGCATCCAATTCGGTGCCTGGACCAGCTCCGAAGGCGTGCGAATTTCTGCCGTCGGCATTTTCTGATCAAACAATCCAGAGAGCGTCCGCTCCGGCTCACAAGAATCAGTTCAGCCGCCGTCGATCATCGCTAGTCGACGCGCTTCGACATCGGCGCGGGCCGGGTTGCCGGCCTCTTTGGTGAGATCAGGGATGAGCATTGGATGTCACCGGCATCGGCCACGAGCTTGTCGAGGTGTTCGCGCAGGGCAGCCGCGTTCACGCCGGGGGGAGCGCAGAGCTTGCCCGTCACGACCCGGTGCTCCACTTCCTGGTGCCGGTCGCTGTTGACGCGCCCAGCTTCCCAGCAAGAGCGGCAAAGCACCTGGAACTGCTCGGTGTGCACGTACAGGACGGCGTCGTCAGGCAGGTGCCTGGACAAGTCGCCGATCTGCTCAGGCTGGCCCTGTGTTCCTCCGAATCGCCAGATACAGTAACCGGGGCGGACTAGCGTAGCGAGGTGAGGGAATACAGCGACGCTCTGCTCGCCGTACTCATGGTGCGTGATGGGTGCGCCGTCGAAGAGCACGACGTCGCCAAAGTCGACGCCCAGCTCTTGGTAGAGCGCCGACCGCACGATTCCGTGGCACGGACTCAGCCGCTCCACCCAGACGGTCTCTTCCAGCCCCGGATCGTCAGGTTCCGACTCAGGGTCGCGTTCTGCAAGTGGGCGCTCGGCTAGGCGCACCTTCACCTGGTCGTAGCTACCGTCTGGCAGGCCGAAGCGGCCCATCTCGATCTTGTTGCCCATCGACTTCCATACCTTCAGCGCGGTCTCGCCGTCCGCAGCGCCGGTTGCCGCTGCCAGCGCTCCGCCAAGCTGCGGCGCGGCGGGCGAAACGCCCCGTGCTAACCGGTTCGGATTTTTGGGGTGTGCCGCCGCTGCGCGTCATCGGCACCTGCACCGAGTGCTTGGGTGCTATCCTGGTGCGTGAAGTGATGAGCCAATGTGATCATTGTGGTGCGCCCCTCGCGCGCAGTCGCAATAAAAGCAGTGTTTGCTCCTTCTGCGAGCAGCCGAACAGCCCGTTGCCCGATCGGGTCGAGGTGCCGGTACCGGTGCAGATCGTGCAAAACGTCGTGCACGTGTCGGAAGCGAGCCAAGTCGCAGAGGTGCGTTGCCCGCACTGTCGCTCGCGCCTCGTATCTATCCGCGTGGAAGAAGTCGAACTTGCGGGGTGTGGTGGCTGCGGGGGGATTTGGGTCGACAATGGCAGCGCGCGCAGCGTGCTTGAGTCGCCCCGAAGCATCTTCAGTGAACTGGCTCGGCGGGCCGGCGCCAACGCACGCCACCGTGGGCGTCGGCAAGAGCGCGCAGTGTGCGCCGCATGTCCCGCGCTGCTCAATCGTGTGCGCACCCATGGGGTCGAGTTGGACGTGTGCTCCGAGCACGGTACGTGGTTCGACGCCTACGAGCTTGAGCACCTGGTTGTTGCGTTGAAGTCGGGCGTGACTCCAAAGGACTTCCGCTCGCGAGACACCCGCGCCATCAAGTGCGCAGGCTGCAAGCAAGACCTGACTGCGGACCGCGCCAACCTCAGCGACGAGGGCCTGGTTTGTGAATCCTGTTGGCGCGTCCGCCTGGGTGAAATCATTGAGGCCGGCGACAAGAAAGCGCGCGAAGACGGCATCGCCGCCGTTGGTGGAGTGCTGCTCGGCGTGGCCCTCGCGATGTTGGGCGGCGGGGGATCTAGCGCAAACAACGGATAGAGGGGTTTGACCTGTCCCCGGGCGCGTCAGGCACGCCGGCTCGCCGACCACGCCGGCGTCGACGAGCGCGCTCTGCACCGCAGGCCTTCGCAGCGGCGCCGGCGTCGCGCTGATGTCCGATCTTGTGGCCTCGGCGGACGAGACACTGGTCCGTTGCTTTTCACAACCGATCAAGTTCGAGGCCGACATCTGCCTGCTCACGACCGAGAAGCTCCGCCACGAGCCGCGCGTGCGCGCGCTGATCGACTTCTTCGCGGGCTACTTCGCCAGCGCGCGCTACCGTAGCCGCCCCAGCTGAGGCCGGAGCGGCGGTGGCGCGTAGGTTCGAAAAGAGTGCTAAGCCCGCTATCATCGGACTGACGGCGGTCTGACGCATGCACGGCGCAATCCATAACAATCAGCCACGGGTGCATGAAGCTCCCTCGTTGCCGTGCGCGGGTTGCGGCGCGGCACTGCCCATCGATCCAACCACGCCACACACCTATTGCGGATATTGCCCGGCGTGGCGGCCGGTGCCCCACGAGTGGTGGCAGCAGGCGCGTGCCTATGCGGAAGCGATCTGGTCGGCGAAACGCGCGGAAGCCGCGCATGCACAGGACGCCGAATACCGACGGCGGGCGGCGCGCCGGCAAGAACTGATCGCGCTGGGCATCAAGCTTGTGATTGGGCTTGGCATCATTTTCTGCGTGCCGCTCATCGCGCTGTCGGTGATTCAGGGGATCACGCAGTCCGTGTCGGACGACTACGAGCTGTCTTGGCCGGTGTACCTTGGCGTTGTTGGCGCGGCGACGGTGCTGACGTTGTTTGGTGTGGCGATGGCCGGCGCGGCAGTTTTTGCCTGCTACCGCGTGGTGACGCGGCACAGCCGACGCAATGCCGCCCGGTCCGGACAAGACTGGTTCGATGGAAGCCAGGCCTTCCTCCCGGCCATGTGCGGAAGCTGTGGCGGGCCACTGGAGTTCCAAGTCGGCGAAGCGGCTGTCACGTGTGGTCACTGTCGCAACGTGGTCGTGGCGACGCAGAGTCACAAGGGTCAGCTGATCCAGCTTGCCTTGAGTCAGGTCCAGCAACAGCAACTCGAACGCGAGCGCGCCGCGCGCCGACAGTTGCTCGCCGCGCTGTCCGTGAGCCGGTCGGCGTCGCCTTTAAAGGCGTACGCAAGGTGGGGCGCCCTCGTGATTCCGGCGATCCCGGTCCTGCTCGCGGCGTATCTGCTCCGAACAGTGATCCCCAGTGTCGAGCAGGCCATGCTGGAGCTGGCGGCTGCGCTCCGTGGCGAGTTCAGCGCCGGACCGAAGGAGACCTTCGCCTGGCTTGACGCCTATTGGTTGGGCACAACCCCGCACGCGCTCACCTCGCATCAGCCGTCGCAGAGTCGCTGGAACACGGAGGCCATTTTCCACGACCGCCCGGTCTTGATCACCGTGCGCACCGGTTGGTCGGACCAGTACGTGCGCTCCTTGACCGTGCTGCTTGCGCGTCCTGCTCCGCGCCACCCGAATGCGATCACCGCGGCACTCGGATCCCACGCGGCGCGCCACGCCAATGCCCTCGGCTTCGAAGTAACGATTGATGGCGCCGGCGTGACGCTGCAATCCACCAAGCCCGAGAAGAAGCAACTGGCACTTGAGAGCCTCTCTGCCCAGGCGCGCTGCGCCTACGAGCTTGCGGAGATGACTGTCCCGCGCTGAGTTGAGAAGAGACGCGTTGGCAAGCCACTCGGGGCCGACGCGGCGCCCTCAAACAGGCGTCTTGAAGGGGATGCGTGCAACGCTACCGGTGTTTGGTGCCGGCATTCGACGCGTTGCGTTCTGCGGTACGCATCCAGGCAGACCCTGAGCGCGCAGCCACCGTCGACGCACCGCGAATGGTGGCAGGCAAGCTCTCAACGTTGCCGTTCACACCGGTAGGTCGGCGTACAAGGCGCTGAGATCCAGCGTGCCGCCGCTCTCGAGGCGTACTGTGCCTTCTGAGAAGTCGTGATATTCCCACCCGCCAGTCGGCAGGCGGCGGAAGTACTCCACACGCGGTGGCCCCTGGCTCACGAGCACGTATTCCTGCAGCGACGGGATGAGTTGGTAGTGCCGCCACTTGTTGCCGCGGTCCTCCTCTTCGGTGGACGGCGACAACACCTCGACCAGCAACGTCGGATTGGTGACCGTGTTCCCGGAAGGATCGGCCGGGTCACCCTCGATGGGAGCGCAGACCAGCGACACGTCGGGATACGTGGCCTTGCCGGTGGCCAGTACCCGCACCTTTTGGTCCGACTGAAAGGCAATGCATCCCGGGCGTCGGCCCGCGTCCACTGCGGCTCCTACCCGCAAAGCGAGCGCGTTGTGACGCCGCGATCCGCCAGGCATCGCGAAGATCTCCCCGTCCTCGAAACCATGCTTGAGCCCGGAGTCCTGCTCGTAGGCGAGGTACTCCTCGTAGCTGTAGCGGTGGTGGCGCTGGGGCGAAGTCATTGGCAGATAGAAGGATAGCGTGGGCGCAACCCCGGATCTTCCTGCGCGAGCTGCCCCAGGGCCCGCCTGCGCCCGCCTGCGCCCGCTCACACCGCTCACACCGCCGTGCGGATGACTTGTGTGGCCATGCCGACGATGCACATCACGCCGATGGCGAACATCGCCGTGCGAAACGGCTGGCGACCCCAGAGGTAAAACACGCTGTGCAGGATGCGCGTGCCGGCGAAGGTCGCGTAGTAGACCAGTGCGGCGGTCGCGTTGGGCGCGACGGCGGCGTAGAGGTAGCCGACGAGAAAGAACGGCACGGCGTTTTCTAACAAGTTGTAGTGCGCGCGCTTGGCGCGGGCGACGTCGGGGTGGTCTTGCTCCACCTGCTCGCCCTTGTTCATCTTGGCGTCTTCGGGATTGATCCACTGTTTGCGCATGACGCGCAGCGTGCCGGTCAAACCGGCCATCACCACGCAGTGCAACGCGACGACCGTGCCGAAGACTGCAAAAAGTTGTTGGGCTGTCATGAATTTCCTTGGGCGCGTCGCGCCGTGGTTAGCGCTGCCGTCGCCGTCGCCGCCACCCGATGCTCATGCCGAGTGCGCCCAAAAGCAGACTGGGCCAGTTGGAAGACGAGTGCTTGGGAAGGTTGCAACCGCCGCTCTCGCCGCCGCCCTGCGCCGTCGTAGGCGGCGTACTGGGCGCCTCGGGGTCCCAGGGTGGGGACGCTTCGGTGCCGTCGGCTTTGCCGGCGCAGTACAGCTTGATCGAGGTGCACCATTCGATCTTCTGGCTCACGTCCACTGCCGGGGCCGCTGCGGTGACGATGGCGTCGGGATTTCCAGCGCAGAGATCCGCTGCCGGCGCGGCCGGGTCGACCACGAGGTTGGTGTAGAACTGCGTTTCGAGTGCCGGTACGACGATGTCGTTGTTCCAGCGGTAGTCCTGCCCGTTCCAAGTATCCGCGCTCTTCAAGAAGTCACACACGCCACCGCGCGGTGGCCAGAAGAGTGCGATCTGCTCGTTGTCTTCCTTGTACATCTTGAAGGAGCTGGGCTTCAGCGAGGCACCTTCGTACGCGCTCACGAAAGCGTTCACGGCGAGGGTCGTCTGCGCGGTGGCGCACTCGACGGCGGCGGGCTGCACGTCGGGGCTCGACTCCGTGTCGAGGCAGGAGTCGGACAGCGAGAGCCAAGCGTGCTGCGCGTTGGGCACGCCGCTGTGCGCGCAGTTGTCCTGAAGCGTGTGGAGCGTACGCCCGAAGGCTTTGGCGATGTCTTCGATGGATTCCCGCGTCTGCGTCGCGCCAGGCGCTGTCAGCAATGTGCGCAGCTCTCCGGCCAAGGTGTGCACCCGGCCAGTCACCGCCAAAGCAGCTTCGCAGTGGCTCTGCCCCACCTCAGGCTGTGCATGGGCGGCCAAGTCGTCCCATTCGTGGCGGTCCACGTTGTATGCCGCGGCGCCCACCTCGTCGCAGAAGTCCATGGGAAGGCCCGCGGAGCGGCAGGCTTGGTAGCTCAGGGATTTGTGTTTGCTCTGGGCTAGGCCAAAAGCCGTCGCGGGCAAGCTCAGAGTGGCCAAGGCAAAAAGACAAGCGCTGGGTCGGAACATGAAGCCTCTAGTTGGAAATCACTGCGTCTGCACAGCAGCGGAATCCGATGGTGACTGTCGCCGTGGATCGCTCTGCGTCCGCGGCAACATCGCATTTGAGATTGGCACTGTTGCTGTTGTAGCCGCCGCCGCGGATGCGGCATTTATCCGTAGCACCGGCCGTGTCCGCGCAGGAGTTTTCCCACTCGAATACGTTGCCGCTCAAGTCTAGAAGCCCGCTGAAGCCGCCTTCGCATTTGGGCGCGCTGCCCGTCTTGACCGGACCGGTCACGCCGTAGTCCGTGCCGTTGCAGGCCGTGCCGTCATAGGTCTGGCCGTAGGGGTACGCGCGCTTTCCGTTCTCACTGCAGGCGTTGTACCACTCGCTGGCTGCCGCATCGGCGAAGGAGCCGAAGCCCAGGGCGCCGCCGCCCACCGCTCCGCACAGGCGTTTGCCGGCCGTGGCGCAAAACACCGTCGCGTCGCAGAAGTCCACGAAGCTCACGGGTCGATCCCCGGTGCCCACGGCCGGCGGCCAGCCACCGGATGGCGTCAGGTCTGTGTTCCATGCACATTCTGCCGGTTGGCCCGTGAGATCCGGCGTCCCGGCCAGAAAGCCTTCGTAGGCGGTGTTCGTCACTTCCGTGCGATCCACGCAATAGAAGCCGCCCGTGCTGCCAGGCACCGCAATCATCGACGGATCGGAACAGGACGCCGTGCCGCCCGTGCCCGAATCCCCAGCCTGGCCCGCGGCGCCACCACTGCCTGAAGCGCCACCGCTGCCCCCGGATCCACCGGCGCCCGCGCCGCCTGGGGATGCGTCGCCGCCCTCAGCGGGTGAGAGCTTGTCCCAATCGTGGCTGCACCCGGCCGTCATTCCCACGGCCAGCAGCGCAAAGAGCAGGCTTCGCAGCATCACTCGTTCGGCGAGCCTAGCACACTGCGCTGCGTCATCGCTGCTCTGGCGTTCCGTGGCCCGCTTCACACGCAGCGTGTATCCTTCTCAGCGGATCCCACGAGCAGCGCAATGCAGCAATTTGGCCGTTACGAGCTCATCTGCCCGATCGCATCGGGAGGCATGGCCACTGTGCACCTGGGGCGGGTCGTCGGTGCAGGTGGATTCCAGCGCCTAGTTGCGATCAAGGTGATGCACCCGCACATCGCGGCGGATCCCGATTTCGTCAACATGTTCTTGGACGAGGCTCGCCTGGCCGCGGGCATTCGCCATCCCAACGTGGTGGCGACCATTGACATCCAGCAGAGCCAAGACGGCCTGGCCCTGGTGATGGAATACATCGAGGGCAGCGCGGCCAACATCCTGATGAAGGCGTCGCTAAAGGACAAGGTGCGGCTGCCGATGCAGGTCACGCTACGCATCGTCCTGGACGCCCTTGCCGGTTTGCACGCGGCCCACGAGCTACGCGGTTCCGACGGTCGCTCGCTTGGTTTGGTCCATCGCGACGTGTCCCCGCAGAACATCCTAGTGGGGATCGACGGCGTGAGTCGGATCACGGACTTTGGCGTGGCTCGCGCCGAGGCGCGGATCTCCAGCACGCGCGGCAGCCAAGTGAAGGGCAAAGTGCCGTACATGTCGCCGGAGCAACTGCGTGCCGAAGAGCTGGACCGGCGCAGCGACGTGTACGCCATTGGCGTCGTGCTGTGGGAGCTGCTCACTGGGCAGCGTCTGTTCAAAGCGCCCAGCGACGGCGCGCTCGTTGCAGCGGTGATGGCAGGACCGCGCGCAACCCCGGCGCAGGTCGATCCGAACATCCCGTCTGCCATTGATGCGGTGTGCGCTCAGGCGCTGCGTGACAGCCGCAGTCGTTTTCAAACCGCGGCGGCGTTTGCCGACGCGCTGGAGGAGGCCGCTGAAAAATCCGGCGTGCATCCGGCGAGTCCGCGTGCGGTTGGACGCTTCGTGGAGGAGACTCTGCGTCGACACGGGCTGTTGATCGTGCCCGAAGAGCACGGTGGCGCCGGTTCGGTCCCCGCGGACTTCGCCAGCTCGCCCCACGCCGCCCAGCCGCCTTCGGGCGTACATTCGGATCCGGTGCTGCCCCCCGCGGGCTTCGAGGATGACCAAGCGCCCACGGTGGCGCGCGATGTCTCGAGCGGGGTTGGATCGCTGATCAACGCCATGCCCGTTTCCACGGGTACCGGCGCCAGTGCGGTCGGCCCAGTGGCCACGCCCACCGCGCCGCGGCGCACTTCAGCCATTGGGGTTGGCGCGGCGGTTGGCGGCGGTTTGTTCCTGCTCATCTTGGCGTCCATTGCGGTGTGGGCCGTCGTGTGGCGGCAGCCAGCATTATCGGAGCCCGCCGCCGCAGCGCCTACGGCCGCCGCGACGCCGTCGCCCGCGCCTGAGCCAACCACGGAGCCGACGCCAGAGGAGAGCGCAGAGCCAATGGTCGCGCCCGAAGATAGCGCCGCGCCACTGGCCACCGCTCCGGATGCGGCTACCGAGGCGCCGGCAACTACCAAGCAGACTACCGCCGCAAACAAGCCAACCTGGACGCGCAAGCCCCCAGCTCCACGGCCGCCAGCCGCGAAGCCAACCGCGAAGCCAACGCCGAAGCCCAAGTCTGGCGGCGAGTTCGAGCCAGATCGGCTATAAACGGTTGCTATGCGCGTCTGCGTTGTTGCACTGCTAGCGGCGCTTGTCGTTGCGCCCACGGCGGCGGCTCAGAAAATGAGTCCGGGCGAAGCCCGCACGGTATTCAAAGAGGCGCAGGAGCTGTATCAAGCCAATCGCTGCGCAGATGCCCTGCCAAAGTTCGAGAAACTCGCGCAGGCTACAGAGAGCCCAAACGCCCAGCTGTACGTGGCGCGCTGTCTACGCAAGCTCGATCGCCTGCCGGAATCCTACGAGGCGTTTTCGTCCGCGATCCGCATCGCAGACGCCAAAGCCAAAGAAGACGAGCGCTATGCCGAAACGCGCAGTGCCGCGGCGGCGGAGCGCGCCGCATTGGAGTCCAAGGTTGCTCGTATCGTGGTCGCCGTCGCGGATCCGCCTGAGGGACTCCAGGTCCGGCTCGGCACATTGGAACTGCAGCCCGCACGCATCGGGGAGCCCGTCGCGGTGCAGCCGGGTAGCGTCGAGGTGCATGCGTCCGCGCCAGGTCACAAGGACTTTGCGCGCACCCTGGAGGTCGCGGGCGGCTCCTTGTCTACTGTCGCGGTCAGCTTGGAGGCGGGCACGAAAGGCAGCGCCGCGGCCGTGGACACTTCCACCGAGCCGAACACGGACGCTACCGCCGACGACGGCGCCACCGCCGGACCACCGGTTCTGGCGTACGTTGCTTTGGGTGTGGGTGCGGCGGGGCTCGCGACCTTCGGTGTTGCCGGCTACTTGGCTGACCAGCGCTTCAAGTCTTTAGAAGACGACTGCAAGGGTGGACCTTGCCCGGAAGAAAAGCGCGACGACATCGACGGCGGGCGACAGCTCGACACGATCGCGAACGTTGGTCTGGTAGTGGGCGGCGTGGGCCTCGCCACCGGTGCGGCGTTGCTCTTGTTCGGCGGCTCGAAGAAGAAAGCGCCGCCCAAGACCGAAGCCTTCGTCAGCCCGACCTTGGGTGGTGCCAACGTGGTCGTCAGCGGGAGGTTCTAGTCCGTGGGCGGCATCGCTGGGCATGCGGGGCCAGCGTCGCCTGAGTTGATTCAGGAGCTTTCCGCGCGACTGAAACACCGCGGCGAGTTCGAGGCTAGAGACACGCGCGGCGCGTTTGCGCTGGCCGAGCGACGGCGCACAGCGGGATCGGCCGTTGCGTGCAGCGCAGACGGCCGGGTGCTTTGCGTCATGGACGGGCACTTGTTCAACCGCGACGAGATCCGCGGGCTGCTCTCGGACGCTCCTGCCGGTGCATCCGACGCCGCGCTGGTGGCAGAGCTGCTTGCCAGGCACGGATCCGAGATCTTCGAGCGCTTGGACGGCGCCTTCGGTCTCGCGGCCATCGTGGACGACACGTTGCATGTCGTCCGCGATCCGCTCGGGGAAAAGCCTTTGTACTTTGCGCCAAGCATTGCCGGCACGCTGCTCTTCGCCAGCGAGATCAAAGCGTTCCTCGCGCATCCAGCGTTCGTCGTCGAAGCCGATCCAAGCGCGCTGAGCCGACTGTTGGTGTATTCGTTCATCCCCGGTCGGCGCACGGCCTTTCGGGGTGTGCAGGAGCTGGAGCCGGGCTGCCGCTTAGAGCTTCGGGCGGGCGAGACCGAGCCACGGGTCGTTCGCTATTGGGAGCTTAGCGAGCGCATTTCCGATGCGAGCGAAGACGAGCTGCGCGAGCAAATGCGCACGTTGCTCTTCGAGGCGGTGAAGCGTCGCTTGCCCGCTGAAGGTCCCGTCACGGCGTTTCTTTCCGGTGGCGTGGATTCCAGCGCCGTCGTCGCCATCATGTCCGAGCTTGGACGCCCTCCGCTGTGTCTGTCCTGCAGCTTCGGTTATGGTCAGCCCAACGAGCTGCTGTACGCCACCATGGTGAGCGTGGAGCATGAGCTCGAGCATCAGGTCTTTGATGTGCATCCGGAGCAGTTCCTCGACGAACTGCCGCGAATCATGTGGGCGTTGGACGACCCGCTGTGTGATTGCATCACGGTGCCGAACTACTTGCTTGCGCGGGAAGCCTCGCGGCACAGCAGCGTCGTCTTCAATGGCGAAGGCGGCGACCCGCTCTTTGGCGGCCCCAAGAACAAGTTCATGATCTTGGGCGAGTGGTACGGATACTTGGGCAACTACGACCGCACCACGGCGTACTTGGCCTCGTATCACAAGTTTTTCGACTACATCGGCGACCTGTATACACCGGAGTTTTTGGAGTCGAGTGGTGGCGTTAGCGCGCTGACTGAGCACGTGCGCGAGACCCTGGAGTCGTCGCGCTTCGACAGTTACTTGAACCGGCTGATGCACGTGAACATCCGCCTCAAGGGCGGGCAGAACATCCTGGTGAAGGTCGACAAGATGTTGACGCCCAACGGCGTGGAGGCGCAGTCGCCACTGTTCGACCGCCGCTTGGCCGAGCACTCGTTCACGGTGCCCGCGGGGCTGAAGCGCAAAGGCGACGTGGAAAAGTACTTGTTCAAGCGGGCGGTGGACGATCTGCTGCCACACCCAGTGGTGTATCGGAAGAAGGCCGGCATGGGCGTGCCGCTCAATCACTGGTTCCGCAAGACACCGCTGCGCCGCTACGCTCGCGAGATACTCGGCAGCGCGCGGGCGCGGGAGCGCGGCTTGTTCCAACAAGCATTCGTCGACAACCTGCTGGCGGGCGAGCTGCCGCTCGGGCACATCGGGCGGGATCGCACTGGGGAGCTGCTGTGGATGATCCTGGCGGTGGAGCTGTGGCACCGCGTCTACGTGGACGGAGCGCATCCCACATGATTGGCGACATTGCAGCCAGCGACATGGAACGCGCCGTGGATGACGTGTCGGAGGGTGGGCGCTTTGTCTTCACTCGCGCGCAGCTGTTGTACGAGCTCGAGCGAGCCGGGCTGCTGCCCGCTGCAGGCGATCCTGTTTCGGCACGCTCGGAGTTGATCGCCGAACTGGGGCGGTGGGAGGAAAGACACCAACCCATCCCGGGCATGGTGCGCCCCGAGCAACTACCAACGCATGCAGATCTGTCGGCGATCCCCGCGGATGTTTCGGAGTACTCCGTACCCCGCGCGCTCGTCTTCGCGGATCGGGAGCTGTGCCAAGCCTTCGTGCTCAACGGTTTCCATCGCAAGATCGAGGTCGCCCCGGTCACCGTCGGCTATCCCGACCACGTGTGGTCCGCACTCTTGCGCCAGGTCAACTCTGGCTTCGAGACGCGGTTCTTGTTGGTACGCGACGCATCGGCCGCCGGCTATGGCCTGGCGGATCAAGTGCAGCAAGCGCTGCCGCCGGAGGGCGCGGAGATCGTCGATCTGGGCATGACCCTGTCCTGGGGCTTTCGGCTACGCTTGAGTTTGCGCAGGGGTGCAGCACAGAAGTTCGGTGAGAACGTTCCACAACGGGATCGCTCCTTGCTGGCGAAAGGCTGCTATCTGGAGTTGTCCGCGCTGGCGGCTGGGCCGCTCTTGCGCTGGGTGTATGAGATGATCGGCGACCAGGCCGAAGACGCAGGGTTCGGGTAGAGAGAGTCATGAAGCTGATACGAGATCCGGAGGCAGGCGCAACACTGGACGCGACGACGACGATGTATCCGTCGCGTCTCGAAGTTGTGGTGGGTGCGAAGCGATTCGAAAGCTCCACTTCGACGCACTACGGCTTCGTGGTGGAGGGGCGCGCGCGCGTCGGCGGCGCTGGGCTCAACCTGGAGGCGAGTGCGGGCGCGTTCTTCTGCATACCCGGCGGCCTGGAGCTCGACGCAACCGGACGCGTCGTGGTGATCGAGCGACTCGGCTTCTTAGCGATGGCCGCGGCCGGGCGGATCGAAAGCGCGGGTCGCTTGAGCTACATCGACGGGTGCACGGATAGTGTGCTCGTGATGCCGCCGCGGCTTGGGGACCCTGTGCTCAACCACCTCCACTTCCCCGCCGGCATCACCCAAAGCGTGCACTCCCACCCCAGCATTCGCCTGGGTGTGGTGTCCAGCGGCCGGGGCGTTGCCTACGGGCCCGGGGCGGGCACGGCCTGGGAGGAGCCTCTGGAATCCGCCTGCGTCTTTCTACTGGAAAGCCACGAGTTCCACGCCTTTCGCACTGCGGCGGACGTCATGAACGTCATCGCCTACCACCCGGATTCTGACTGGGGGCCGACGGACGGCGTGCACCCGATGTTGAACCGCACCTACGTGCGGGGTTGAATCGCACCTACGTGCGGGGTTGAACCGCACCGGCGTGCGCGGCCGATGCTTGCGCGGCTGATACGAGCGCGGCCGAACAGTTCACTACCCTCGTCGGCGTCACGCCCTCCGCCACCAATGTGGGTAAAGGTGAGCGGTGTAGTTTCGTCTTAGATCAATTTACGAGTTGGTTGCCGCGTGGAACACTTCCGAACAGGGAGACCTCCTTCATGCGTTGCATCACGAGCTTGATACGTCTGGGCGTGCTTTCCATTTCTGGCTTCGTTGTCATGTACGGTTGCGGCGGCAGCGGTGAAGATGGCGGTGGGCCCGGGGGCACTTCCGGCAGCGGAGCGAGTGCTGGCTCGGGCGGAAGCGGAAACGGCGGCGGAACGGGCGGCGCCGGTACCGGGGGGAGCGTTGGCGACGCGGGCCCGGACGCACCCACCGGCTGCACGGAGAACGAGACCCAGGCCTGCTACACTGGGCCACCTGCGACCCAGGGCATTGGTGAGTGCAAGGACGGCACGACGACGTGCAGCGGAGGCAAGTGGACGCCGTGTACCGGCGAGACGCTGCCTGGCAGCACGGAGCTATGCGACACCCTGGACAACAACTGCAACGGCACGGCAGACGAGGGTTGTGCGTGTACCAACGACGAGACGCGCCCCTGCTACGGCGGAGCCAAAGGCACCGAGAACACCGGTATCTGCAAGGGTGGCACCCAAACCTGCGAAAACGGAACCTGGGGCAGTACCTGCGCCGGTGAGGTCACGCCGCAGACCGAAGCGTGCAACAACATCGACGACGACTGCGATGGGCTGAAGGACAACGGCAACCCGGACGGTGGCGGCACTTGCAGCACGGGTAAGCAAGGCATTTGCGCAACCGGTACCGACACATGTCAGAACGGCGCGATCGTATGCGTGCAAAACCAGCAGCCAAAGTCCGAGCAGTGCAACAACATCGACGACGACTGCGACGGCACCGTAGATGACGGTGATCCCGGCGGCGGTGCCAATTGCAACACGGGCATGCAGGGGGAGTGTTCGAACGGCATACAGAAATGTGTCAGCGGCTCTATCTCCTGCCAGCAGACGGTCTTCTCGAAGACCGAGATCTGCAATAACAAGGACGACAACTGCAACGGGTCTACGGACGAAGGTAACCCTGGTGGCGGCGCGGGTTGTACCAATACGTCGCTCTTCGGTGAGTGCCGCACCGGCGTATTGAATTGCACCAACGGCAGCCTGTCGTGCACGCAAACGGTGTTCCCCAAGACCGAGGTCTGCAACGGCAAGGACGATAATTGCAACAACTCCATCGACGAGGGCAATCCCGGCGGTGGGGCAGCGTGCACCGTCGCGGGCAAGCTCGGAGAGTGCGCTAAGAGTAACCTGAGTTGCTCGGGTGGTTCCCTGAAGTGCCTCCAGACCAAGTTCCCCACCGGCGAGCTTTGCAACGGCAAGGATGACAACTGCAACGGCCAGATCGATGAGTGGCCGGCATGCTGCCCCTACGTGCTGTCCGACGACGGTACTTGTTTCCGCTACGAGAGCACCGTTGGTGGTGTGGCCTTGGTGGGGCGCAAGAAACACCTAGACCCCGGCGCCCTCGGCAAACGCGTGGACTTCATGCCCATGTGGGTGCGGCTGGACCAAGCGCGAGTCGATGCCGGACGTGCCCGGGCCAAGCTGCTGGCTGCGGAGGACGAGATTGTGTACCTGGACGAGGCGCATCTGACGGTCGTGGAACATGCCGAAGGGTCGGAGGTGTTTTCTTCGAGCGCGATTTCACTTCGCAGTTTCGAGGACGCCCCCGAGTGGGACTTCGTCGTGCTGCCGAGTGCGGCGCTGCGCGCGCCTGAGCATGCCAGCTGGATGGGGCGCCACGATGTGCGGGACGAGATCTCGCGCCAAGACGACCGCGCCGTGCGCCACGAGGTTGCCCAGGACAACTTCTACGAGCTGGATTTTGGCGCAGTTCGATCGAGGCAGCACGCCAGGCTCGTGATCGAGGGCTGGCGCTTGCGTCTGAATCGGGGCGACAGCGTTGGCGCAGGACAGAAGGCGCGGCTGGAGGTCAAACAGCGCGACGGCAGCTGGCGCGAAGTGATGCCGCTCGGTGCGCCCCGCGGTGACCGCAAAGGTTTGGTCTTCGACCTGTCCCAGGTAGAGACCCCGACGGGTCGGTGGGAGCTTCGGCTCCACACCGGCGCGCCCGGTGATGGGCAGACCATGTGGTTCATCGACCGTGTGCGTCTCTGCGAAGCGCCAGCACTGGAGTTCGATCGCTACGACGTCAGTGCAGGGGACGCCGAGTTGAACTTCTCGGGAGCCCCGACTCTGCCCTACGCAGGGGATCCGGCGCGGCCCCGAATGGCCATCGACGACGGCCGCGGAGAGATCAGGCAAGAGCAGCGCACCTACGGCAGGTTTACCCGCTACGGCGACGTGACGCCGTTGCTTGGGCAGTCCGATGACCGCTTTGTGGTCATGCGTCGCGGCGACGCTGTTGTGCTCGAGTTCGACGGGATCCGTGCGCCGGGCGCTGGACTGCAACGCTCCTTGTTCTTGCACACGGACCTCGTGTTCAAACCGCGCACGCTCCCGGGAGCTGCGGCGACGGATCTCACGTCTCAAGTGGGGCCGCTGCCGTTCCACGGCATGGCGCGCTACGGCAATGGCGCGGAAGGACGCTACCCGCAAGATGCGGCGCACATGCGCTACTTGGCGGAGTACAACACGCGCTCCTACGGTCCGCGTGACAAGGCGTGGGGGCAAGCTGCCGAACTGCGCTGGCGCTCGAAGCGCGCGGCGTGACCACAGCTTCGAGGGATCGCCTCGTAGAGATCCTCGAGGCGATGGCACGGGGCAGCAAACGGCCCAATCGACAGATTCTGCAGGAGCTCTCGGCGCTCGTCATCGACGACGATGTGAGCTTGGCACAGGCGACCGAGTTGGTCAGCGAGCTTGCCACGCGGCAGCCCTGGGCGGTGCCGCGGCTGCAACTTGGGCCTTCGGCCTGGCAGGACTACATCACGGCCGAGGCGCCGACCGGCCCCATGGGCGGCTCATGGTTGCGTGACTTCGACGCTGTGATGGAAATCGTGTTCGAGCTGTATGAACGCGACTTCGGCAGCACACGGCGCACCCTACACATGCTCAACGCCCAAGAGCCGCGGATCCCGTACTTGCGGGTGTTCGTTCAGCACGCGCTTTTCGATCTCGAGCCCGACGCGCCAAGCAGCTTGCACTCGCGGGCGCAGCTGGAGCAGCGTCTGCGGAGTCTCTTCGGCGCTGACGCTCGCCTGCTGGGGTGGGCACGGCGAAAACTCGACGCCGGCGTGCTGCTCAAGGCCCTTGGCGGTATGACCAACACCGTCATTGGCATGTACGATTGGTTGGCAGAAGTGCCTGAGAGCGGTCTCGCGCGGCTGCCTCGCGACGCGGAGGCACGCTTCGATCTGGGTGGAGGCTTCGGGACGCCCGATCTCGCGCGGCTCTTGCGGTGTTCTCTGACCAGCCTCGACTTGCACCCGCCGACCCACGCCAAGGCCGTGGGCATTCGACGCTTTCAGGTGGCCGACCCGCCAGGTGCGCCCACGCAGGTGGCGCAAACGCGCTGGCAAACTGACGCAGAAGCAGCCACCTACTTTGAAGCACTAGAACGGCAAGCATTTCACCATTGGGACGTGTTTGTCGACCCGATTGATGCGGGCGCTGCGTCCTACCTGGTCACGTCCTTTGGGTTTCTGACGTCCACCGTGGCGTCGCATTCGCGCCACGCTTTGAATCGGCAGCAACTTGGTCGCAACGTCCTTGCGCAGATGCACACTACGTTTACTGGCATACGTCGCGTGCTGAGTCTTGTCGCGCTTGGCAAAGACGTCGCGCTTTTCACCTACCAGCGCGCGACGAGTCGCTGCTACCGCAACGTGACTCTTATGCTGCGCTTCGTTCGCGGTCGGCTGGTCGACAGCGCGACGCTCGAGCGGCCGTTTCAGATTTCCGGCGCTGGGATCCTCGGGCCGAGCCGTCGGCCCCCGTGAAACCGAGCGACGCTTGGATCTGCTATGGTACGTGGAAACACATGCGTCTCGAGCACAGTCACCTGCGCATCGCTTCGCTCCGTGTCGACACGCTTGCGGAGATTGTCCGTCAGGACCTTGGTCCTCTGATAGACGATCTGGACAGCTCGCTGTGGCGCGAGGTGCGGCGGCGAAGCGAGTACATTGACTGCGAAGAGCGCCCGCCGGACATTGCATATCGCAAGATGCGCCCGACCGGGTATCTGCAACTTGGTATCGTGAACGCGGAGTCTCCGGCTTCGCCCTGGGCCCTGCCGTTGCCCGCGGGGTTGGATCGTGAGCGCGAACTGCGCGCAGAGTTGGAGTGCATCACAGAGGCTTGCCGGGCCCACTACGGCCCAGGGCTTCTTCATCTACTGGTCCTGGCTATCTTGGCGCCCGGTGGCAGTGTGCCGCGCCACAAAGACATGGGACACAATCGGGACTGGAAGCGTTTCAGTCACCACTTGCACGTCCCGCTGACCGAGGCAGAACTTTGCGAATTCAGCATCGGAGACGAAACGTTCTTCATGCAGACCGGAGGGGTGTACGAAATCGACAACATGCGTCCGCATTCCACACGCAATCTTTCGTCTACTTGTCGAGTCAACGTCATGATCGACTACTGCGCAGAAGCCAACGTAGCGCTGCGCGACGCTGCGCTGGCGGGGGCCAAGTTCGAAGTAGCGCCCTAGACCGCTCCGCGGTGCCCCGAACCAGAATACTTGCCGCGCTGCGGCAGGATCGGTTGCAGATCTTTGTGCGACGAGCCAGTACGCCAACCGCGCTGCAAATATCAGGGCTGCAACAAGATCGGCAGCTTTACGGTCGCCTCTTCCGCGGCAGGTTCGAACTGCGCCTTTTTGAAGGCGCCGCTGACGCAGCTGCTCACGCTGTCCGATAGATCGCCTTGCAGCTTAACGACAATCTTGGTCACGCTTCCCGCGGGTGCGATCGTGAGGGTCACGTCTGCCCGGCCTTTGGCGTTCGGCTTCAGCCTGAGCTCCTGTTCGTAGCAACGCCGGAACTCCGGGTTCAGGGCGCGCGTGATCTGAAGCACAGAGGCACTGTCGCGTGCCTGGAGGGCGGCGTCCGCGGCTTCCGTCCCGTCGGCGTCGTCGGCTTCGTCCGCCTCGGCCTCGTCTTCCGCAATCACTTCATCGATGGAGGGAAGTTCGCTCGGATCCGGCACTTCTTCTGCGGGCTCCGCGGCCGACTGCTTCATCGCTTCAAGCAGCCGCTCCCGCTGGGCGCGATCGGCCACCTCGCGTGCCGCGTCGTCGCGGACGCCTTGTTGGGTCCGCATTGCAAAGAAAACCCCCGCTCCGGAGATTGCCAGGACGGCCACCGCTGCGCCCACCAACGCTTGTTGCCTGGGGGGTGGCTTGCCCCCCGCCGACGCCGCACCGCGCCCCGGGCCGCCCGTGGGCGCCTCGGGCTCCGTCGAAATTGGCGAACGCCGCTTGGCGCCGGGTTTTTCGTCCTTACCGAACCACTCGGGCACTCCGCCTTTTGACATCGGATATGATGAGACACGCGCCGCGAGTCGAACGCAAGGGCTGGCGGCTACGCGGCTGTGGCCTACCGCTTAGGCCAGAGCCGCTGCATGCTTGTCGCCGCAATGCCGCCTTGGGTCCCTGAGTCAGTGCGCCCGGCGCTCAACTGGGCGCTTTCGCCTCCGGTGCTCGCCTGGGCCAGTGGCGTTTCCCTGGCGTTCTTTGTGGGCAGTATCCTTGCTTTGCCTTGGCTGGTTGCGCGTCTGCCCGAAGACTATTTCGTGCACGATGACGACCCGCCCTCGGCGATCTTGCAGCGGCCAGGCGCCGTGACCGCTTCGCGTTTGCTCAGGAATGCGCTGGGCGTTCTGCTCTTGTTTGCCGGTGTGGCGATGTTGGTGCTGCCGGGACAAGGGCTGCTGACCATTATCGTGGCCTTGGGCTTGATCGAGTTTCGCGGCAAACGCGCCCTACAACGCCGACTCGTGTCCCGGCCCAGCGTGCTGTCGACGCTGAACAAGATCCGCGCGCGAGCGGGCAAACCACCGCTAGTCCTACAGCGAAGCGACGCTGGCACATGACCCTCGCGATCAATCGGGTTCTTAACTATCCTGCGCGCAGCTGAAAGGGAGTCTGCTGATGTTGATGAAACGCGCAACGATTCTGGTGTGTCTGGGCCTCGTGGCGGGCTGTGGCTATTCCGAAGACGAGTGGCAAGCGCAGCTTGCCAAGTACGATGCGCTGGCCAAGCAACACAGCGGCGTGGAGGCGGAGCTGGCGGCAGAGCGTGACCGCGTGCGCAAGCTGAACGAAGAGCTCGAGAAGATGGGCGTCAAGCTCAGTGCCGAGGGCAGCGCTAAGGATCAATTGTCCCAGAACCTGGAACAGATGAAGAGCGCCCTCGAAGAGTACCGGGCGCGCGCGCAGACTCTGGAACGCATCAAGGCGCGCTTCGAAGCGCTGCGCAAAAAGCTGGAGAAGCTCACGAACTTGGGACTGAACGTGCAGATCCGCAACAATCGCATGGTCATCTCACTGCCCGGGGACGTGCTGTTCGCTTCTGGCAGCGACGCCTTGAAAAAAGACGGTCAGAAGATCTTGCTGCAGGTCGCTGAAGTCATCCGCGGCGACGAAGCCCTCAAAGACCGTCAGTACCAGGTGGCGGGGCACACGGATAACCAGCCTCTGCGCCGTGCAGCCGAGACCTTCAAAGACAACTGGGGACTGTCGCTGATGCGCGCCCGAGAAGTGCTCGTGTTCTTGATCGCATCAACCGATGACAAGAACGGTGGAGGCGGTTTGGACCCAAAACACTGGAGCGCGTCCGGATACGGCGACACAGATCCTGTAAGCGAAAACACCAGCAAGCCGGGCCGCGGCAAGAACCGCCGCGTGGAGTTGGTGCTGATGCCCAACGTGGAAGAGATGCTCGATCTGAAGTCGCTGATCTAAGGGCATGGCGTTCGCGGTCGCCATTACCCGCCTGGCTCCGGGCGCCGTTTCGGAAGCCACGCGCGGACCGGAGGCTGCGGCCTTGGCTCCGCTCCTCGGCGCTGGGGCGTACGAACTGCGGGTGGCGCTTGGCGGAGCGGTGCCAGTAGTGCTGGCACGGAATGCGACTCATGAAGCTGCTTCCGCATGGGTGGATGTGTTGCGCGGGCGTGGCTACGGTGCCGTGCTGTGCGACGAATCGCACGTCGAGCGCGGCGACGAGATGTTTGCGCCGCGCGACTTTGTTTTCGGTCCGCACGGTCTAGTGGGCGAAGTGAATTCGTCCTCACGGGCCGAACTGGCTTGGACGGACCTGGTCGCCGTGATCGCGGCTGCGCGTCTCCGCAGCGAGACGAGTAGCGTCGAAACATCCCACAAGCAGTTCAGTCTGGGCCGCGCGGCGTTGACCGGAGGTCTTTCCATGAGCAAGAAGGTGACCAAGACGGAACGTCGTAGCCATGACGAACGGGAGTCCGTGGCGTACCTACTGAACGGTCGCGGCAGTGGCGCTTGGCTTCTGGTTAGCTCGCAATTGCGATACGGCGGTCTTGGAGATCGCCGCGCGCCCGCCGCGCATCAGAATTTTCAAACCTTGCTGGCCATGCTGAAGCAACATGCAGCGCAGGCGCTGCATGACGCACGCCTGATGAAACAGAATCGTCTGGCGAGCAAACTGGTCGTTTCAAGCGGAACCGTACCGGGCACCGTGACAACTACCAATAGCGCGGAAGTGGACTTGGCGGTGCAGATGCTGGCAACGGCACACACCCAAGGCCAGCTCTAGGAAAAGCGCGGTAGTCTGTCGCAATAGTGGCGCCCTCGCCTTGCGACACGCCTGCCGTCATGCTGCACTTCGAGCCATGAACAAATTATCCTTCGTGGCTGGGCTGTGTGTCTTCTCTCTGTTGGCGTGTTCTGGAGACGACGACAGCGGGGGTTCCGGCGGCGCTGGCGGAAGCGGCGCGACGGGCGGAAGCGGCGCGACGGGTGGCAGCTCCGGCAGCAGTGGTTCGGCGGGGGCCGGCGCGACGGGCGGAAGCGCGGCTGCGAGCGGCAGCGGCGGCGCGAGTGGTAGCGCGGGGGCCAGCGGCAGCGCGGGCAGCGGCGGCGGATCGGCAGCGATGAGCTTCTTTGTCAGCAGCACGCCCGTGACCAAGACCGGCAATCTCGGCGGCCTGGCTGGCGCCGACGCGCATTGCCTTAAGCTGGCGCAGGCCGTGGGTTCCACGAAGACCAAGTGGGTCGCGTACCTGAGCGTTGAAGACGGCGGCACTGGTTCGCCGGTACACGCGAAGGATCGCATCGGTACCGGGCCTTGGTACAACCAGAAGCTCGAGGTCTTTTCGCCGAACCTAACGGCACTCCACCCGACGATTGACCCGGCCGTCGATCGCCCCGGGTACATTCTTGCAAAGCCCGCGGACGCGCTGTTCATGGACGAGACGGGGGCCACGGTTCCGTCCGGCGTGCACGACATTCTCACGGGCACCGCTGCGGATGGCACCGTGAAGACGGGCGCCACCTGTGACGACTGGACCTCTGCCGCCAACAATCGTGTTGCACAGGTCGGCCACAGCGACACGCCGACGACGGTTAGTTTCAGTCCGTCCTGGAACTCCGCACACGAGGCGCAGTCGTGTTCCGAAAACGGGCTGAAGGCGCGAGGCGGCAACGGTCGCATCTACTGCTTCGCAGCGGATTGATCGCTGCCACAGCGCGTGGCTCGCAAAGCTTGCGGTGCCCCGCCTCCGCCGCGCCATGTTGACCCCCGGTCGCGCCCGCGACTAGATTTACGTCATGAAACGCACCACTGTCGCCTGCTTCGTCTGCCTGTGTTCCGTCGCTGCATTTAGTTTCGGATGTGGCAGTGACGATTCGTCCGGATCCGGTGGTGCCGGCGGCACTGCGGCAAGCGGCGGCAGCGGCGGCACTGCAGCAAGCGGTGGCAGCGCGGGCGGCGCGACCGGTGGCAGCGCAGGCACGGCCGGCGGCGCGGGCACCGCTGGTGGTGGTGGCAGTGCGGGCAGTGGTCCGAATTGCCAAGCCTGCGTCGCGTGCGTGCAGAGCTCCTGCGCTAGTGAAATCACGGCATGCAAGACCGACACGGACTGCGGTGCGATCTTCGATTGTGCCTCCGCCTGTGGGTCAAAGACGGCAGACCAGTGCATCGCGGACAATCCCAACGGGCTGACGAAGTGGGCCACAGTTTCCGCGTGCTTGAACGCAAACTGCTTGGCGAAGTGCCAGTAGGCAAGACGGCTGCACCGGTCGCGGCCGCGGTGTTTGCCACCGCGATGTGTGTTGCGTGTGGCGATAGCGAACCCGCCGAGGCTGAGCCTACAGGGCTGAGCTGCAAAGCACCCCCGCGCACGCCGCCTGCGTGCGGCAGTGGCGCCGGGGACCGGAGCGCGCTGCTTGCTGGTCCCGGCGAAGCGGGTCACGACGCAGCCTTGGCGGCGCAAGCAACCCTGCTGGAGCGTCAATTCCACGGCTTCAACGCTTTCGGCGTGCACGTCAGCGCGGAGGTCTCCCTGAGCAGCGCGGAGACTGCCAAGCGCGCGCTGGTCACGGACTTTCTTGCTGCGCCTGGAGAATGGGATTTTGAAGCGTTCTCGGGGCAAGCCGTGCCGTCCGTGATCGAGCGCTTCCACAAGGTGGCGGGCGCCTACGGCGGCGTCAGCATTGCCGCGGACGCGTATCGCTACGGCACGCTGCGTGATCAAGGCGCCGACTGTGCGGAGGTGGAGCAGGCGCGCGCCTTCGTGGTCGCGGATCTGGACGCGCTGCACCTGGCTTCGGCCATCACCGGCGTGCCCGGGGTGGTTGCACGAGGCTTCGCCCGCGCAGATCTGCCCGGGGCAGGGCAGGACGTCACCCCCACGCCGCTGTTCGACGCAGACGGCGCGCCGCTGCCCGCTGTCAAAGACAACGGCACCTGGCGCGCGGATAATTCCGGCGGACTGTATCCCGAGTACGTCTGGGAGGACTCCTGCAGCCGCGACATGCTCGCGGGCTGGGCCTTCGGCTACGCTGCGCTCTGGGAAGTGATCCGCGACGACGACACCATCCCGAAAGACTTGAAGTCGCGCCTTAGAGCTGACGCCACGGCCATAGGCCGCTCGCTGATGCAAGTGGGCGAAGAAGGCTACGACTTGGAGATCCGCGACGCCGATGGTCGCCGCACCTTCCACGGCATTTTGCACGAGAATTCCATCGATCGCGTGTACTTCCCCGCTGTGCACAACGCTTTCAACGCGCTGCTTGCCCTCGGTATCGTCTCCGCGTTGACCTATGTTTCAGAAGAGCCGGACTTGATCCGCTACCTGGAAGAAGAGCTGCTCGCAAAGCGCAAGCTGGACTTGATGGCGCGCGACGAGATGGACCTGCTGGACGTCGGCGTGAAGACGAACTTCTCCGGCTACAACATGGCCTTTGGTGGCGGCTACATGGCCAGCCGATACCTGTGCAATGAGCGGGCCCGGGACGTTGTAAGCGACGCCGTTGTCGTGACGCTCTACGATCCACCGGGCAAGACTCGACAGCCTGTGGAGCAGAAGCAGAGCCTGTACGACATCGTCGCGGTTGCGGCTGGTTCGCGCCAGAACGCCTGGCAGGGACCCAGTGCGAGCATCGATGAGTCTGCGCTCGACCGCGCCCTGCAGAGCCTGCGCGAATTCCCCAAGCCACCGTATTGGGACCGCGCGCGCGTCAACTGCGACGACGCGGAGATCGCGTCCGGAAAATGCATCGCAGAAGACGGCACGCCGCTCACCTTGCTGGGTTACGTCGGTCGCGGGGACGAGTTGGTGAGTGAAGAGCCCGTGCCCATGCGCGTGCGCCCCTACAGCAACTACCACTGGCGTTCGAACCCCTACGCCGTCAACGGCGAGGGCAGCGGCGACGTGTTGCTGCCGGGTAGCGACTTCCGCGTGGCCTACTGGACCGCGCGCTGGCTGTCGCGTTGAAGTTGCGGCCAAGGCAAGGGCGATGGGCACGTCCCAACGGCAGGAGAGCGCGCGCTAGAGCTGCAGCCCGGCTTCCAGCTCGCGGAAGGATCGACCCACATGAAGATAGGACACGAAGTCCTCGCACTGCTCCGGGTCGGTGGTGAACAGCACTCCGGCGGCAAGGCGCCCACCCCCAGCATCGTCGGCCCAGACTCTGGGGTGGCGTTCTGCAACGGCACGAGCGAATTCCACTGCAGACATGCCCCAGCGCCGCTGCAGGGTGTTGACGTGGACCAGAGACCAATTGCCCATGGAGCTTCGGCCCACATGGCGCTCCAGTGCGCTGCAAACATGGCCCATCGTGCTGCGCACATTCATCTCGACCAAAGGCTGCAACTGCAGCGCGCCGCGACCGTTGCGGTAGACGAATCCATCCACGCCAACTGGTCCTAGGTACGCTGCGGGCGCGAGCCTGTCTGCGACAGCCCGTGCCACCTGCAGAAACACGCGGTCGAGCCAGTTGGCGTCCGTGCCTTCGCCCGCCAGGAACCTGGCCACCGGCCGGGGGATCGAGGCCATGGTGCGACAAACGTAGCCGCCCAGGTACTGGCCGCGGAGATCCACCCGGCTCCGCCCCCAACCGACGCGACGCACTTCCCCAGGCGCAACCACTCGCAGTCTGAGCGAGATGTCACACACGCGGTCGAGCCACGGCTGCACCTGCACACAGGGATGGCGCCCGAGAATTCGGTCCAACCACCGTTGCTGATCCGGCGTTGCGGTCCCGGCCTTCACGCGGATCGCGTTTCGACCACTGGCGGAGTATTCAGCCTTGATCACCACATCCACGCCGTGGCGTGCGTGTTGCTCGGACACGCACGCCCACACCTGCTCGCGCTCGCTACAGACCTGGCCAGCCATGCACAGCTCGGTCAGTCGCGGCAAATCAAGGTGGGCGGTCTCTGTTTCGGCGACGCCGGCAAGCACGTCTGCGAGCAAGGGCACGGCCCAAGACTTTCCGTGCAGCTGAGCAAGTTCGTCCCGCCAGGGTCCGTCATAGAAGTGGGACGCTCCGCCCTGGCCACTCAGAAGTGGAGACAAGATCTGATGACTCCAAGGGCTCCAGCCCCAGGGTCTCAGTTCTCCGAACCTGGGCACGTCGGCAACGGCCCGGCGCCAGCGCGAGCCCAAGCTGCCCGCGGGGGGCGTTGTCTCGCTTTCGCTAGGCCAGCGCAGGTCCGCCAGGGGACATCCGTGCCGGCGCAGATCGGCGATGAACTCCGGCCGGGGCGCTCGCTCGAGGAGCACGATGTCTTCCGCCGCGGCCATCCAGGCCGGAAGCAGTTCCAGGTCCCGGCGAACCCGTTGCATGCCTTCGGAAACCTCTTCCTGGCCCAGAACCTCTTGCTCACAGCCCGGATTGAACAAATGCACCGCGGGCGGGCGGCCTTTGGAACCGGAATGGGCCTCCAGCGCGTCGATGTACACATCCGGGAAGCCCGCCGCCTGTCGAAGCGTTCGAGAAAACGACAAGCCACGCGCTCGCGCAAGATTGAGTGGCCGCACCAACGCGTTGCTGTGAGCGCGGAACAAATCGGTGTCCTTCTCGATCGCGGACCAGCGACGGAACCACTGCAGCCCATGGGCCACGTGCCGGATCTCATCGTCGCGGACTTGCTGCATGATCCGAGCCGTCTGCTTTTGCCCCTGTCTGCGGAAGAGCTCGCCATAGTGCGCCGCAAAATCGAGGTTGGCCTGTTCCAAGGTGAGGGCAATGGCGGCGCAGAATTGGCTTGGGCTGTTGAGATCGGGCGCGCAGCGCCAAAAGTAATCGCTGACGGGCAGGTCCCCAAAGGACAGGCCGAGAGCCTCCATGCGAGCGCAGTAGAGAGAAAAGTGGCGCTGCTCGTCGCCGATGGTGCGCAGCACGCCGGCGACGAACGCCGGCTCCAGCGCCGGGAACCGAAGCAGTGCCAGCGCCATCAGTTCGAGAGCCATGAGCTCATGATTAGCGAAACAGTGCAGAGCCCGCGCCTCCCCTTCATCCGTCTCGAGTTCCCGTTCTGAGGGAAACGGCGCGCCGCCGCCATGCGTCAGACCAGCGCCGGGTGGGCGCCCCGGTGCATCCACGCTCCGAGCCATGGCCGGAATGACGGGCGGCTCCGGGTCCCCAGCGCCGTGAGGAACCTGCACTGCGCGGCCATCGAGCAGTTTGTCACGGAGCTCCGTGCCGAACACGATGCGTTCGCAATAGGTTCGCAGATCCATCGAGGTCATGGATACTCTACGTGTGCGCGAGGCAGAAGACCCGGCATCCGCCTTTCGTGGACGCCTCGCGCAAACCTGATTGTGATGAACTGGATGACGGTGGACAATGCCGGGACGCGAGGAGGGCAGAGTGGCCACCAAGAAGAAGACCGCCAAGAAGGCAAAGAAGATAGCGACCAAAAGCGCTAAGAAGATGTCCACGAAGAAGGCCGTTGCCACCCAGCACGGCCCAATGTCGGCCCGCATGAAAGAGATCATGCGCAAGCACGACGACATTTACGGCGAGGGCTACTTTGCACCGACGACGGTGAAGTGCCCGCTCTGCGGCAACGGAGTGATCGTTCCCAAGCGCGGCCGCTTTGGCGCCGAGTGGCGCTGCAACGCGGACGTCCGGCCGATGTGCAAGTTCAAGCTCGAGACGAAGCCCACGGGGAAGAAGTGCAGCTACAAGCGGCGCGGCAAGGCGTGCGGTGCGCTGATGGTCGCCGGCACAAGAACGATTCCCGATCGCTGCAGCGACAAGACTTGCCCCAATCGCAATCCGCACAAGCTGTAGGCGTACTGCGAGGTTCTCCAGGTGACTCTGCGGATAGCTCAAACGCATCCGGAGCTTTGCCGCTTGTATGTGTGTGTTGCGATTTGCGCGGGCGCGTGGCCCCAGCGCCGCAGCCAAGAGTTGCAGTGCGCGTTCCCTCAGCTCTGCAGCTCGCGGGCAAACCTGCGCAGCATCACGCGGTCGTAGGCGGCGGGCGCCAAGCGCGATAGCCAGACGGCCAGCTTGCCCACGGGCGAGAGCACCAAGCTGTGGCGCCCCTTGCGCGCGCCAACCACGATGGCGTCTGCGACGCTTTCCGCGCTGGCTTCATTGCCCACCTTGGTGCGTCCGCGCTGCACGTGGCCGCCGTCGGCGTCGAGGGCGCGCTGCTCGAAGCCGGTGCGGGTGAAGGACGGGCACACCATCATCACGTGCACGCGCTCGCCGAGCTCGCTGCGTAGTGTTTCGAATAGGCCGTGCAGAGCATGTTTGCTCGCAGAGTAGCCGCTGCGACCGTACAGCGGTGTCAGGCCCGCAATGCTGGAGATCACGATCACCATGCCCTGCCGTGCCAGCAGCATGTCGAGGGCCGCTTTGGTGCAGTTGAGGGAGCCGAAGAAATTCACTTCCATCACCCGGCGCAGCACTTCCACGCTGGTATCTGCGAAGCCGCTGCGGTGCACCAGGCCGGCGTTGTTGACGAGCACGTCCACGCTTCCAAGCTTGCGCGTGACTTCGTCGATCGCGCGCTCACAATCGTTGAGGTCGGTCACGTCGCAGCGCACGCAGAGCGGCTCGATGCCTGCCTGCACGAGGTCTTGCTCTGCGTCGCCTAACAGCTGCTCGTTCAGATCCAGCAATGCGACGCGCGCGCCGTCGCGGGCGAAGCGATGCGCCAGCGCGCGGCCAATCCCGCCCCCGCCGCCGGTGATGACCACCACTTTGCCGTTGAAGTCTCGGTTAGGCATGTTTCTGTGCGCGAGCATACCGCTCGAAGGCCTCCCGGGACGACAGCCGCGGTGTGTAGCCGAATTCCTGCTTCAAGCGCGCGTTGCTGAGCACCGGCCGGTACTGCAGGAACTTGAGTTGCTCGGGCCCATACGGGGACTTGCCGAGCTTCTTGAGCACGAACAGCGCCGTAGACAGCAGCGCCGCGGGCACGGGCACGAACCGCTTGCCCAGAGTCTTCGCGATCTCTTGGGGTGTCATCGCGCCATCGCCGGCCAAATTGTACACGCCCGTGTGGCTGCCGACGACGCCGCGCACGAGGCACTCCACCACGTCTTCGTCCCAGATGAAGACGAAGGGTGAGGGGTAGCCCCGCACGCCGAGCATCACCGGTTTTTCGAAAAGGTCCGTCACCGGGCTGTGCACGCTTTCGCCGAGCACCGTGCCCGGTCGGAAGATGAGCTGCTTGAGCTCCGGGTGCTCCGTGCGGGCGCGCGCCAGCATCTCCTCGATCAAGCGCTTGTGATACGAATATGCGAACTCCTGGTTGCCACGCACGGGGTCGTCTTCACTAAGCCAGCCCGGGCTATCGGCGTGGTAGCCGTAGGCGGCCCCACTGCTGGTCACGATCAGCTTCTTCACCCCGTGGGCCAGGCAGGCGTCCAGCACGTTCTGGGTGCCCTCAACGTCAACGCGATACGCTAGGTCATCTCCGCCGTGTTTTGGCGGGCGCACCACGGACGCCATGTGCACGACGCAGGTGATGGCACTGTCGCGCACCAAGTCGGAGACGCCCGGATCGCACACGCTGAGCTGCACGTACGTCACGTCCGCGTCGCGTTCGTCTTCGTCCTCGTGCTGGTCCTCGCTGCTCGCGGGCACCCGGGATGAGGACGGACCCCAGGGCGTATCCGCCACGGGGGTCACGTCCAAGGCGACGACGCGCTCCACATCCTCGCGAGCCGCCAGGGCTGCGACCAGAAGCCGGCCCACATAACCGGCCGCACCCGTCACCAGGACGCGATGCGTCCGAGCGCGGCTGCGGCTGGTGTCGTCCGCGGAAGCACCACCGGTCGCTGTGGGATCTTCGCGGCTCACCCCGCGGGCTCCTGGTGCATCTCTTTGAAGGTCTGCAGCCCCGGTGCCCACAAGTGCAGCATCGGGTCCACATCCACGTGCACCACCGCGGGCTGGTCCGAGTCGATGGCTGCCCGCAGCACGCCCTCCAGTTCTTTCGGCGACGAAACGCGGCTGCCCAGCGCGCCCATGGAGCGCGCCAGGTCGTCGAACTTGGTTTCGGCGAAGTCGGCGTTGATGGTGCCCTCGTCCTTGCTACCGATGACTTCACGCACGGTGCTCATGGCAAACTGCTGCGTCAACTTGACCATGCCCCACTGCTTGTCACACAGCACCACGAAGGTGACGGGCAGCTTGTTGCGCACGGCAGTCTCGATCTCCTGCATGTGGAAACCCATGGCGCCGTCCCCCAAGATGCACACGACCTTCTTGTCTGGGTGCGCCACTTGCGCGCCGAGGGCCTGGCCCACGCCCGCACCCAGCATGCCCAGCTTGAAGGTGGCAAGCAGCGTGTTGGGAGTGCGCAGATCGAAATAGAACTGCGACCACACCGCCGTGTTGCCGCCGTCGACAACGAGCACGTCCGCATCGCCCATCAGTTTGCGAACCGTAGTGGGCACGTGCGCCGAGTGCATCGGCGTCGCGTCGTTTCCGAGGGCCTCGTCCAGCTCCTTGCGCGCGGCGGTCTTCAGCTCCGCCAGCTTCGCAGCGCGCTGCTCTCGCGCCTTCTTCATCGACGCGCTGAGCCCTGCGCTCTTCAGCTCCAGCGCCAGGGCCGAGAGGAACTCCTTGGCGTCCGCCAAGATCGCCAGCTCCGTCTTGCGATTGAGGCCCAAGATGTCTTCGTCGCTGTCGACCTGGATCAGGCGCTGCTCACCGGGGCGACCCCAGTACGGCGCTTTGCCCCAGAAATCCGTCTCGCCCAGGCGCGAACCCACCACGAGCACCAAGTCCGCGGACTTACGCGCTTCGTCCAATGCACTCAGAGCGCTGGTGGGCAGGGACAGTTCGTGAGTTTCCGGCAGGGCGCCTCGGGCGCCCCAGCTGGTGCTCACGGACACGTGGCACAGCTCCGCGACCTGCTGCAGCTCTGCAAACGCTTGTGCGTGCACGACGCCGCTGCCGACGTGTAGCAAGGGGCGCTCTGCCCGGGTCATCAGCTCGGCGACGCGCTTCACATCCGCCGGCGCGGGCACCAGCTTCGAGCTGCGGCGGTACTCGTGCGGATCCCTCAAATAGTCGTCGGCGATCTCGAAGCTGCCGTTGATCACGTTCTCGGGAATGTCGACGTGCACGACGCCGGGGCGACCTTTGTGCGAAACGCGCAGCGCGCGTCGCAGCATCTCCGGAATGCGATCGAAGCTCGGTACGGCGCCGCTCCACTTCGTCATCGGGCGCGTGACGGCCACCTGATCAAAGTATTGGAACGTGCCTCCGCGATCCGGATACGCGATGCCCTGCCGCCGGCAACTCGTGATGCACAGCACTCGGTTACCCTCGCCGTTTTCGACCGCAATGCCCGAGAGCATGTTGGCCACCCCAGGCCCGTTGCTGGCGATGCAGACGCCCAGCTCACCCGTCAGGCGTGCGTAGGCGCCGGCCATGTGCGCGGCGCTTGTCTCGTGCCGCGGTGACACCAGCTCAATGCCGTACTTCGAGAAGCTCGCGTACAGGCCCATGTAGGTGCCGTCCACGATGCCAAAGACCTTCTTCACCCCTTCGCGGGCCAGCATTGCTGCCACAACCTCGCCACCGACTACCTGCTGCATGATGTGCCTCCCTGATGCCCTATTCGGTGCTGTTTTCAGCACTTGACCGATCGGTCAAGTTGGATCTACGCTATGATCCAGCAATGCGCAAGGACAAATCGACACGTGCACGGGTGTGCGGCCATGGACGCTGACCGTACGGTCAGTCCCGCTTCCGCCGCAGCCGGGGCCCCGGAAAGCGCAGATCCGTCCGCGGATCGCATCGCGGACGCCGCAGACGCGCTGTTTTGTGCCCGGGGCTACGAAGCGGTCAGCATTCGTGACATCGCCGAACGCGCCGGCGTGAAGAAGGCGTCGGTTTTCTACCACTTTGGCACCAAGGAAAAGCTCTTCGAGGGCGTGCTCGACCGCTACTACGCAGCGCACGCCGCGGCCCTGCAAAAGGGCCGGCTGTGCAGCGGCAGCGTGGACGAACGCATGCATGTGCTGCTCGACGCCTACATGGACTTCATGGAGGACCACAGTCGCTATGTGCGCCTGGTGCACATAGAAGTGGCCAGCTCCGGGCCCGCGCTGCCCCTGATCAGCCAGGGTCTACGCAAGCTGTCACAATTGGTCGAAGAGATCTTGGGCGACCACGTGCCCAGCGATGGCGCGCTCTCTGCGAAGCACTTCTTCATCAGCTTCTCGGGCATCGTCAACACCTACGCGCTGTACGCCGGTGCACTGGGCCCCATGTGGCGCAGTGACCCCCTGAGCACCGCGTCGCGACGCGAGCGCCGCGCCCACGTGCATTGGGTCGCCGACGCACTCCTACAGCAACTCGCGCGACAGCGTTGTTAGCCGCGCGCACAGCGCCGGTGCCGGAACGTCGCCACCGAACGCCATCGGTTTCGGCGCTAGGAATCGGTTTCGACGCTAGGAATCGGTGTCGACGCTAGGGATCGGTGTCGACGCTAGGGATCGGTGTCGACGCTAGGGATCGGTTTCGGCGCTAGGGATCGGTTTCGGCGCTAGGATTCGTGAGGGGGCACGCTCGCAAGAATATCGATATGTATGCTAAGTATTTTTACGACCCGCTAGCCCCTCGTAGCGCGCGACGTAGCGCGCGACCCCGAGGTTCATGCGCGAAGGGCAGGCGTGCCGGTGGTGGCCATCGGACGCCCATCCTGATCAGGCAGCATGCGCTTGCCTGCATGCGCTTGCCTTTCGATGCATTGGTCCGACTTCCGAGCGACGTTGGCTATGAAATGGAGCGTGTTTGCAACGTGCGCCAAGAGCTTCTACGGTTGGTGTCTCGATTGGACATCTCAACATGTGGACCATTCGGGGAGTGCTGGCCCGCGAGGTGGGGGCCCAATAGCGAGGAGAGCCGCATGAAGCGCAGCGTTGTACTTTTACTTTCGGTCTTGGTGTCAGCAACGTCCGCGGCGTGTTCGGGGGGTGGCGGCGGTGGCTCCGGAACAGGTGGCAGCAGCGCCAGTTTCACCGGAGTGGTCTTCACGGAAGGCGGGAAGGTCGGTTGGCCCCTCGATGGCGATGGCTCAACTCCGATCATGGCGAGCTTCGCTGACGACAGCGCTGCCTTCGACGCCGACGCGAGCGGAGTGTGGATGGCGACGTCGACTCCAAAGATCTACGGCATGAACACCGACGGCAGCAATCTGCGCGGACCCTTTGATGTACCGGCTTCCAGCGTGGGCCTCGACTTTGCGACCATCGCGGGAACCGAAGTGTGGTTTGCCAACTCCGGAAGCAATTCGGGGCCCGTGGTATTCGACACGGTCGCCGAAACAGCGGCCGATCTGCCCCCGGATCCGGACTTTGGCGGTAGCTTTGACGGGATCGATTCCGATGACAGCTCCGTCTATGTGCTCCACGGCATTTCCTTCGGCTTGGTGAAATATTCACGCGCGACGCGCGCACGCGAGCTCGGCGTTGCTCTAGGGGAAAACCCCGCCGACCCCACCGGGCCGCGGGGGGCGTTTGCCGGAAACGGTGAGCTTGGCGTGGGCAGCGGCTTCGTTTGGGTCTTCGATACGAGCGTCTACAAGCTGCACAAGATCGCCAAGGCCGACCTATCGATCACACAGACCGTGGACCTCAACGCGTTGATCCTGCCGGCAGCGGATTCAAAGAACATGAACATGGTCGTCGGTGACACGCGCGTCTACATCGCTAACCGGGACCCGGGCGACGACACTGGCGTGATCCTAGCGGTCGACAAGGCCAGCGGCACGGCGTCCTCGGTTTGGACTATGCCGGATTCGATCATCCCGGCACTCGGCATCAAGGGCGATACTCTGTTGGTTTCAGATGGCATTGGCACTCTGGCTGTCGATGGCCTCACCGGCACCGAGCACGGGCGCGTGCCCGCCGAACTCCACGGCGACCCAACGGTCTGGGTGCCGTAGCGGCCGAGCCCCGCGCCACTGCCGCTGCGCGCGACGCCGCTACTCGTGCGAGCCGAAGTGCTTGCGCCAAAAAGCGCTCTTCGTCTTGTCGTCGCCGGCTACCACTTCACCAATGTGGGCGCGGTCTTGTCCAGAGTGTCGCCGGTTCCGAGCTGGCCTACGTTGTTCTTGCCCCAGCAGTAGACTTGGCCGGCTTGAGTCAGGGCGCAGTTGTGCTGACTGCCGCTGCTGACTTGTACGACGTTCGATAGTCCCGCGACTTTGGTGAGCGGCGTGCCGAGCGTCCAACAGGAAACGGATTTGTCGCTGTGGATCACACAGCCTCGGTAGTTGTCGCCGTAGTCGACCTGGGTAACGTTGGCAGCGCCGGCCAGCGCGTCGTTCGTGTATTTATTCACAATGCGCACCGTGCCGTCGGCTAGCACGACCGCGACGTAAGCGCCTCCGACGCTGATGTCCACAGCGCCCGTCACTCCGAAGTCTTTGGGCGTTGTCTTGGAAAAGCTCCCGGAAGAGTAGCCCCAACACCATACGCCGCCGGCGGTTGTGCGCGCGCAGGCGCCGTAGTCGCCGACGCTGATTTGTTCGACGCTGGGTAGGCCCGTTGGCGTGATGGGCGTGCTGCTCGACATCGTGGCGCCGTCGCCCAGGGACTGGTTGTTGTCACCCCAGCAGGCGACACTCTTATTGGCCCGCAGCGCACAGCGAAAGTCCCAATGACCGTCGAACCCAACGGAGACCTGGACCGCATCTGAAAGGTTCGGCACCACGCTGGTTGTGCTGAGCAGATAGTTCGTGCAGCGCACGCTGCCCGTGTCGACGCCCGCACACATGCCCTGCAGGTGCGGGTAGTACTCCGAGCCGCCGGCATCGATGGAAAAGGCTCCGCTCACACCCGACAGCTTCGAGGGCTCGGTGATCGCCGTGCCGTTCGACTTACGACCCCAGCAGCGCACGCTAGCGTCGGACATGCGCGCGCAGGTGTGCAGGGTGCCCGCGCTGACCTCAACGGCGGTGATGCAAGTCGAAGCGTCGCACGCGACCGCGCAGACTTTGCCACAGCTTCCACAGTGGTTCGGGTCGCTCTTCGGATCGACACATGCGCCGGCACATTCTGTCAGGGACGAGAGGCACGCGCAGGAGCTCGACACGCAGGTCCGGTCGCTGGAGCAAGCAAGGTTGCAGCCGCCGCAATGTTGACTCGAGCTGCTCGTATTGACGCAAGCGTTGCCGCACTGGGTTGCGGACGCAGGGCACGCGCAAGCGCCGGCCGTGCACGTCGCCCCGCTGGGACAGGCGTTCCCACAGGCTCCGCAGTGTGCGGCGTCGGTCTGCGTATCCACACACGACCCGCTGCAGAACGTGGCGCCGCTGTCGCAGACGCAAGTGCCGGCTTTGCAGTCTGCGGCGCCGCAGTCGTTGTTGCAGCTGCCGCAATGCTCGTCGTCGCTCAAAGTGTCGACGCACACGGAATCGCATTTGCTCTTGGCCGCGCAATCCGTCGCTGTCGAGTAGTACAGCGCTCCGTTTTGGATCACGAAGACGTCCGCGGGCGACGCCACCCACACCTGGGAGGCGTTTGCGGGCATTCCCGAATCGCTTGGCTGAGCCCAGCTCACGCCGTTGTAGTTCCAAATCCCCGCGCCCGATCCGACCGCCCACACGTCGTTGCTGGCGCTTCCCCACACGGAGCTAAAGGGCTGCCCGGCCGGCATCGGTTGCGACGACCAAACGCTGCCGTCGTAGTGCCGCAGCTCAGAGCCGACCGCCCACACGTCTGCGGGGCCCGCGCCCCACAGGTCGACCAGCCCGCTGGTGTTGAGAACTGTACTCCAGGCAGTGCCGTCGTGATACAGCAGCGCCCCGGAGCTGATCGCCCACACGTTGCTCGGACCAGTGCCCCAGATCGAATGGATGCCGCTGCTGCCCCCGGTCGGCTTCTGCGTCCAAGCGCTGCCGTTGAAGTGGTAGGCCGGTCCGGCGGTGAAGTTTGACTGGGTGCCGAACCAAAGATCCGAAGCGCTGGTTGCCCAAAGCTCGTACACCGATGTGACCGAAAAGAAGTGCGGATCTTTCTGCCAGCTAGCGCCGGTGCGGCGATAGATCGTGCCCGGGTAATCCGTGGCGATCCAGGTATCTGCCGCGGAGGTCGAGACGACAGCTTTGATGGGCAGGTCCTGGCCGAGACTCACGTCTTGCCAGCTGGTGCCGTCGAAATGGGCGGCTAGACCGTGGGTTCCGACGGCCCAGACGTCGGTGGCACTCAGGCCGTGCAGGCGCGTGAAGGACTGGCCGTCGGGTGGCGTGCTGCGATGCCAGTAACGCGTTGGCCCAGCGGAACCGCCCGTTCCGGCATCACTGCCGCCCAGGGCGCCGGTGCCCCCCGCGCCCGCCCCGGAGCTTCCGCCGAAGGCGCCAAAGCCTCCGAAACCACCTGTGGCGGCGTCGGTGGTGCCGCCGTCGGGCGCCCCTGCGCCCGAACCTCCGCCCCCACAACCCAACAAAAGCGCCGAAAAAAGCAGCCAAGCTCGCATGTTCTGCCCATGAGTGCGCCGAGCGAGGGCAGTTTATGAATCTTTCTCTCAGGTCGGTGCGCTCACCCGCTCAAACCAAACTTCAGAGTACCGGCGGGGACGTCACCGAGGCACTCATAGAAAGGCGGACGGCCAGGAAGGATGCTTGGGGGTGATTCGGCGTAGAGCCGTGATTTCCGTCTGTTCCAGCAATCCGAATCTTCCGGCCCTTCCGGCTGACTGTGAAAAATTCATGCGCCATCGCCGCCGCATTGGCAGCCGGCATCAAGCGATGGTCGGAAAACCGATGCTGATGGAATCCGAATACCAGCGATGTGGACGTTCAGTTCCTGGAACCAGCTGCTCGGATCACCGGCAGCAGAGCGCGGCGCCGCAGGTTTCCGAAACGGAATTCGTGCAGGCGTCTGAGGCCCAGTCGCAGTTCGGCACGTTGGAGGTGCGAATGTAGTACGGCGCGGAGGGATTGTCCGTGACGTGGATATACAGATTGTTGGTGGTGCCGCAGGCGCAGGCCGCGTTGCCGCCGTTGCAGTTGCAGCCGGCGGTGCCCAGGTAGGTGTACACGGCTGGGTTGCAGAGCTTTGCGGAGGTGCACAGATCCCAACCCGCACCGAGGCTGGTGCAGGCGCTCTTTGCGGCGCCGTGCTGCAGGCCGGTCTTGTTGGCCATGAAATAGCAAGTGCCGCCGATGTCTTTGCCCGCTACGGACGTGCCGGTGCAGCCGAGTGAGCCGCCGCCGCCGGTTCCGCCCGTTGCGCCGCCGGTTCCGCCCGTTGCGCCGCCGGTTCCGCCCGTTGCGCCCCCGGTTCCGCCCGTTCCGCTGAAGGCGCCGGTGCCACTCGAGCCTGCGGCGCCGCCTGTCGCGCCAGCCGATCCGCCCGCGCCAGCGGATCCGCCCGCGCCTGCGGTCGCTCCAAAGCCGCCGGTGTTGCCACCGCCCGTGCCGATCGCGCCGAAGCCGCCCGTGCCCGTGCCGCCGGTGTTGCCACCCGTGCCGAACGCGCCGAAGCCGCCGGTGTTGCCGCCGCCGAAGTTCCCACTGCCACCGCCGCCAACGTTGTCATCGGATGACGCGGAGCAGCCCAGGGGCAGCGCGGCCAGGGCGAAAACGGACAATGCAGCAAGACCTCGAAATGTCATCGGAACCACCTAAGCTTGGTGAAATGGAAAAATGAATTGGCGGACCAGCGTTGCGCTGGCCCTGCGTCCCGACAGGACGCGGTTAAAGCTTGTCCCCCATGATGGCGTAGAGCGCGAACGCCGTGCCCATACACCAGCTCCACAGGGTCATGACCGCGCCCAAGCTATAGGTCTTGAAGCGGACACGATCGGAGTTCTGCCAACCCCACAGAAAAGCGTACGCAACAGTCACTAGACCGAGGAACGCTTTGCCGACGTCTTCGTGACGCGCCATCTGCCACACCACAACCAGCAAACACACAGCGCTAGCGACGGCAAAGGCGATGACGAGGGGGAGCAGACCCATGGCGGCGCGCATCCTGACTCGCCGCGGCCTGCCTGGCAACCCCACCCTCGTTTCAGCGACGTTTCAGCGCCACTCAGCGCGCTTTGAGGGCTTGCGCGACGTCTTTCGCGATGTGCACCACGGCCTCCGCGGAGCCCGGACTGGCGGCGGTCATCAGCAAAAAACCGTGGATTAAGTGCGTGAAATCCTTGGTCTGTACGTCGACGCCGGCCTCGGAAAGGCGCGCGGCATAGGCCAGCCCTTCGTCGCGCAGGGGGTCAAGGCCGGCCACGTACACCAACGCCGGGCACACGCCGCTGACATCCGGCGCCAGCAGCGGGGAAGCGTCGGGATTCAGGGCTACCGCTTCGTCCTTGCCCGAGTAGTGGTCGTAGAACCAATTGATCATGTCAGTGGTCAAGAACCAGCCCACGCCGAGCTGCGCGTGAGAGGGCAGCGAACGTCGCATGTCTAGGCCCGGGTACACGAGCACTTGCAGCGCTGGCTGGATGGCGTCGCCACGGGTCTTGAGGGCGACGACAGCGGAGAGGTTGCCGCCGGCACTGTCGCCCATGACCGCGAGTCGTTTGGAATCGACGCCGTGCGCTTCAGCGATCTTCGTGATCGCGCGGAATGCGGCGACGCAGTCTTCGGGCGCGGCAGGGAAGGGGTGCTCGGGCGCCAAACGATACTCGACGGAGATCACGCGGACTCGCGCCAGCTGCGACATGCGCGCGCACAAACCCTCGTGGGTATCCAGATCGCCCGTCACGAAACCGCCGCCATGGTAGAAGACGATGCCCGGAGCGCCCTGGGGCACTCCCCGGGCGTGGTACAGGCGCGCTGGCAAAGGGCCCGAATCCGTCTCTAGGGTCAGCGGAGTGATCGACACGTCGTCAGGCGCGGGCAAATCGGTCACGGCGATGTTGATGCACATCGCTCGCCGCGCTTGATCCGCAGTGCGACCGTTGAGCACTGAGTCGCCGCTCAAGTCGTCCAAGCGCAGCATCGCTGCGGTCTCGGGTTCTACCTGCGCCGCACGGGCTCCGCGGTTCTTGGCCAGGGCATCGCGGGTCGTTGGGCTGCGCAACAGCACGCGCAGCGCGCGTTTCATCACCGAAACCCGAAGGCGCTCCGCTTTGCTCAGTTCCACGGCCAGAGCCCTATCACCACGCCGAGCCGAGCGGAAGCCGGCGCGCGCGCGGCTGCGGACGACGCAGCTGGGTCAGCCGTTAGTAGAGCGTGAGCGCCTTCTGGATCAGGCCTTTGATCTCGGACAACTCCGGATCGGTGCCCGCCGGGTCAACCGCGGCGATCTTGGCGAGCGTGGCGGTCAGCTGGTCCTTCGCCGTGAGCGGGTCTTTCAAGGCCTCCGCGTAGGCGATGATGGCCGCGGCCTTGTCCTGGTACTTGGTTTGCGTGGCGAGCAGTGCGCCGAAGGTGGACTGCACGGAGACTTCTTTTTCGAGGTGCGACACGGGCGTTTGCCAGCGGGCGATGACTTCGATGGGATCGGCGGACGAGTACTCGGTGCTGCTGCAAGCGCGGACGACTTGACTGAAGACCATGGCGTCACCAGGCGCCAGGTGTTGCGGCTCGATTTCCTTGGGGTTCGTCGAGTACTCCTCGCCGTAGAATTTCTCGATGCCCATGTACCAGGGCAGGCGTAGCTCGACTTGTACGCCGCGGGCGGCAACGTCCATCACCTCGTCGAAGCGTGTGTCGAACATGCGCTTGGCCTCAGCGCTGCTGTCCACGAATACATAGGCGCCCCGTCCAGCATCGGTCACTGTGTCCATCATCATATCGTTCACGCCCTCGCCGACGCCGACGCCGACCAGGTAGATCCCGTCGCCGTCGTTGAGCAGCGCGCCTTGACCGATGATTTTTTCGTCGGTCTGCCCGACGTTGGCCACGCCGTCACTGATCACGATGACCCGATTGAGCTTGGTGGATTCGAAGTTTTTCTGGGCCAAGGCGTAGCCCTTGTTCAGACCGGCGGACAGGTCCGTGCCGCCGTTCGCGGATAGGCTGTTGGCGATCCCCAGCAGCTTCGCGTCGTTAGGACCGGTGACCACGTAGGAGTCGAGCAGTACGGTTTGTGAGGTGCTCCAGGTGACCATGCTGACGTTGTCGCCTTGCTGCAGTTCGCCTGCGAGCACCTGCACGACCTCGCGTTCGAGCTGGATCGGGCTGCCGCCCATGGACCCCGATGTGTCCAGCACGAAGGTGAGCACCATGGGACGCCGCGAAGCGGGCGCTGCCTGCGAGGCGACACCGATGGTCAGCTCGAAGCTACCATCGCTGTCGCTCTTTTTCATCTCCGGGACGATCCCTAGGCTGCCTGCCTCAGCTGGGGCGTAGCCAACGTTGTAGTAGTTCAAGAACTCGTAGGTACGGATCAGGCCACCCGGAACTTGTTGCCCACGCTGGATCAGGTCCCGGGCGATGGCGGGGGACGCCATGGAGTTCGAGTCGTCCGCGGACACGAAGAAGACGGCGTCTTTGCTGTCGTCTAGTGCAGCACAAGCGTCGGGCGCGTCGCCGGCGTCTCCGGCGTCGGCTTGCGCGTCCGGGCCGGCATCTGGCGCGCCCTCGCCGGGGCGATTGCCCTCGCCGCCGTAGTTGCCCGCGCCGGAGCCACCGTAGCCAGTGCCCGCTCCGCCCCAGTACCCGGCGACACCGCTGTCCATGCCCAGGCTCCCTCCGCTGCCGCCACTTTGGTTGCCGCCGCTGCCTTCGAGGGCGGCAGAGCCCGCGTCGTTTGAACTCCCACAGGCGGCGATGCCGCTCAATGCGACGGCGATGGCGATGGCACTAGCAAAGATTGCGCTGTTCTTCATGGGATCGGGCCTCCGTGGCTTTGGCGCCAATGTCCGCATCGCATTGAACGTGCCAAGGCGGTTTTCTCGGCAAAGAGCAGGAGTTGGCTCAGCACCCGGGTGGCCCAGGGATCGCAAATGCCCAGCTTGGCACGCAGTGGCACAGACGGAACCTCGAGTCGTGTAAAGTGCCCGGCGCTGTCCGATGATCGACGAAAACGCCTACGGCCTTTGGCTCAGTTACTACGACATCGAAAATGACGAGTACGCCCTGGAGCGAGAAGCCTTTGTGGAGCGCTTGAGCGAGTTTTCTAGCTTGCTGCGTGACTGTGTGCGGTCCTTTCCCCTGGGCACGGACCTGCACGCCGTCGATCTGGGGCACGCCGTGTACGTGGAGATGGCAGACGGTAGTGAAGAAGAAGACCCGATCGTCTGGCTGAAGATGACTCGCGCGCGCATGACGGGGCGCAACTTCCAAACCGCGGCGATCTTGACTTACGGCGGGCGCTGGACAGACGAAGAGGACGGCATTGTCGAGCTCGACCCATTCGATAAGGGCGGCCTCGTGCGCATCGGCCACGCCAGTGAGCCTTTGCGCAAGGCGCTCTACGCCGACGCCGCGTCGCGTCGGGACGAAGAACTCGACGGCTGGGGACCCGGGCTGTACGTGGACACCGAGGCCGTGGAAGCCATGGGCCGCGCCTTGAAGAACGCGCCCACGCCGCTCAATGCATCCGGCGCGACCTTCTATCGCCTGGGGAAGTAGCGCCCGCGCTGAGGCGCGACGGGTCTTGGCGAGTGCTGGCTAGCCGCGCGCTTTGATGATCAGATAGCGCAAAGGTTCGGACGCCGAGGCGTTCTCGATCGCCAAGGTTGCACCCAAGGGCAGCTGCACCACGCTGCCACCTTGAAGCAGCTGCTCGTCGCCGCTGACTGTGGCACGGCCATCGCCGGAGATCCCCACCACGATCTCTGCGAATTCTTGCTGCACGTGAGTGCCCACGCTGCCCCCCGGGTCGAGCTCGCATCCGAGCGTGGCGGTAAACGGCGGCAGCGGCGCGGCGCCTAGGTTCCAGACGCGCACGGTGGCTTTGCCACCGAAGAGCGCCTCCCGCGCGTCGTGGGGCAACGAGCGATCAAAGAGCTGAGCAGGCATGAGTGGCCGCAGTGTCGTCCGTCACTGATATTACTGCAAGCCGGCGCTTCACGAGCGCTACTGCGCGCACTGGGTTTGCGCGTCGTCCACCCAGTCCGAATCACAACTGCCGTTGACCTTGAACGCCTTCCCAGCGTTTGGCCCATCGGTGCAACGGCAATCGAGCGCGACGTTGGGCGCCGGTTGGCACTCCGCGCCGAAGGGACGCTTGCCGCCGCAGTAGATGCTGCATTCGCCGCTGCTGCTGCCGCCGCCTTCGCAATTTGGCTGGCACGCGCCGTAGGCCTCGACGGCGCCCGTGCAGGCGGCGTCCAGCTGCGGGCCGTCTTCGCCGGCGACGCAGTGCCAAGGATTGGAGATAGCGCACACCAAAAGCGCTTTGAACTCTGCGGCGCAGCCTTCTTTCAGGGCCTCTGCCGCGCTTCCCGTCGCCTCAGCGATGCAGTTGTCCACGTTGCACGGGAGTTTTTCGATCTGCGCGCAAGCGGTTTCGATCTCTTTGGTTGGAATGGAACCGCCGCCGCTGCCGCCACCCGCCGCGCTGCCACCGCCGGAACCAGCGAAGGCGCCGTTGCCGCCGTTGCCTGCGCCCGCGCCGCTGCCGCCATTGGCGCCGTTGCCGCCGAAGGCGCCCGTTCCCGCCTGTGCGCCGCTGCCACCCGTACCGTCCGAGGTCGACGAGCCGCCGCAGCCGTACAGCGCGATGGCTGCGATGAAAAGCCCCCCTGCAACGTGACGCACGTTCATTTCGCCCTCCAAAGTAAGGTGTACGCAGTCATGGCATACGCCAGAGGCCCGAGCAAGCGCGCGCCACGAACGACAATTCGGGTTGATTCGGCCCCGGCGCGCGGCTCGCCAGGGTTCTGCACGCGCAGCAGGTGCGTTAGCGTCGGTGCTCTGGGCTGCAGATGAAGACGGCTTTTACATTCGAGATCCGCGTCGTCACTTGCAACAGCTGTGGTGCGCCCATCGCCGTCGGCGAGGCGGGCGGGCGGCTCGACTGCGGGCATTGCGGCGGCGCCCAACAGACGGAAGCCGGCAGTCGCGCTGTGACTCGCTCACCGCCGGTGCCCGAGCCTGAACGCCTCGAGGGGTTGCGGCGCGCGGATCGCGGCAGCGTGCGACCGCCCAAAGCCGTGGAGGACATGTTCGCAGGGCTCGAACTTTTGCCCTGGAAGATGGGCGCCGCCTTGGCGACTTGGAAAACCACACGCGCCGCGGCAAGTGCGGGTGGGGATTATCAGACTGAACGGTTGCTGCACCGCTTGAGCGTGGCGCTCGCGGATCACTTCACGACCGAGGGGGACGCGCTGCGTGCCAGGAGCCTGCTCGAAGCTGCTCTCGACGCCACGAGGGAGGCGGTATTTCGCCAGATGCTGTGTGGTGCGCTGTGCCGGTGTGCCTGTGCCGTAGGCGATCTGCGTGCTGCGGAGTCGTGGCTCGCGCTATGCGACCCGGCATCTGGCGAGCTGATGGCGGACACGGCATATCGCCTGGGACGCGCCACAATCGATACGGCCTACAAGCGCTACGACGCCGTATTAGGCGTGCTCGGCAATGCGCCGGGCAGCGTGCCCTTCTACAACGAGTACGAAGGCGTCTGCGCGGCGCTTCAAGCCAACGCCTTCGAAAAATTGGGGCGAGTGGATCTTGCCGTTTCTGTGTTGGACGCATTCAACCAGAACAGTTCGGCGTTCGACCGCTTGTTGTGCGCTCAGTATCTTTCTCAGAACGCCGCATCCCAGCTGTGTGCGCAGAGTGCACCCCAGGCGGACGCACTGCAGCGCGCGCGCGGCATTCGCGTGGCTGGAAAGACAGCGGGCGCGGCGGGTTTCGCCCTGGTCTCGACCATCGTTTCCTTCGGGTTGGGCCTGGGAGTCGGCGCGATCCTGGCGCTCTTCGGTCTCTTCGGCGCTGGTCACTTTTCGGTGGGGCTCGGGGGGTTGCTGGGCTGCGTGTTTGGCACCATCGGCGTCGTGGACTATCGCAAGAGCGCGCACGCACGGCGTCTGCGCAGCAGTGGCGTTCCCGCAGCGGCGAGAATCGTTCATGCGCGCGGCACCGGCCTGCATACGATGGGCGTGCCACAACTGCTGTATCGCGTCCTGGTGCTCCCTCGCGAGGGTGCTCCATTCCTGGCGCACAGCATGTTCCACGCAGACGCTTCGGACCGGGCGCGCTTCACGCCTGGTGCACTGGTGGTCGTGCGCATGGATCCAGAGCGGCGCGGTTCTGTACAGATCGAGCTGGACTGATCATGAGCGCGGCGCCCACAGCACACCAGGCTTACGCGCAGCAACGGCGTTATCTGCTCTGCGATCAATGCGGCGCACCCGCCGAAGTGCCCCAGGGCGCCGCCACGAGCAATTGCGGCTATTGCCGTGCGCCGCTGCAGGTGCGCATGCGTGCCGAAGCCGTAGCCGTGCCGCCCCGTGCGAAGAACGAAGCGGAGCGCATCGCGATCCTCGCCGCCCAAGAGCGCCGCTACCTGCCACCGCCAGATCTCGCGCCACTATTCGTTGGCGAACGCATCGGCCCGTCTTCGGAAGTGCAAGCCCGCGCCCATTGGCAGAACCTGCGCGCACAGCTGCGGCACACGCCGGACCCAGCAGCCGCAGAGGCCCTGGTGGTGCTGACGATTGGTCTGGCAGAGCTGCTTTTTGACCGTGGTGACCTACTTGGACAGCGCGCCCTCATCGACAGTGCCCTCGCGGTGACGACCGAGGCGCGGCACGGCCAAGTCATGCGCGCCCAGCTCGCGCGCAGTGCCCTGAAAGCAGGGGATATCGCCGCTGCCGACGCGTGGCTCGCGACCTGTGATCCGCGCTCCGAGGACCTGCTTGCGGACACGGCCTATCGCTTCGCTCGGGCATACATTGCCACGGCTCGGCAGGACTATCGCGGTGTCATCAGCGTGCTCGGTGTTGGTGCTGACGTGCCTCTCAGCCACGCCTACGCGCCGGAGTGCGCCGTGCTGTGCGCCAACGCCTGGGAGCGCTCGGACCAGCTGGCGGTCGCTGTAGACGCGCTCACGTCCGTCAAGCGTGAACTCGGACCGCTGGCGCGCCGGCGCACCACGCGCTTCATCGCTGCGCACGCAACGTGGCAGCTGTGTGCGCGGAGCGAAGCAGAAGCCGAGCGCCGGATGTACGATCTTGACACGCTGCCCATGGAGGGCGGCACCCTCGGAGGGCTCTTGGTGTTCGGTATGGGAGTGTACTCGCTGCTTTGGGCTGGCAGTGCCGTGGTCGCGCCACTGGGCCTGGCAATGCTAGAGCTGGACCCGGACGTGCAAGGGTTCGTCATATCTCTGTTTGCGGGGGGCGCCCTGGGGGTGCTGCTCACGCCCATCGGGCTACTGTCGCTGCTCGCCGCTCGAGGCCGCACGAAGCAGCGCACTCGCGGGAAGGCCTACGCCGCCTACGTGCTCAAAAACGAGCGCCTGCCATCCCAGGGCATGGGCGAAAGCATGCACATCAAGCTGTCCTTGCTGATCACCCCCGACGACGCACCCGCCTACTATTCCAGCATCGAGACGGGCATCATCGGGGTCATGGCGGGGAACTTCGAAGTCGGAAAACTGCTGATCGCGCGGGTCAGCAAGAACAACCCCCACGACTACGCTCTAGAAGTCCTGGGCTGAGCATTGGGTTATTGGGTCGTGGCGCGCAGCGAAGCGCTGGCTCGCTAATCTCGACAAGGGGTGGCCGGTTCGTCCAGAACCCTCACGAATGACCGCCCTACGGCGCGTCCGTGCCGGCACCCAGGGGAGCTAGCTCCGCTTTGAGCCGTTCGATCTCGGCCTTGTACTTGGTGTCCAAGCTCTTGATCTGCTTGCGCAGATCCGTCAGCTTGTCTTCGGCTGCGAGGATGCGTGTGACGATGGGGTTCGCGCCCGCGGCTGCCCCGCCTTTGTCGCCCATGGCCTTGAGGTGGTCCCGCAGGCGTTCCAAGTCCGACTCCGTCGTCGCGCGGTCTGCCTCTGCTTCGCTCTTTTGCTCTTCCACACGTTCTGCGGCTTCGAGCACCTTAATAGCCGCCTGCAAACGCGCCTTGTCAGCGCTCAGCACGGCGGGGGCGTCGTGCATGCGGGTTAGGTCGTCGACGTCCAGACTGGTGACGTCGAAGTCACGCTGCAGTGCTTCGTCGATGTGCAGCGTGCGATCCGACTTGGACCGCGCTGGCACACGAAACACTGCGATGGGGCGACTGTTGCGCGCGTCATAGTCCAGTTCGTCGGCGCCTTTGGCTTCCGCGTTGTTCACGACGTCCAGTTTGAGCGCGACCAAGCGCGCTTGGATGCTGCGGTTCTCGATGGCGTAGTTGCGCACGTGGTGCCGCACGAAGTGCTCGATCAACTGCCCCTTCTCCAGCTTCAAGCGCTTGGTTTCTTCGGTCTGCTTGAACTTCTTCGCGTCGAGCTCCACATCCAGATCTACCCCGAACTCGAAGAAGGCGCGTTCGGTCGGCTTCATGCGATCGAGACCGGATTCGCCAGCGAAGGCTTTGCTTTCGTAGACGCTTACCGTGCCCGCCGGCATGGTTTGTCGGGTGCCGTTGGTCAAGCGCATTGCACTGCGCCCGGTCTCGCCCGGAGCTGAAAACCATGTCATTCGCCGGATCGGCACGCGCTGTGCGAATAGCGGCACCAAGGCGGAACCGTGTGCTCGCAGTTCCACGGGCTGGGGCAGGCCGTAGCTGAACAGCGCGCCGCTCTCCACGCCAGAAGCCGGCGCGATCGCCGCCAAGTTGCCGATCGCCAGCTCGTTGCTGGCGCTGACACGGCCGCTTACCGCAGTGCGTCCCATGCGCACCCGCGGAGCACGCGATATGCGGCCGTGACCGGAACCGTAGCCCTGTCCGGTGCCGGTGCCGGATCCGTGACCCACCGTTCCCAGGTTGTCGCCCCAGATCTGATCCGGGGTGCGGTCTACGAGCTGTGGCACCGTGGAAAGCTGCTCGGCGGGTTCCGCCAACTGCCGACGCGAGTAGCGCGGAGCCGCCAGTGGGAACAGGAACGAGTCTGGGCGTCCGCTGACGAGCTCGACTTCAACCTTGTTCCAAGCTTCGTCGGAATCGTTATGGATCAACGCCCAGCCTTGCAGGATCGCCTGGTCGGTCTTCGCGTCGACGATCAAGCGGTACGATGTACGCCACACGGGCACTTCCGCGATGTAGCCGAGGGTGACGGGTCGCTCACTGGAAGCTAGCACGCGCAGCGTGCGTTGCGCCCGTGCTGCGCGCACACTTAGAGTCTGCGCAGCGTCGTCGATGCGATCTGCAAGCGCCGAGTCCACAGGCTTGAGACCACGCAGTTCCGATCCGTGCAGACGTCGGATCTCCCCGCTGTCTGACTGCAGCAGCAGCCATGGATCGTTGGCAGCCTGGGGCGGCGCGCCGTCGTCGTCTTCGTCTTCGTCGGTGTTCTTCTTCTCCTCTTTGGACCGCTTCTTGTGCTTCTCAACCAGCGGCGCGTCGAACACGTCCAGCACGCGGGCTTTGAAGGTTTCGTCCTCCGTGCGCACTTCTACCCACGCGCCCTTCATGCCCCCGAGCACACCGCGGAAATCCACGGGCTGCTCGGCGTCTTGGGGTAGGCCCGCAAGCGCCCGTGCCATGCCTTTGCTGACGACGCTCTCGAATTCGATTGCACTCACGCTGGCTCGACCATCTTCGCCGACTACGACAAGGGTTTTGAGCGCGTCGTCCACGTGTGCGGCGGGGATCGGCAGAGACACGTCGGCTCCACCCATGCGCCCACTGCGTTCGAAGTAACCGACGCCGGTTTCGTACAGTCTTAGACGCTTCAAGGGCAGCACTCCCGCGGGGGAGTTCGCGTCGTGATTGCCGGCAGAAGCGCAGCCGAATAGGGCGGTAACAAGAAGGGAACCAAGCACGAGCTTTTGTCGCATGACGGGTCAGGACATCAGAAAGCGCGCAGGGTTCCAAAAAAACTGCGGGAATTCTTGTTTACATCGCCGAAGGCACCGTGATTCGAACGGCGACGTTCTAGCTCTGAGCAAGTTCGAGCAGGCGTGGAAAGGTCGGCGCCTCTTGCAGCTCTGCGCAGAGCACGCTGGCCGCCGGGTGCGGAGCCAGGATCAGCGCGCAGAGTTCTTTTGCGTGACCTAGGTTCGCAGGCTCTGCGTCCGTCTGCGGGCAGCGCTCCGCACCCAGCAGGTCCCGAAGCCAAAGTCTCGGCCCTGCGTCGATCGCGAATCGGTCGAGGCGCGCGTCCGGAAGCGCCACGCTTGCGTTGCTCAGCGCAGCGCAGAGCAAGATGGCATCTTCGCACAGAAGTCGCGCGTCTCGGACTTCGACGCCGCCGTCCTTCTTCAGGCTCTCAAACGCGCCTCGCCCGCGCAGCGGCACTGCGAAGTAGGGCATGCCGTCGGCGCTGGTCCCGGATCCAACCGGATGCAGCACACCAGGGAACAGGAGCTCGGCGCTCAAGGCTGCGGCAGCTTGGTACGCCTCTGCTTCGTCCACTGTGCCCGTGCGCAGCCAAACCGGTTTTCGCCGGTCGAGGGAAAACGCGATCTGAAAGCGGGAACCGCCCCGTCGCGGTTTTGCATCGGACTGCGGGACTGCGAATCGACCGAAGCGAGGGCCGGCCAGGGCGTCGAGCCAACGCATGGGTCGGCGGAAGCCTGGCGCGTCTTTGCACAGGCGTTCCAAGATCTTCTTGGCGTCCGCGTCGCGTTCTGCTGCGAGGTACAGCCCCGCAAGCTCCATCATGGCGTCTGAGCGCTCCCGTTCATCGGAAAGCGCCGAAGCAAGCACGCGTAGTCCTGGGCCGACCTCGCCCAGGGCGCTCCCCCCAAGGGCCACCCCCAGCTCGAATAGCCGCCGCTGCGCCGTCGGCTGGTGCGCGCGCAGTACTTTGTCCCGAGCTGAAAGCAACATGCGCACGCCGCTCGACAGTGCCTCGCCGTCGAAGGGGTTCTTCTTATTCTGCAGCACCACCGCGTGCGCAGCACGAAGCGGAACGAAAGTGTCGCCCAGGCTGGTGGGGAGCTGCTCTGCGGAGCTGTCGAAAGCGTCACGAAAGGTTGGACTCTGCAGCAGACCGAATAGCAGCTGCGGGCGGTCCCGTTCATCGAAGAGCTCGGCAATCAGGTCCAGTAGCCTGCGCATTTGCGCTGAGGAGATTTGCGAGAAGTCGATCTGGCGCAACGCGCGCGAAAGAGCTGCCGTGGCGTCTTCTTGGGAGGCGCTTTCTTTGACGCTCTCCAAGTACAGCAAGAGGTAGGCAACGTCCGGTGACATGCGCACCATGCCGGCGAGCAGGCGACTGCGCGCCGCCGGATCGAGGCGCTGCGCTGCCAGTTCCACGCGCGCGCGATCGACTTTACCTAATAAGTGCTGGCACACGCCGCGATGCGTCGGTTCGCGTGCGCCGTTGAGCAGCAGGTCCTCCGCGGCGTTGAGCCGAAGCTGCAGCATCTTGCGGTTGTCGCGCAGGAACTTGAAGTGCTCGCGCATCTCGGCCACTTCCGTGGGATCGAGGGGCACGTCGGCGGGTTTGGAGGTGTCGACCGGCTTGGCTTGAACGATCCCCGCCGCGGGCGACGCCGGGGCGCGCCCGGGGCGGCGCCCGCGTCGAGAGCGCTTGCCCGGGGCCCGGCCCGAAGGCCGGCCCGAAGACTGGCCCGCAGGCTGGGAACCGCGTGCGCCCGGTCGCTGGTCTCTCGTTTCCCTCGCCACTCGGTGTCGATACGTCATTGGCTGCCCCGCTGCCAGCCTTTGCGTACCCCCCTCGGATCGTCTCCCGGCGAAGTGGTATCCTGAGCTTGGACCCATGCCCAAGCTCCCGTTTCTTCCAGCCTTCCGCCCATGCTGGGCGCTGTGTGCCTGTGGGCTGTGGCTGTGGGCTTGCGGTAGTGAAGAGCGCGCCGCGCCGCCCGCCCCGGTGCCCGACGCCAGCGCCGACAGCAGCAGTCCGCCAGACGCACAGGCAGATGCACAGGCCGATGCCTTGCCAGATGCGCAGGTGGATGCGGCATCGGATGCCACAAGCGACGCGGGTTCTTGCGCGCCCGACGCGGAAAAGGAGTGCAAAGTGGTCCTGCCCTCGCATGGAGGCGTGATCAATTGCTTCGTTGGAAAGCAGTACTGCGCGGACGGCGGTTGGGGTCCTTGCGAAGAACCGCGGGATCAGTAGCGCTGACTGCGCGCGGCCCTTTCTTCGCCCCGGGGATTTCGTTACGCTTCGACATGCGAAAATCCCGGACTGCGCTTCGGTTGCGCCGGACAGTTCAGCGCACCCTTGCCAAGTTTTCCTTACTTGCCCCCGGGGATCGAGTGCTCGTTGCGATCAGCGGAGGCAAAGACAGCTGGACCATGCTGGCGCTGCTGGAGACGTTCATTCAAGGATTCGAAGGTGCGGAGCTGATCGCCGTGCATCTGGATCAGGTGCAACCTGGATACGACGGTGCGCCATTGCTCGACCATTTGCGAGGGCGGTCCACCCGGTTCGAGATCATTCAGGAAGATACCTATTCTGTCGTGACCGAAAAGCTCAGCGCAAACCAGACGTACTGCTCGCTGTGTTCTCGGCTTCGGCGCGGGATCTTGTATACGGCCGCGGAGCGGCTCGGTTGCAATAAGATCGCCCTGGGGCACCATCGGGACGACGCCCTCGAGACCTTCCTGATGAACCTCTTCCACGCCGGGCGGCTGCAGGCGCTGCCCGCGAAGTACACGACGGACGATAGCCGCTTCGAAGTGATTCGACCGTTGATCGAGTGCGCGGAAGCAGACATCGCGGAGTACGCCACTGAGCAGGGCTTTCCGATCCTGCCCTGCAATCTGTGCGGCTCCCAGGAGGGCCTCCAACGTGAGGCGATGGCCGAACTGCTGACCAACTTGGAGTCGAAGCACCCGAATCTGCGAGCGGTCATGCTGAACGCCTTGGGCAACGTGTCGGCGTCGCATCTGCTCGACACAGACCTGGCGGAACTGTGCGCGCAGTCTCCGCGGCCCAAGCGCACTCCGAAAGCAGCGTCGCGACCCCATGCCCGCGCGCTGCCGGTGATCTCGGGTTGAGCGCGTGGCGCCCAGGGCGCGTCAGTTGCGCACGAGCAACTTCGCGCGCACGCCGTCGCCTTTCGGGCGCAGCGTGACAGAGGGGCGGAACTCCAGGCGCTCTCCAGGCATCAGCTCAAAGTGAAAGCGCTGACCGAATAGCGCCAGCAATAGCGTCGCTTCCATCATGGCGAAGTGATTGCCGACACACACGCGGGGGCCGCCGCCAAAGGGGAAATAGGCGAAGCGGGGCCACGCCTTGCAACGCTCCGGCAAGAAGCGATCTGGGTCGAATTCCTCGGGATCGGGAAAGAAGCGCGGGTCCCGGTGCACGACCCACTGCGGCAGGATCAACTGGGTGCCGGGCTTGATGGCGAACCCGCCAAGCTCCACCTCGCGAGTCGCTTCACGGCCGATGACCCACACGGGTGGGTACACTCGCATGGACTCTTTGATGATGCGTTCTGTGACGTGCAGCGCCTTGGCGTCTTCGGCGGTGGGTAAGCGCCCAGCCAGGACTGCGCCGAGCTCCGCGTGAAACTGTTCACGTACGTGGCGATGTTGGGCCAGCAGGTACAAGCAGTGGGTCAAGGCCAATGCCGTGGTTTCGTGTCCCGCGATGAACAGCGTGATGCACTCATCACGCAGTTCCTGATCGCTCATGCCCTTACCCGAGTCGTCCTTTGCCGTCAGCATGGTACCAAGCAGGTCGTCACCGGACTCTGCCTGCTTGCGCCGCTGCTTGATGATCTGGAACAGAATGTCATCGATGCGGCGAACCGCTCGGTTGAGACGCACGTTTGCCGGCGTCGGGATCCAGGGTGGCAGCCGCACGGCGGCCTCCACGCTTTCAGCGAAGAAATGATTGAGCACCGCCATGGAGTGTTCGACAACGCGCGCGTCCGCCTCGATGTCCGCCTGGAACAGCACTTTGGCCACGATCTCCAGGGTGATCCGGCTCATTTCCTGGTGTAGATTGACGACCTGACCCGGCGCCCATGAGGCACATTCGTGGGCCGCGACTTGCGCCATGGTGCTCGCATAGGCCGCGATCTTCTTGGGCGTGAAAGCGAAGGCCATCAGCTTGCGCTGGCGCTTCCAGTGGGCACCTTCGCTGGTCACCAAACCGTTGCCCAAAGCGCGGGATAGATCGTGCGTGAACTTGTCCTTGATGTAGCTTCCGCTGTCTCGGACCAACACTTGCTCGATGTCCGCGGGATCTGTAAGCAGGAGCAACTCGCGGTCGAACATGCGCAAGCGCGCAACTGGGCCGTGCTCGCGTGCAGCACGGGTCATCAGCTCCAAGGAATCGCGAGCAAACTCCAGGGCATGCCCAATCAGCGGTGCGCCCCGGGGCCCGGAGGGACGCTTTGCCTTCATTTTCGGTTCGTCGAGCGAGGCAAGCAGAGGCTCATCATAGCCAGCCTTCGTTCTTGTACCAGGCGACCGTGGATTTCGCTCCGTCCCGGAAGTTGTGTTCGGGTTTCCAGGCAAGCTGTTCACGGGCGATGCTGCCGTCACACACCCACTGATCGAAGAGTTCGTTGCACTTGTCCCGGGTGAGCATGACCGCTGTATTCGTGAGCCTGCCGTAGGTCTCGCTTGCAAACGCAGCCGTGCGGATCACGGGTTTGGGGACGGGGAAGCGCAACCACGCCTTGCGCCCCAGGGCTGCTTCGGCGTTCTTCACGAGATCATCGAAAGTATATACGTTGCCGTCGTCCACGAAGAAGGTGGAACCGCTTGCGACGTCCGCATCGATCGCCGCAATGCATGCCCGGGCGCAATCCGCACCGTGGATCATGCTCAGCTTGTTTGCTGTGGAGCCCATATACGGCAGGATCCGCGCGTTCAGCGCTTTGAAGAACGCCAGGATCTCGCGGTCCCGGGGGCCGTAGATGGCCGGCGGTCGGATGATGGTGACGGGCACGTCGCCTTTCTTCGCGAGGGTCGCGCGCTCTGCGGCCAGCTTGCTGCGTCCATAGTGGGTCACGGGCTGCGGTGCGGCGTCGATGCTCACTGGTGTGCCTTGTGCGTCGCTGGGCCCTGCTGCTGCGAGGCTGGACACCAACACGAAGCGCTTGAGCGTGCCCTTCTCCTGAAGCGCAGCCGCGAGCATCGTTTCCGTGCCGCCGGCATTGACCTTGTGGAACTCCTCCGGAGTGCGGGCTTTGACCAGACCCGCGGAGTGCACGATCGCCGTTACACCTTTGGCTGCAGCCAGGACGCTATCGACGTCGCCCACGGCGCCTTCGGTAAGCTCTACGTTCTCCAAGGTTTCAAGGAAGCGCGTATCGCTGGTCTTGCGCACGAGGGCGCGCACTTTGCGGCCGGCTTTTGAGAGTTGCTCGGCGATGTGGGAGCCCAGAAAGCCCGAGCCACCTGTCAGTAGGATCGTCATCTCACAGTTCCTTCTCGTAGAGGCGGTAGGTCTTGTAGATCTTGCCGCCCATGAGCTTGATCCCCACGTTTACGGGTGCGTTGTCTTCCAGAGTCCAAGACAGCTCACCCCAGCGCACCCCGACGCGTTCGGCCGCTCGGTGCATCTTTGTATACAAATACGTGCTGAGACCGGCATATTTCTTCACACCGCGCAGCTTGCGACGGATACCGAGAATGACCAGGCGTGCCGTCGTCGGTCCCTTCACCTTCAGGCGATAGAGCAGCTTACCGACGTTGACGGGCGTCAAGCGCCCGCCGAAGTCTTGAGTCATCTCGTTTAGATTGGGCAGCGCCAGTGCAACCGCAACGGCTTCGCCATCGACTTCTGCGATGTACGTCAGTTCTGGGATCAGAATGAGCTTCATGTCTTCGGCCATCTTCGAAAGCTCCGCTTCCGACAGTGGCACGAAGCCCCAGTTGTCGCTCCATGCGTCGTTGAAGACGTCCATGATGATGCGAACATCTCGCTCGATGTGCTTCTTGTCGACGTGGCGCAGCGTCAGTTCCGGCAGCTTCGCTACGTCGTCGTGAGCTTTCTGCGCCCGTTTGGAGACGTCTCCAATGGTGTAGCGCCAGGCGTAGACGTCCTTGAGCTTTTTCAAACCCGCTTGCTCGATCAGCCCGCCTTGGTACGGACGGTGGTGCGGCATCATGATCATCGGCGGTGTGTCGAAGCCGTCGATCAGGCACCCCATCTCTTCATTGATGTTCAGCGAAAGCGGTCCGCGGATGCGTTTCATGCCGCGGTCCTTTAGCCAATCACTGGCGGCATCAATCAGCGCTTTTGCGACTTCCGGGTCATCCACGGTGTCCAAGAAGCCGAAGAAGCCGACGTCATCTTTGTAGCGTTCGAGGTGGCTCTTGTCGATTTGTGCCGTGATGCGGCCGACGGGCCAACCGAGCCGATAGGCCACGAAGGCAGTGCCCTCTCCGTGCTCGAAAAACGGGTTCTTCTTCGACAGCCGCTGGCCGACTTCGAAGTTCAAGGGGCGGACGTAGTTCGGATCGTCCCGGTAGATCGGGTCCACCACATTCAAGAAGTCCTTTAGCTTGCCACCGATGGGGATTTCGCGGATTTCGACTGCCATGACGGCCGCGAGTGAAGGCCGGCCCTGGCGCCCCTGTCAACTCCGCCGTCGGAGCCAGAAGAATCCTGCCAGCGCCAGCGCGATCCAGGCTTCGTTGCCTCGCGGCGTCGCCAGTCGACAGCCGCAGCCGCCCTCGTCGGATACGGTGTCCCCGCGAGGTGTGCCACTCGCCCCCGCCGTCCCGCCCGAAGCCAAGGTGGCGCCCGCACCCGCGAAGCCGATACCAGCGCCGGTGCCGCCAACCGCCGCGCTTCCGCCCGCACCCTGGCCGCCGGCACCGGCCTGTGCGCTGCCGCCGACTCCGCCGGCGCCCGCATCTGGCTGCGGTGGGCCGGCGCACTCGCAGTAGTCCGAGCCGTGGCCGTTGTTTGCGCCGCACGCAATGGGTGTGTTCGCTTCTTTTTGGCAGCCGGGCTCGCCGCCGAATCGCGCCACGCATGTCATTCCAGCGGCCGCGCAAAACTGGGAGCAGCCGGAGCCATCCGTGAACACTCCGGCGCAGGTGGTCGGCGTGGAATCGCAAAGTTCGTAGCTGGGATTCTGCTGGATCCCCGTGCACGGGTTGGTCGGGGGGCCCGCGTCGGCGGTGCCGTCGCAGCTCACCAGTTTGAACGTGGTCACGTCGGTGGAATCGCTTTGCCCGTCGTCCGTCCCGTCCAGCACCAGCCGGCAGTTGCCTCCGGGGGCGCAGTACGCGGTTCCGACTACGACCTTGGTGCAGCCGCTTCCGATCTGCTGGTTGACGACCTTCTTCGTCGAACCGCCCTTGTCGTCGTACAGCACGTAGTCGGCGTCGGTGGTTCGGTTCTCCGTCGCGCGGAAGCTGGTGGTGACTTCATAGTACCCGGCGTCAGTGATCTTCGGTTTCCACGTCGCCTTGTCCTTGCGCGTGCCGTCCCCCACGGTGTGGGAAAGGTAGCGATAGGTGCCCTGACAGGCGCTGACGTTGTTCGATAGCCAATTCTGTGGCTTGTCTTCGGAGTAGCCGCTGCCGGGCACGTCGTTGTCGACCGTGATCGTGGCGCCCACCGGGCAGGCCGCTTGCGCGCTTCCCACCAGGCAGAGCAATGCGCCAAGGATTCCGACGCAGACCTTCATTTCACGCTGACGGACCACTTGAATGCCTCCACGTGCCACTCCTGGGCATGTTCGTATTTGCCTACTGTAACGGCGCAAACGCGCGCACGCACGCAATTGCGCGCACCGCCAGCACCCTGGAAGAACTGGGTGGTGGTGCCGTCTGGCCGATACCCGCAAGTCCCGCTGTAGGTCTCGACAGAAGCGTCGGCGGCCTTGTCCTTGGCGCAGGCCGCGGCAGCGCCTGCGGCGGCGGCGTCCACCTTGGCCTGCACGGATGCGCGGTCGATGGGTCGGAGCCCCGAACTGCTCTTCTCTTCCGTCGCCGGCTCAGCGGGCGCCGTCGCGGCGGCGGTCGCAGCGGTTTTCGGGTCGCTTGCGCCACGCTGGGTGTGAGCTTGTGTCTGAGTCTTCGCCGCCGGTGATGTTGGCTCCGCAGTCCCAGGGGGAGCACCCGCTGGATCCGCCCCGGGCGTCGCAGCTGCGGTGGGCGAGTCCGTGGCCGCCGGCGAACTTGCCGCCGGACGCACGGTACTCGAGCCGGCGAGGTCGCCGATCTCGTCCTGATACAGAAATGCGAAGGCGCCCAGCGCCAGGACGCCGCCGCCGATCCCGATGGCGGCGAGGCCCAAGCCGATCAGCAGCGGCGCGCGCGACTTCTTGCCGGGGCCGGGCGGCACGCTCCTGACTGAGCCGGCGACGGGTGAAACGCTGGCCGCGCCGACGGCGGAAGGAACAGCTCCTGCGGCCAGCATTTCGAGGGCGCTGAAGGCTTGGTGCGCATCGCCGTAGCGATGATGCGGTTCCCGCGCGACGCAGCGCGAAAACCAAACGTCAAACCCTGCGGGCAGTGTCACACCCAGCTCGTTGGCGCGCACGCTCGCAGGTGCCAAAGGGTCCACCAGGACTTCTCGCATCAAGGCGCTCAAACCGCCGGCGCTCGCGGTGCGCCAATAGTGGTGTCCCGTAAGTAGGAAGAACGCCAAGAGCCCCAGCGACCACACGTCCGTAGCGGGCGAAGGCGTTTGGGATTCGGTTTGCTCGGGCGCCATCCAGAGCGGCGTACCCACACCCCGGGTCGCACTTTGCTGAGCGTCCGCCGCCAGCTTCGCAATGCCGAAATCCAAGACCTTGAGCACCCAGGTCGAAGAAGAGCTCTTCACGTTCGCGAGGAAGACGTTTTCCGGCTTCACGTCCCGATGCACGATGCTGGCGGAATGCGCCGCGCCGAGGGCGTGACACAGTTGCCGAAATATCGGAACTACTTCGGAAAGGGGTAGCGCGCCGCGCCGAGCGCAGAGCGAACCCAAGTCCTCGCCGTCAAGCAGCTCCATGGCAAGCCAGGGCACTCCGAGACTCGTATCCACCCCCGCCGCAATGACTTGCACTACATGTTCACTGGCAACTCGGCCACCAATGCGGGCTTCTTGCGCGAAGCGTTCACGCATCGACGGGTCTGCGACAAGGGTTGGGTGCATGACCTTGAGCGCCCGCGGTAGACCTGTGGAAAGCTGTTGGGCGACATACACGCCACCCATGCCGCCTTCTGCGAGGGGGCGCTCGATACGGAAGTCTCCGCCGAGCACGGCGCCGGTCAGCTCCATCACGACCCTGAGACAATAGCCGATACCGTTGGACGCGTCCCGTCCCGTGGCTGGGCCCAGCGCGGGCAAGCGGGCATACTGCCGCTGATGCAGGAGATTGTGTACGCCGGCGTCGCGCTGCTCGTCTACGTGGTGGTGTCGCTATTGGTTGGGGATCGCTTTCCCTTCTCGCGATACATCATGTACGCCGCTCTCAAAGATCGCGACGAAGGTGCGGTCCTATACCTGCGCGCTGGGGATCGCTTTCTGGAACCTCAGGATCTGCAATCCGTTTTCGGACTCGACGTGGACGCGCTCGACCCCAAGCGCGTCCCGTGTTCCCAGCAGTGGATTGTGTACGAAGTGCAGCGGTTGCTCCGGGCCCGTGCTGCAGACCGGCCGCCGGAGGGAAGCATGCCTCTGGAAGTGGGCTACCGCATGCTGCGCGTCGACAAAAGCGGTCAGGTGCACGAGAAGCTGCGCCCGATCACGAGGGGGAGCGCCCTGGTCGCATCATGAGCGCTGGCCTGCTCCTGCTCTGCCTCGCACTGCTGCTTTCGTGGTCGAGCTCTGCGATGCACATCGCATGGTCCGACCGCCCCGTGTATGGCATGAGCCTCAAGAACGTCCAACAGGCCACGCGCAAAAAACGGCTCGTGTGGCTCGCGGCGGCAACTGCGCCCTTTGGTGTGTGTGTGCTTCTATACGGCTTAGGGCATGCACAGCGCTGGACCGCGCTCGCGATCGTGGCCGCACTGATGCTCATACGACGCGTGGAAGTCGCGGATTGGCCCGGTGACATCGTCGTGCGCCTGGGCAAATACGTCCCCGCTGGCGCGGCACTGTCGGCGTGGCTTGTCGCGTCGCAGATCGCCCTTTGGCTCGGCGAACCTGCGCCGCGCGCGGAAGCGTTGGGTTGGCACGCGGGCTGTGGCGTCCTGGGTGGGGCGTACGTGCTGTCGGCGATCGCAAAGCTTCGACTCACGGGTTGGGACTGGATGCGCTCTCATCACCACGCACTGCTCATCGCAGAGCGTGCCTACACTGGCCCACGTTTCATCCGAAACGCGCGGCATGTAGTTGCGCGTTCGAAACGCGTCGGCACCGTGGTGGGTGTGGTCGGGCTTTTTGTGGAAATTGCAGCCGCTTTGTTCATTGTTCCCGGCGCGCGGCTGTATGTCGCCGCGGCGATCGTGTCGATGCACATCGGCATCTGGGCGTTGCTCGGATACTTCGAGCCTGAGTGGTACTTAGTTTTTGGAGCGCTCCTGTTACTGGCGAACTGAGCCTCTTGGGCCTGCTATCATTGGGGCAGCTTTTGGAGGGCTTCGATGCGGCAGCTAAGGATTCTTGGAGTAGGCAGTGTACTTTTCCTCAGCCTGTTATTCGTCTCTTGTGGGGGCGACGACGGCGGTGGCGGAGGCAGTGGCGGGGGCGCTTCGGGCAGCGGAGGAAGCGGCAGCGGTGGTGGTGGGGCGAATGGCACGGGAGGAGGCAGCACCACGGGTGGCAACAGGAACCCGACCTGCGACAAGGGCACCAGTGCAGGGGAAGTCCAAGCGCCGACCTTCGTGCGCAATGTGAAGGGACAGACGAGTTGGTTCGCCTCGCCCATCATCTACGACCTAGATGGTGACGGGAAACGCGAGATCATCGCGGCCTACTATTCGCTCTACGTTCTGGACGCGAGCGGAGCCGTGCTGGACAAGGCGGAAGACGGTGACGGACGCATCTACGCGCCCCACGTCGTGGCCGACTTGGAAGGCGACGGCACGACGGAGATCGTATTCGGTAACGACTCCAAGGTATTTGCCTACGAATGGAAGAACGGTGCACTGGCGACCAAGGCCGGCTTTCCCGTCGACACCACGACGGCGGGCAATGCGCCCGAGGTCCGAGGACTTGCGGCGGGGGATCTAGACGGCAACGGCACCCTGGAGATCGTGGCCACCACGACCCAGACGGCCAGCACCGAGAAAGGCGGCGCGCAGGTCTTCGTGTACTCCGCCAACGGACAGTTGCACCAACCTGCCGGGATCTCCTGGACCGCATGGCCGCGCTACAACAACCAGACGGGAACGGGCAACGACGCGGACCGCAACGGACAAGGCCACAACGGCTACGGTTGCTACGGGCTCAACGTCGGCATCGGCAACATAGACGACGATCCGGATCTGGAAGTGCTGGCGACCTACGACAACCACCACATCCAGGCCTTCAAACACGATGGCGTCGCCATCGACGCTGCGCCCTATTTCAAGAATCGGGACAGCAAGTTCACGGATCAGCCGCTGACCTGGGGCCAGTTCATTCGTTGGGCGGATCCCAAGGTGGAGGGAGACCACTACAACAAACACACCGGCGAGTGGCCGCATCCGAAATGGGCAGAGTGGCTACAGTGGACGGCGTCCCCTCCCAACGTCGTAGACCTTGACGGTGACGGCAAAAATGAAGTCGTCGGCGTGCCAAACGTCGAAATGCACGAACCCTACGAGACCCAGGCCTACGCCGTCATGGCGCTGGAGGGAGCGCATGGCGACGGCAGTCGTTCCGCAATGCGCAAGGCCGGATGGGAAACGCTTCCGCGGGGCAACGCGCCGATCAATGTCAGTGGCTACTATCCGCCGGGAGGTGTTCCCGCGCCCACCACGGTGAATCTACAAGGCGACGCCAAGCCGGAGATCATCGTGCCCTTGAACGACGGGCATATGTACGCCTTCGACGCCAGCGCCAAGCAGCTGTGGCGTTTCGATCATCGCTTCGGCAAGACGATCATGTATGCGACAGAGGCAACCGTCGTCGACTTGAATCAGGACGGATCCCCTGAGGTCATCTTCGCGACCTACGGTGACCCGGACGTTCTAGATTCCGGTCACCTGGTGATTTTGGGCGCGGACGGCTCGCTATTGCATGACATCCCCCTGCCCAACCCGGGCAAGAACGGGAACGGAAACGGCGCGCCGGCAGCTCCTGCGATTGGTGATGTCGACGGCGATGGCCAGTTGGAGATCTTGGTCCAGACCTTCGAACACGGCATGGACATTTTCACCGTCCCGGGCTCGAGCGAAAACTGCATGTTGTGGTCCACAGCGCGCGGTGGACCGCTGCGCATGGGCCAACCCAACGGAAACTGACCGGGCTGGCGTCCGGGGTGACGCCCCTAAATGACGCCGTACTTCTTGCCAACCTTCTCGAAGGCTTCGAGACCGCGGTCCAGATGCACTCTTTCGTGCGTGGCCATGTAGCTGGTGCGCAGCATGGCGCTCTTGGGCGGTACGCCTGGAGAGATGAACGGGTTGGTGTAGATGCCGTAATCTTCCAACAGATCTCGCCACATCATGATGGTGCGCAGGTCTTGGCGAATGTAGATGGGGATAACGGCCGTTTCGGTGTGCCCCAGCTCAAAACCGAGCTTCCGGAGCTCATCACGCATGTAGGTGTAGTTCTCGCGCAGCTTCTCGATCCGCCACAGCTCCTCACGCATCACGTCGAAGGCCGCCATCGCGGCCGCCACGCTGGGTGGCGCTGCGCTCGCGGCGAACATGAAGCTCGGCGCGAAGTGTCGCACGTAGTCCAGGACTTTGCGCTCGCCGACCAGCCAGCCGCCGATGCTCGCGAAGCTCTTGCTGAAGGTGCCGCCAATCAAGTCCACCTGGTCGGATAGGCCGAAATGGTGGGCCGTGCCGCGGCCTTCGGGGCCGATGACGCCCAAGGCGTGGGCGTCGTCCACAAATAGCCGCGCGCCGTGTTTCTTCACAATCGGCACCAACTGGTCGAGGTGGGCGATTTCGCCTTCGGCGCTGAAAACGCCGTCCGTAATGACGATGGCGCCTTCTGCGTCTTCCACCTTCTCGAGCGCGCGATCGAGGGCGCCCGCGTCGTTGTGTTTGTAGCGGACCAGGCGCGCCCCGGCGGCTTGGCCCAAGCGCACGCCGTCGTACAGCGATGCGTGCACGTTGCGATCGATGACGGCCACGCTCTTTTTATTGCTCAGTAGCGCCGAAAGCGTCGCGATGTTCACTTGGTAGCCGGTCGTGAAGACGAGAGCCGCTTCTTTGCCGAACCAGGCGGCGAGCTTTTCCTCGAACTCCTCATGGAGCTTCATGCTGCCGTTGACCAACCGCGAACCGGTCATGCTGGTACCAAAGCGGTCGATGGCGCTCTTCGCGGCGTCGCGCACCTTGGGATGCGTGGTGAGACCGAGGTAGTTGTTCGACCCGAACATGGTCACGCGCTTGCCGTCCATCTGCGCTTCTGGACCGTCGTTAAAATCCAGGGGCTTGAAGTAGGGGTAGATCCCCATTTTGCGAGCGTTGTCCGCGGCCTTGAACTGGTAGCACTTCTCAAAGACGTCTTTCCCGCCAATACCGGACAGGCTGCTGCGCTCGGCCAACGACTGCTTCATGTCGTCGGAACCCTGCATGCTCGGGCTGACGCCGTTCTTCTTCGCGGGTGCTGACTTGTTCGGGCTCGTGGAGCTGTCTGCGACTTCGCCCATGCTCTCATCCAGAGCCGGGTCGATGTTTGGCAGGTCGTGTCCGCTCAGCAGGATCCGCCACGCCGCCTTCATGCGCCCGGGTGCATCCATCAAGCCTTCGGCGGCTTTCATGACCCGGTCGTCACTCATCCAGCGCAAAACAGCTGGATTCTGAAGGATCTTTTTCCCGCTCTCGGAGAAGCGTTCCTTGAGGCTCATCGTCTTTTTCCTGGGCGCGCGCTCGGGTCGCGACAAATCTTCGGTGGATTGCTCTTGTGCCGGCGCGCGCAATGTGGCGCGAGGTCCCGGCAAAGATGCCAATTCTTGCGCCGGGGAAGCTACGCGAGGGGGGCATCCCAGTCAATGCGGGGGCGCAGGCCACGGGTCCGACCCGCTCTCGCTCAGGACGATTTTCTCCAAACACAGCCCCCCGGGCGGCGCCGTAATGCCCAGATCTTCCCTGCGGCCACTGGTGATGGCGCGTTCAATGGCGCCGCTCGCCAGCCGGTCGCGTGCCACGTCCACCAGCGTTCCGCAAATGATGCGCATCATTCTGTGCATGAAACGGTCCCCTTCCACTTCAATCTCGATCACGCGCGCATCGCTTTTCGAGATGCTCACGTCGGCGCGCAGCATGGTTCGCACCGTGTTGTCGCGTTTGTCCTGCGCACTTCGGAAAGCTCGAAAGTCGTGCGTGCCCAGCAGGCTCTTTGCCTCGGTCACGATCGCCGAGTGGTTCAACCTCTCGTACACGCGCCATGCGCGCTCGTGCCAAAACGGATCGTGCGTCAGGCTCGACAGCACGGAGTAGCGGTACATCTTGCGCACGGCAAAGCCCCGCGGGTCGAAAGCAACGGGCACCCGCGCCGCGCGCACGACTGCGATTTCTTTGGGCAGTTGTTGGACGAGCGCGAGAACCCAGCCGCGCGGATCGATGTCCTTCGTGGTGTCGAAAGAGGCGATCTGCCCGCGCGCGTGCACGCCGGCGTCCGTCCGGCTCACCGCCCGCAGGTGGCTGGCGCGGGGATCGATGCAGCGGATCGCGCCTTCGACCTCGCCGCCAATGCTTCGGGCGTTGGTCTGACGCGCAAAGCCCGAGTAGTTGGCGCCATCGTAGGCAAGCGTCAGCAGCACACCGTGCGTATGCTCGTTCAACGCAGATCCTCCGCGGCGCGTGGGCGACGCATGCGGGGCGGCCCGCTCTCAGTCCGCGGCTGCGTCCGCGGAACCCGAGTCCGGTGCAGGCGCCGTGGACGTGGGTACGGCGCCCGGCTGGGTCAGACAGCCCGCGGCTTCGGCAGCTTTTCGCGCAGCGATCTCGTCGTTTGTCGGGTTCTTTACGTCGTAGAGCGGAAGGTCCGGACAGTTCGGTGTCTGGCCGTCGTCCTCGCCGCACGCAGCTACGGCGATGGGGAACACGAGAAAAATCCAGAACCAATGCCGCACGTCAGTCCTCCGCTTTACGACTTCGGTACGAAGTTCATAGGAACTGCGGCGTCAACGCAACCCCCTTTGGGGGCCGGGAAGGTCCCAGAACGAAACATTCCGAGCACACAGGAAGCAACCCCGGGGTCCCCGACGCTGTTGCTGGCTATGTTGGCACTGCAAACCTGACCGGCCGGGCCGATGCGCACGGCGATGGTGATCTTGCCCTGAAGCAGCGAGTTTTGTCGCAAACCACGCTCGTAGCAGCCCCGGGATTGACCGGCGCGCCCGCGCAAGGCGGACTGCAGTTGGGGAGTGGCAGTGCCCTTGCAGTCGCCGCCGCAGCCGCCACCTCCACCGCCCACGACTCGCTTCGGATCCGTGGCCGCTTTTTTGTCCCCGGCGTCCTCTTCGACAGGGGGCGGGGGCGGGGGCGGGGCCTCGAGCACCGGCTCAGCGGTCTTCGGCGGAGGGGGAGGGGGCGCTTCGGCGACCTGCTTCTCCTTGCCGCTCATCTTCCAAAAAATGAGCCCACCGCCAAGCAGCAGCATCACCACGATAGCAGCAATGAAGCCGCCGCTTCCGGTCTTGGGGGGTGGTGGTGCAGTTGATTCAGCCATTCCGTGTGTCCATGGATCTACGACAATACTCGGCAGGACTATAGTGGAACAAGCAAGCTCCGAAACAGCGCCGTCCGTTCAGGGGCTCACAGCGTCGATTCGCGCGAAAAACGACGCTCCTGTGTCGCCCCAGCGCCGGCGTTGAGCCAGGGAGAGACCCAGCGCAGCCGGCAGCACGGGCGCGTCCGCCGCTGCATGCTCGAGCACCAGCTGCCCTTCGGAGCTCAGTTGACCGACGGCAACGCGGCCCAGGGCAGCCACCGCAGCTTCCAGTTTTGCCCAGGGTGGGTCACAGAGGATCAAGTCGAAGGGCCCCCGTTCCAGCTGTCGCGGGGTCAGGCGCTCCACAGCCATGGCGACGACGGTGCTCTGCGCTTCCAGCTGCAGCGCGCGCAGGTTGCTGCGCATTGCCTGCAACGCAGGTCGCGACTCCTCCACGAAGACGGCAAACGACGCTCCGCGCGAGAGTGCTTCAATGCCCAAGGCCCCACTACCCGCGTACAAATCGAGCACGCAGTGCCCTTCTAGATCGCCCAGGATGGAGAACATCGCTTCCCGCGCGCGGTCGGAGGTTGGACGTGTGCTGCGACCGGCCGGAGCGAGCAGCCGTCGGCCGCCAAGTGCGCCGGCGATCACGCGCATGCTGGAACGATCAAAAGGTGACGTGCAAACGCACTTCGCCACCCCGTGGGCCGAGCCCAACGATGGGTTGCACTCGCGGCGGGCGCTTCTTCGCGGACTTTTCGTCGCTGTCGTCCGTCAGTAGAAAATAGGCGCCGACACCCGCAATGACCAACCCGACTGGGGTCAAGATGGTTGCGAGGGTCTTGTTGGACTTGTTGGTGTCGCAGTGGTCGTTGATCTTGGCGTTGCGCTGGATCGCGTTGCCATTGATGTCGACGCCACCGTTGGCGGCCACGTCGCAGGGGTCGTCGTTCTCGCGGACCTTGCTTTTGAACTCGTCCCAATCCGAGTTGGAATTGTCGAGGGCCGAGCGCACCCAAAAATAGCCGCCAGCCGCCGCGACGATGCCACCAACGGCTAGTCCGCCGTAGCCGAGCATCTTGTTGCTGCTCATCCCGCCGCCGGAGTCTTTCGCCGGATCCGAGCCGCCGCCGGCGTCTTTCGCGCTGGGCGTCAGCCGAACTTCCGCGCTGTCTCCAGGCCGAACCGTGACGGTTCCGACTGCGTCATTGTAGCCGGGGGCGCGCACCAGCACCTTGTGCTCACCCGGTGCGACGGTCAGCTCTGTGCGACCTTCGCTGATGAGCCCGACCTTTTCGCCATCGACGAAGACCTCGCCGGTGACGTTGCCAGCGATGACAACGAGCACGCCTTGGGTGGCGCCCATCAGCTCGGCAAAGCCGCCCGCGGCAACCTCCATCAGAGTATCGTCAGACGGATCCGTGAGATTCGATGCGTAGCGTATGGTTGTCGAACGAGCTTCCGCGCCGTTCTCGAACAGATGCAGCTCCGCGACGGCTTCCTTTTTCTGCACCGCCAGCGTGCCCCAGATGTAGCGATTGGCGCCCGCTTTGCCGGCGATCTTCTTCTGGCAGTCTGGGCTGGGTGGAATGTCGCAACCGATGGCGAGCGAGATGACTTCCAGCGAGTAGTCGCCCTTGGCTAGGGCCCAGCCTTCTGCGCGCGTAACGGCGCGTTTCAAGGCGATGGTGAGTGCTTGCGCGTGCTCGAAGTTCTTGTCACTCGAGACGGCAAGGACCTGAATGGATGAGGTTGGTGTTTCCGCGTACACGGCCTGGGGCGCCAGCATGCACGCCGCCGAAAGCAGGAGGGTCGGGACGATTCGTCGCATCACGCTCCAAGGATACACCCTTCCCCAGAGCGCGGCGATTTTCTTGTAATGTCGCAGGGTTCAGAGCGGCCTAGGTCTCGATCTTCGTCCACATCTGCCGGCGCATGCGCTGCCGCCGCCGATCACCACGCGTCACGATGCGGGCCGCCCCCCAGGCCGCCAGCAGTTGCCCCTCTTGGCCCAAGCCGGGCAGCACGGTCGGGCCGACCAGGAAGCTTCCGGGGATGGGCCCACGGATGGGCTCGCCGGCGATGTCTAGGTAGCCCGGGGGCTCCACGCTCCACTGCCAACGCATGGGCTCCGCGCCGGGGGCGCTTTCGGCCAAATGGATCCGATCGATGCTGCGCTCGCTGCCGCCGCTGAAGTCGGAAAGCGGCAGACCGTCGTGCGGCGAATCCACGACAAGCAGGTGGCGGGCCAGAAACGGAAAGTGCTCGCCAATCGTCGTCATCACCGCGTTGCGAGCCTCGATCAAGGTGAGCGGCCCGCGGGTGGACAGCAGCATCTCTGCCGCAAGAACACTCTCATCCGGAGCTTCCGCCATGGCGTCGAGCCGTTGCAGGTGCACCACGGGATGTCGTGGGTTTTGCTTTGCACCGGAAAGTGGAAGCACGAAGGATTCCTGTCCCAGCGCATCGGGTAGGCCTGAGCGCTTGACGGCCATCGCCACGACGAACCTTCCAACGGTGGCACTCAATCGAGGCCAGTCAGTGAGGGCGCGTTTGGTGATGCCATCGCCCCGAGCCAGGTCCGCGACGATCTCGCCAGAAGAGTCCGCAATGACGCTGTCGGCTCCGGTGGGGTCGTCTTCGCCGTCTTCGACCACAGCAGCGACCCGCCCGCGATCGACGAGGATGCGCGTCGCGGAGCGATCGAGGCGGCACTCGCCACCGTGGGCTTCGATGCGCTCGATGAGGAACTCAGCGAGCTCGTCTTCGCCTTGTTCCATCGCGGAGACCCCGCGCGTCCATGCGCCATGAAGCCGCGCCGTGGCGAGGGCCGGGAGCTGTTCCGCCGGCACCGCCAGGTCCGTTGCAAACACGGCGGGCAGCAGCACGACGTCACGATAAACATGGCCGACGGGGAACTTTCCGAGCACGTCTCGAGGCGCTGTGCCGCCCGCAAGCGGGATCTGATTGGCGATGCGCCCGGTCTCCAAGCGTTCCCAAAAACCCTCGGGCGGCCAAACGGCGTCGCGTTCGAAGGCAATGTCCACGGCGGAGTTGACTTGAGCAAAGGTCGCGTAGAGCTCGTCGACGATCTGCCGCACCTCTGGAAACTCGCGCTCCACCTCACGGCTAAAGAGCTCCATATCCGGCGCAACTTCGATGCGTCGGTCTGGCATCAGGATGGTGAACATCGGGTCGAGTTCGCGGGTTCGGCGGGCAAAGCGCGGACTCTGAGCCAGCTCCTGCAGCAGCCGCTTCATCACCGGGGATGAGGCCGAAAGTAGCGAGAACGCGCGTCGTACGAGGGTGAATCGATCGTAGCGGTAGCGGGTGGGTCGCTGCCCTTGGCCAAGCACCAAGACCCGAAAATCCCGGCGCGCCAACAGCGCGGCAGCAGCCAAGGCGCCCAACGAGCGTCCCAGGACCACGACGTCGTAGTGGCGATTGGTCACTCCGGCCTCACGACCACGCGGCGTCGAACCCC
>CALMUT010000148.1 GCA_937872925.1 uncultured Myxococcales bacterium | reverse complement strand
GAACTCGGAGGGGGACCACACCTGTCCCACGGCAGACCATCGCTTCGACGACCCAGAAAAGTGGGCGAAGATCTTCGACGATCCGGCTCGAGACGCTTGGCAAAAGCCCGCCGCCTTGGTGCAGTCCCTCGGGCTAAAGCCGAACGCCAGCGTCGCAGATGTCGGCACCGGCACAGGTTACTTCGTACCGCACTTGGCCAAGGCGGTCCCCAAGGGGCGCGTCTGGGCCATCGATGTGGAACCCAAGCTCTTGGAGCACGTGAAGCGACGCGTCGCGACCGCGAAGCTTCCCAACGTGCAGACCATCCTGGCCGACAAGGGCGATCCAAAGCTCCCCGACAATACTGACGTCGTGCTGCTTGTGGACACCTATCACCACCTGGGCAAACGCATGGACTACTTCCGCGCCGTGGAAAAGAAGCTGGCGCCCAAAGGTCGCGTCGTGATCGTGGACTTTCGCATGGGCAAACTGCCGGTCGGGCCGCCGGATAACCACAAGCTCCCGCCGCAGACCGTCAAGCAGGAGATGCAATCAGCCGGGTACGCGCTGTGTAGCGATCAGAACATTCTGCCGCACCAGTACGTGCTCACCTTCGCGCGCCCCAAGCAGTGCCCCTGAGCCCGCGCTCAACGCGGGACGTGTTTGTCCAAGAACGCGTAGGTATCCGCCCAGCAGCGACGCGCGTTGGGGCGAAATACCAGCGCGTGAAACGCGTGCACCTCGCCGGGGTAGAATTTCGCTTCGCAGGGCACCCCCATCTGCGTTAACGCTGCCTGCAGGCGTCGGCTGTCATCGATCAGAGGGTCCTTGGTACCGCAGGGCGCGAAGAACGCTGGCAACGGTCGGTCGGGGGTGTCCCCGCGCTCAAATACCAGCAGAGGGTCAGCAAGGTCGCGGAGCGTTTCGTCATGCTGCATGGGATCCCCAAGGTAGCTGTCGGAGACTTCCCCGAGACGATCGCCGATGAAACCGCTCATATGCGGCCAGCGACGCTTAAAACGCTGGATGTCCGAAACCTGCAGCAGTGCACAGGCCGCCACCACCGCGCGGGCGCGATGGCCGGCGTCGTAGATGCTGCGCGCCCAAATCTCTTTTCGCCGATAGCTCGTCGCGACGGCAAGACTCGTGACGAGATTACCGCCGGCGCTTTCGCCGGCAAAAACTAGGCGGTCCATATCGGCACCGAAGCGGCGCGCATTCTTTCCGACGTAGTCGAGCGCTGCGCACACATCTGTCACTGCCGCGGGGAACGGATAGCGCGGCGCCAAACGGTAGCCGACATTGAAAACCACGTAGCCGCGGCGCGCAAATGCGAGCCCCATCACCCAATGGGTGTCCTTACTCAGGATGCGAAACCCACCGCCATGCACGTAGAGCACCACCGGCGCAGACTCGACTTCGCCGCGCGCGAGCGGTCCGGGCAGATAGACGTCTAAGTGGTGTTCCGGCAGGCCCGTATCCAAATAGGCAATGTCCCGCTGGACCACCACGTCATGCCGCTGCGGATTGGCATGGGGGTGCAGCTTGCCAGCGCGGGAGATCCCGCGAAAGAAGTTGTCGACGAGGAGCGCACCGGTACGACGACGCAGGCGCGCCGTCACTTTTCCCCCACGCCGAAGCAGAGTCATCCCGCCCATCTTACTCGACCGCACGCACGCTGCATCCACATAGTGCCGGCGCCCCATGAAAGCACCTGCCACGGTGTCACGTCCGCGGCGCGCAGCCCGGGCGCTCCGTATGCTACTCGGAAAAGCCGCGTACGCTTCTCAGGACGGCGTGAGTTGACTCGGGTCGAGCTTCATCCACATGGCAGTTTGATCGCCTTCGTAGCAACGCTCGCCTTCGTGGGTGAACTTGAACTCATAGCGGATGAGGTGCCGTTTTCTCCCGAGCCGCAGCTTCGTCGCGCGACATGCCGCCTCGATGGGGCTGCCGGGCGGCACCAACTTGCGGAAGACAGCTTTGTGGATGTGAGTGCCGTAGCCGATCCAACCCTCGCGGTGACGCAGCCCAAGCACGCAGTAGGCGTGCACGAATCCCAGCATGCCCGTGGCGTGGATCATGGCAGCGCCGGCGACGTGACTCGGGTGGCGAATGGCATGGGCGCGCTGGCGATCCATGAACGGGATTGGCCCATCCGTCGGCATGCGGCAGCGCACGAGTTGTTGTTCCGCATCGACTTCGAGCAACCGGTCAAAAAGCAAAACCGAAGGCTCGTAGGGAAGATCCGCCAAGAAGTCGGCGCTGAAGGGCTCGCCAGCGTCGCCGGGGCGAACCGGGTTGGCCTGCGTTTGATCCGTCTGCATGGCCCGCATCTTTACTCGCCTTGAACCGTGACGACCAGCCGTCTGCCATGGGGTCGCGCGCGGTGCTCCCACAAATACAGCCCCTGCCAAGTGCCCAAGCCCAGCGCGCCCGCGATAACGGGAATGGTTTCGCTGGTTTTGGTCAACACGGCCCGGGCATGCGCCGGCATGTCGTCGGGGCCCTCGTCGGCGTGCTCCCAGCGGCGACTCTCGGGAACCAGCTCTGCAAAGTAGCGCTCCAAATCCCGAAGCACCGCTGGATCCGCGTTCTCCTGGATGACGAGACTGGCCGACGTGTGCTGCACGAACACCGTGCAGACCCCGGTGATAACCGCGCTGCTCCGCACGATGCCAGCCACTTGGGCGGTGACATTCGTAAGCCCCTTGCCGCGAGTTCGGACTTCGAAGGCGTCTTGATGTACCGTCACGGCGACTAGGTCTACGCCATTTCCAGCCCCGGCCGCCAGTCCGCAAGCATGAACGAACGCCTATTGGTCACCTTGGATTTGCTGCGAGACCGCACCCTGGTTTTCTTCGACGGCGGTCCATATCGGCGCGGCCTGTACTCGTTGTGGTGGGGACTCGGTCGGCACCGGGTTGGGCGCGCCGCGAGTGCCATGGCATTCAACCTGTTTCTGGCCGCGATCCCGATGTTGGCCTTCGCGGGCTGGATCATCGCCCAGGTCCTGCGTCAAAGCCCCGAGGCGTTGGGCTCCACATCCCTGCTGCTCGAAATGACGCCGGCGCAAGTACACGTGCTCATCCGGCGCCACTTCGAACGCTTTTCTGGCGGTGCCGTGGCGCCCTTTGCCCTGATCGGGACCCTGTGGCTCGCGTCCGGCGCCTACCACACGCTGATGGCCGTTTTTGAAGTCATGGTGGGCGCGCCGCGGCGGCCCTGGTGGCGAAAACGCCTGCTGGCCCTGGCTTGCGTGCTGATCACGGTGTTTGCGTTTACGGGGATCGGTCTGTTGGGCGTGTGGCTTTCCGGTGGACCGATTTCCATACTGCACGAACTCCGCGCCGCCGATGGCCTGGACGCGCCTCTGGGCAAAGGGATCGCCCTTGGCTTGATCCTGATCGGCGCCACGGGCGGCATGGCCGGCTTTTTTCGTATCGCGGTGCGACGTCCTGGCGTGCGGCGCCGCGTGTGGCCTGGGGCCGCTTTGACGGTTGCGATCGGCGGGCTCGCGTCGTTCCTGTTCGCCTACTACGCGCGCACCATCGCTGAGTTTGCGTTGTTCTACGGCGGTCTTGCGGCAGTCGCCATCAGCATGGCGTGGATTTGGATCTGGTGCTTCGCGATGCTGGTCGGTGCGGAACTCAACGCTCAGCTCGAGGGCGGCGACCGCATGCCGCCTTCCCGTTTGCTTCTCTAGCACCCGCGCATGCCAGCAAGCGCGGCGCGGATATCATCCGCCATCGGGCGCCGTGAGCACGCACACCCCAAAACCGTCGGGCAAGTAGGAGGCTCCCTGGCACTTGCCACTTCCGCATTCACTCGTGCCAGCCTGAGTTTTGCAAAGCTTGAGACAGGCATTGGTGGCTTTGGCGCAAACATGCCCGGGCGCGCAGGGGCAGGCATCGCCGGCCAGGCCGCTGCCCGGGACAATGCAGCTCGTCGTGCCATCGCTCTGCACGACGGCGCAGGCCATTCCGTCCTTGCAGGTGCACTTCTTGTTGCTCGGACAAGGATACGGCTCATCGAGCTCACAGTTGTCTGCCTGCACGCAAACGGGCACTTTCAGCGCCGTGGGTCCCGTTTCGTCGCGCAGCGTTCGCTCCGCACAGTAGCTGCCGGAGTCGCACTTCTGCTGCTTCGGGTCCTGAGCGCAGCAATACCTACGGCACTGCGCCGCACTCCCCTCACCCACGCACGCAAAGCCGGCGGCACAATCCTGCGCGCTGACGCAAGGCGCCCCGGAATTGCCGCTGCCCGAGAGCGCGCACGCCGCGACTGGACCTGTCGGACCAACCTGAACGAAACAGCCATAAGCATTGCTTGGACCGCCCTCACTGACGCCAGCTTCCGGGTACGGGCCGGCCTCAGGGGCGCCAGCATCCGCGGCCCCTCCACCGTCGCCGGCGTCAGCCGCCGGCGGTACAAAGCTGGCGCAATCATCGACGGCGTCTGGCGAACAGCCCTCGCCGCATAGTGGGTTTTGTATGGGAGGAAGACCACCGTCCACAGCCCCGTCGGGCACAGCCACGTCCGCTGTGAATTGGTCCTTGCCAGCGTCCACCGTTTGGCAACCGATGCCCACGCAGGAAGCGTCGCCGCTGGCGGACCCCTCGTCGATGGACGCGCAGCTCAGGGCAACCAGGGCGGCGGGCAACGACAAAAGAAATGTGCGCAAAGGGAACAAGGGGCTCAAGGATCCAACACGAAAAGGTAGCACTTACCGAAGGGTTGAGCACGAGGCGTGCCGACTGGGTAAATCCTGGAAAAGACGACGAATTCGCTGCCCCAGCGCCGGCCGTTGCGACGGCCCCCCCTGGCAGCCGTGTCAGGCACGCGGCCCCTGCGTGGCAACCCTGTGCGGCCTTCGGGGTGCACGGCCGTGGCTACTTGACGGTCACGTTGCGGATCACAAAGTTGTTGGCAGCGTCGTAGACACGCACCGAGAGCAGCGCGGAGCCTTGTGGCACGAAGCTGGAAATGTCCGCGTCGAAGTCTTCAGACTGCTCGTCGAAGATGCCGTCCTTCGGAAAGAACGGGAACCATTCGTCGCTTCCTGCGACGGAGACTTCGATGCGCTTGATGGGGCCGACGCCATCAATGGCACGGCCGCGGACTCGTCGCGCTTGTGCCGTCAGGTTTTCCACGCGCGGCGGCGTGTTGTCGACCAAGATCACCGTGCTCTCGAGTTCGTGCTTTTGGGCCCTTCCCGGCGGATTCGACAGCTCGTCGCTGGCCACCACCCGCACCCGATACTCACCCTCCGGCAGGTCCGAAGTGTCCCAGGAGTAGTTCTCTTTGCTGAGTTTTTCCCCGGGCTTCAGCAAGCCGTACCAGGTGGTCGTGCCTACCAACCGGTACTGTACGTGGTAGCGCAGCGCATCGTTGTCAGGGTTTTCCACCTTCCACTTCAGCTCGATCTTGGCCTCCGGCTTCTTCTCGATGGGGCTGCCAGATTTCTTGACGGCGTCTGTGGACTTTGAGGTGCTCCCCCCGGAGCCAGTCGTGATCTCTGTGACCGTCGCGCGCAGGTTGTCCGTCACGAAGGGAAGGTTGATCTCGGAAAGCTCCGCCTTCGCGTCTTTATTCCACCGCGCCCGCACCTGGACGTAGCGGCCCGCCGGGCTCTTGATATCTCCTGCGGCAGCCATGCCGGGACTCCATGCGCTCCAGGTGTCGTCGGGCTCTTTGGTGTTGCCGGTGCGCGTTGCCAGCTCAAGGGCCCCCGTCGCGCGCCAGGTCATGCGACCAAAAGTGGCTCGAAGCCCAGCGTCAAACACCTTGCTCGTCCACACAGCGTCCTGTCCCCCCACACCGCGAACCGGGTGCAGCACGGCGGGATCGCTGGAAGCGATGAAGCGCTGCTTGCCAGTGAGCGCAAGGGCATTGACCTGTCGCTCGTCCGTGTCTGCCACCAGCACAACTTGATGCGAATCCGTAACGGTATAAACCCGGCCTTCTGCGCCGGTGCCGACGTAAGGGCGGTCGTCGTCGCCAATGGCGATGGACACGAAATGCTCCTCTTTGTCGTCGATGAGCTGATCCGGGGATCCTGACGGGGAGAAGTGATACAGCGTGCCTTTGCCTTTGGTCTTGGGAGGCTTGGGCACCGGGCCGGCAGCGTCCTTGCTCATCTGCGTGCGCTTGCTGGGCGCGTAGCTGCCGCTCTTGATTTCGTTGGCAACGGCGTACACGTCACCTTTGGCGCCGACCGCAATCGCGCGCACTTCGGTGCGACCGAAGTCGTAGAGCACCGTGGCGCGATTCGGCCCCGTGATCTTGTAGAGCTTCGCTTTGTCACTCGCGCCCGCGTAGATGGTGCCGTCCGCGGCAACAGCCACGCTCATCAGGTGCTGCTCCGGAGCATCGAAAACGACCTGGGCTTGGCCTGTCTGCCCAATACGATACAGCTTGCCTTCCGGTCCGGTTGCCGCCAGCACGCTGTTGGTCTTCTTGTCGAAGGCGACCTGCCAAACATGCTCGCTGCCCTTGAGAGTTGCCAGATCCGACAGCTTGCTGCCATCCCACTTCATGACCTTGCCCTCGGGCAAAGTGCCGAGCACAACGCTGCTGCCCCATGCCTGTGTCAGGGAAGTCACGGCGAGTGCTTTGGTTTCGGCGAGCACGCTCACCTTCGCGCCGTCCGCCTTGAGCAATTTCCCTTCGTTGCCGGTTCCGAGCAGCACCGAACCGTCGGCCATAGGCAGCGCAGCCCAGACAGTCGACGCTTCCGCGAGGGGCGTTGCGCCCAGATTGAAGCCAGCACGCACGCGCCCGGCAGCGTCGACAGCCACGCCCTTGAGATCGCCGCCCTTGAAGTCGTCACCGGTGTCGAGCACGAAGCGACGCGTTCCGACGCCGGACGCTGGGTCCGACACCGCGAGCAGGCAAAGAGCTGAGGTCAAGCAAACCAAGCCTTTGATAAAGCTGTTTCGAATCAACACGAGAGGGTTACCTTGCTAGGAGAGGGTCATTGCTTGGAGGCGCTGGAAAGGGCTACCGCAGCACGGGCTTTACATCAATTTCGACGCGATCGTTACCGACCATGAATTGTCCGATCGACACCACATGCCGGGCCTCGTTTTTGAAGGATTCCGGGGCCACAGAGGCCGTGGTGGGGCGCAGCGCATCCAGGGCGCCCGGCGGTAGGTTCTTGGCCACATGGCCCTTGAAGGAGACAGCACCGTCCCCAGTCGCGTAGGCAACCACCACGGATTTGATGGGATAGGTCGCGTTTTGGAGGTTGCGCACCAAATCGCCCAAGTTCTCGGCGTCTGCCTTTTCTCGGCGTTCTAGATAGCCAGGGCCGACCTCGAGCACGATCTTCTGGCCTGCCATATGGGCGGGGATCGGCACGCTGATGACGCGACTGACTTCTTTACCCGCGTAGGGGACCAGGTTCAGGCGAATGCGTGCGGGACGGCCTGCTTCGATCTCGGACTCAAGGGCCTCCGCTCCTCGAAGCCGCATGATCTCTCGGGTGTAGCGCAATTCGATTTCCTTTTCGGCCCGCCCCACGACCGCTCCCTGCCAGGGATTGTTCATGGCCCCCCCCCCCGCGCGCCCCATGTTAGGGCGTACGAAATCGTGGGGATCCGGCGCCCCGCCGATGGCGACCCCGTAGTCCTCCAGCTTGATGCTGCCATGGCCCTTCACGCTCAGCTTGCTGGTGGCGTTCCAACTCACGTCTTGCCGCTCGGAAGCCGTCGCCTGCAGAGCACTCCCCAGCGCAATGGCCATGAAGGCCGGGGTCATGAACTTCTCGTGGGCGACTTCGAAGTTCCAGGTTGTGTAGGGAGCGCCAGCGACCCCCTTGATCTTCAAAGAAACAGGAATGGTTGGCGCCTTTGCCGAGTGGCTCACGACGATCGAGGCGAGGCGGTCGTTGACAAGCGCGCCGACGTCGCGAGCAGGCATGCCAATCTTGAATGAGCGCATATCACTCGCCAAGAACCACAACACGCGTCCAATCGCAGTGGGCAGCGCCGTGACGCCCGCCTGCATCATGGGGTGGCCGAAGGCGACGAGTTTATCGCCCTCTACCCGAGTCACGGTGCCGAGGCCCATAGCGCTCATGTCGCCGCGGATCAGCTGTACGCCAACGGCTCCGCCATCGACGTAGCGCGTCGGAGCGCCGGGTTCCGCGCTGCCACCGCCGCCAGCTTGCAGCGGTTCCAGGCCCATGGGCGCGAGCAATTCGCGAGCGATCCCAATAGCGCCGGCGCTCATGCCACCGAGCAGCATCGGGGTGGCAACGGGAGCGACGGGGCTGTCCTTTCCGGGAAGGTGCAGGGCGCGCGCCTTCGCCATCTGTGCGCCGTGTTTGCGCAAATCGTAGTCCTGAGACGCTCCCGAAAAGCGCCGCCCGGAACGCGGCCCGCGAGCAGCTACCTTCTTGGACTGGGGCAGCGCAGCGAGGGGCCAACCGAAGACAGACTTGGGGATGGGGCGCGCCAGATCATCCAACATGCTTCGGATGGGAGTCACACCGGCCACCGGCTCCTTGCCGAAGGTCCAACCATAGGCATACGCCCCGATCATCTTGTTGTTGATGTAGATCGGGCTACCACTCATCCCGGCGACAACTTTCGCCACTTCCAGTCGCGGGTGCTTGGTCTTGATCAGGATGAGTTCTTGGCGCGGCTGAAAGTTCTTGAGCACGTCGATCACTTCGACGTCGAACTTCTCTGGCTTCGTGCCTTCAAAGACTGTGAGACCGTGACCTTTCATGCCCGGTTTGATCGCACTGACTGGCATGATGTCCGGGCGGCTGGCGACGCCGTCGGCTTGGGCCAGACCCGCTAGAGGAAGAGGCGCCAGCAGCGCACCCAGGACCGAGGCAAAAAGGACGTGATCGAATCGCACGGGCGCAGCATAGCGCGCCGGGCTGTTTCCACGTCAGTTCCTGAGGCCCGGGCAGGCAGTGCAGTCCCCCCGCCTCGGTAACCTGTTGGAATTACCGAACTTTCTCTTCAGCTCGGGGACCCCCGGCCTGCCGCGGGGGTGCGGCCACGCGACTGCCCGCACCGGAAGCGCGATCCGATCCGACATCCTTCGGGCATCTGCCCGGCTGTGGCAGCACGCTGCGCGAGCTTGAATAGCACGCGCCGAAGGAGCCCGCGCGCAGCCACGGCGTCGGCGCGACCAACGCTGCAAACGTTGGAGCAGCAGCACATCGCGCGCGCGTGTCTGCGCGTCAACGTCGCGGCGTGGTCCCACCAACGCGGTCGGCGCCGGTCGCGCCTCGGTCCGCCTCAGTGGTTTGCGCAGGCAGATGCATTTTCCTATGCTGCGCGCACCGTGGACGTATTGGTCCTCTCCTTAGTCATCGGGTCTTTCGCCGTGCTCGTCACGACGCACTTGGCACTGACCTATGGCCTGCTCCGTCGGCCGCCCTGGTGGCGCGGGGCCGTGGCTTTCGTCGTTGTGCCCCTGGCCCCCGTCTGGGGCATGGAAACAGGCATGAAACGGCGCGCCGCATTGTGGATCCTCGCGCTATGCGTGTACGTCGCGGCGCGCATCGCAGCCGAGCTGTGATCTTCAGAGTCACGATGAGTCGCGACAGAATGGGGCTGCCGGGCGCCGGGCGGCTCGATCCGCAGCACTGGCGCGCCTCCGACAGCCTCGAGCCCCATCACCCCGGAGGCTGAGCCGCGTGCTAATCTCGCCGTGCACGTTTTCCTAGGGAAGTCGAAAATGCACACTTGTCGCCACGTTCCAAGCCTGCTCGCCATGTTGTTCCTTGCCTGCGGTGGCAGCCAACCCGGAGCGCATCCTTCGGGCACGGGCGTAGCGCCCCATGCTTCGCGCGCCGCCGGCCCCGGCGCGGAAGCGGGACCCTCCGGCGCAATCCCAGGGGGCACCCGCGTTCCCAGCCCCAAGCTGCTCGACCGACGGGCACGCACGGCGGTTGCTCCCGACACCCTGGGCTTGGTGAAGAGCGCAAAGCCACCACCGAAATCATCTTCCGATCTGTACCGCCTCGTCGCTCCAGCCACGGTCATCGTGCGAGTGCCCGGAGGCATGGGCACCGGCGTCGTGATCGACCCCAAGGGCTGGATCGTCACCAATCACCACGTGATCGAACACGGCAAGAGCGAAGACTTTCAGAAGTCCGTCTCGGTCGTTCTGGGTAGCATCGACCAGAAGAGCGGAGGCATGGCGCGGCAGGACAAGGCACTCGACGCCGTGGTCTACAAGTCCGACCCGCTCCGGGACTTGGCACTGCTCAAGCTGACGAACCCACCTGCCAAGCTGCCCTACGTGCGCCTTGGGAAGGAGAACCCGGTACCCGGGCAATCCGTACATGCGATCGGGCACGCCGGCGCCGGCATGCTCTGGGCCCTCAAAACGGGTGAGATTTCTGCGCTCGGAAAGCTGAGCGAGCAACTTGCTTCCCTGGCGCAATTCAAAGACGACGACAAAGGCAAGGAGTCGGCCGAGAAGTTCAAAAAGTACCTGGACGACCGCAATCTGGGCCTCGTCATCCAATCCACCTGCAACATTCTGCCTGGAGACAGCGGGGGCCCGCTGGTCAGCGACCAGGGAGAGCTAATCGGACTCAATGCCTTCTCCAACCGCGACGGCAAGACGGGGGGGCTGCTCTCGTTCCACATCCATCGCTCAGAAGTGGCGGATTTCGTCAAGAAGCGACCCAGCAAGCCGGCACAAATGCTTCCCAACCCGTGGAAGGACGGCGGCGGCGATGCCAGCTACGAAGACGTAGACCTAGATGGGCGCGTGGACGCACTACTTTTGCAAGGACGGCGCCCGTGCAGTTTTTGCCCTCGGCAAAGCGCGGCTGTCTTCGTGGACATCGACCAGGACAGCTTTCAGGGCAAGACATTGCCGCCGCTCACGGAAGTCTACGAGAAGCAGCGCTTCGACGCGGAGCTGATTTACCTGCAAGTCGAACGCAACTCCTACATTTGGTACGACACAGACAACGACGGCAAGATGGACGTGTTGCTCGTGGACGACGGCATGACCGGTCGACCGCGAACCGCGTACAAGATCTCGAACAAGGAAGAACTGACGAAGGACGACTCGCTTCGTTCGGGCCGCATCCTACGCCCCGCGCTGTTTCAAAACGCCGCGCTGCGACCTCGCTTCGACCGCATTGCCAATGCTGCGTTTCCGTCACGCTACGTGGATAGCTCCGGCGCAAGCGCCGACGCGCTGCCAGAGCCCCTTGGCGCCACCGGGACCGCGCTTGCTTTGGACTCCGATGGCGACGGCAAGCGGGACACGCTGCGCGTTACCACGGCGTTTTCAACGCGGATCTTGCTCGACCTAGACGGAAACAGTATCGGCCGGCTGCCCGCCCGCACCACCGCGGACAAGATCGACAAAGCCTTCGATGCTGAAGTCAGCATCGTCAGCCAAGGCAACCATATGTGGGTCTGGTACGACACCGATGACGACGGTCGTTTTGATCTGGCGTTGCACTCGCCAGGGAGCCGCCTGTACGTGGCCGCGTCCGCCCAAAGTGTGGACGCCGGTGGCGCGCGCACGGCAGTTTCGGAGAATGTCGGGCGCAAGTTGATCCGCGCAGAACTACTGGCAAAACCCGAGCACGCACAAGCCCTACGCAAGTTGATCGGCAAGAGCTTTCTCAAGCTGATGAGCGCCAGTGGGGGCGGCATCGCATCGTTTCCCCACCCCTACGAAGACCACCGTGGGGCGGGCTTTGAACTGCTAGACGTGGCGGGCTTGCAGAAGTCCGTTGTGGTCATCAACGCACAAGGCAGTGACGGCTATCTTGTCGATCTGGATCGCAACAGCCTTGCCAACAAGAGCACCAAGGGGCTCGACTTACGCAAGCTGGTACGCGACGGCAAATTCGACGCGGAATATGCGTACTTCCAACGCAATGGTCTGGCGTGGGCGTTCTACGACACCAACAACTCTGGAAAATTCGATGTGGTGCTTTACAGCTCAAAGCCGCGCAGTGGAAAAGCGGAGCTAGGCTTCCGCATCGGCGCGAAGGATAGCGTCAGCCTCGACGCGAGCCTGACCGGCTCCGCGCTGGTCACGCACTCCTTGATCAAGAATCGCGCGTCCCGCGCTCGCCTAGAGAAACTCGCGCAACAGCTCTTCGGAGGAAAAGCACTGGAATAGCCCTTCAACGCTCGGAATCGCTGTCACCCGCAATGTGCTGCGGGTATCCGCAGATGCACTGCGCCGCTTCCATGCCGGAGGCAACCGTCGCTTCGACACAGCCGGCGTTCAATACGCGATTGTAGGTCCAATCCCCCGCCAGGATGAGGTTCTCGAAACCGCTGCGCTGCCCGGGGATGCGCGCCTGGGTGCTGCCGGCCACAGACAGCACATAGCGTTCTGTCGGATCGATGTTGGCGCGATAGTACTGTCCGAAACGCTCCGCGCCGCGTCCAGACGTGGGATCTAGGAGGAACTTTGGATCGAGCGCGCCGCGGTAGTTCGGTGTGCGCGCTTTGGGAAACAGCGCAGCTGCGCTCTGATCGATCCACTCGATGGTATCTCGGCGCAGCTGCTCCAGCACCCGCCCCGGATAACCGTGGTCCGAATAGCTCGGCCAGGTCGGCGGTGCGCGCAGCGGGCCAACGAGATAGCTGACGTTCTTCGGTTCGTGCTCGCCGGTCCAATCTTCCTCGGCCAAGAGGTGACTCATGTCGGCCCAGGTATTCGTTGGGTTCTCGTACGCGCCCGTCAACCCGCTCACTCCGAGATCTCGCCCGTGCTGTGCACGCCAATCCTGTTCCGCCTGCAGCGCAAACTCCGGGATCTCCCAACCCAGCTCCGCTGCGGACTGAGTGAGCCAGAACTGCGCGCTCTGGGTGGGCGTGGTGCGTACGGTTTCCACCATCTTGCGCCAATCCGTACTCCCCTCGAGCAGCGGAGCGCACAGCTCCGGCAGTGCTGCGACACTGATCCCCAGAACGACCAGGTCAAAGTGCCTGCCGCGGAGCAACTTGCGCTCGCCGACCCCGGGCCAACGGCTCCAGGCGGATTCCAGGTTGTAGGGCTGCCCGGGATTGTCCGGGTCCGTTTGCAGTGCCTCTCCCTCGACCAGCTGGCTGAAGTCGGGCTGGGCGGGCCAGCAATCGAGATCCCGGACCCGTACCAGCGGATTGTAGCCACCCCTCGCCGCGACTTCCGGCTTCACGCTAGCCTGCTGCTGCACGCGCACGGCACCAATCTGCTTCGGGTCGCTGGCGTCGAGTTCCAATCCAAGCACGCGCGTGAAGAACTCGAAGCGTACTCCCCTCGCTTTCAGCAAGCCGTAGAAAGGCGTGAAGATTGCGTCCCCCATCCCTGCATTCATCTTGAACATCAAGTGACCTCGATAGCCGAAGATCATGCGCAGCAGACCGCGAACACAGGTCCCAGCAGCAAAATCGTGTGCCTGCGTGTCACCGTCGCGGAACCCGAAGACCAAGTCATAGATGACCTCCACGGGCGCCGATTCCACCGTGGTCGGTTGCGCGCCATGTCGGAGCAGCCAGATGCGAAAGTCTTCGCTATCTGCGGACTCGAAGCCCTTGGTCAAGAGCTCGTCGCGCAGGACACCCACGACCGTGCTGCAGCCCAGGTCCAACACCGTCAGGAAACGCCGTGCGGGCAAATCCGTAGCCGCAAGGCCCCCCAGCGCAGCCTGCGCGGCGTCGCGTGCGAGGGCGAGTGCCCGGGCAATGACGCCGTGCGCGAGGCTGAGTTCAGCCGACGCCAGTCGAGTCAAATCCGGCATGAGAGCGTGCACCCACGACAACAGCGAGTGCCCGCTGCCAGCCGCGCCCTCGACCGGCTGGCCCACTCTCTGCGCCAAGTGCGCCAGTTCGGCAATGACCGGGTGTTCCTGGTGACGCTGGGTTTCCAGAGGAGATCCACCAAGTTCAACGAAGAAGTCATCGTGCAGGTTGCGGAGCCAACCCAGTGCCTCCGAAAGCAGGTCTCCAAGGGATGCGTGGCCCTGGTTCTTACCCGGCGTGTCCAGATTCGGAGGAAAAAGCAGCGGCCACCCGACCCACTTGTCTTCGAAACGCTCTTGCAGCGTGACCAGACTCTGGGGGGTGAAGGCCGTGTCGATGCTGCTGAAGGTCTGCACCGGGGGCGCCGGCAACGCGGCCAAGCCGGCCTGCATCTGGCGCATGGTGAAGAAGGCGTTGTCGTAGAACCCCAGCCAGATGTGGAGGCCATGTTCCAAGATGCGATGCCCGTATCCGGGTCGCGTGTCGCGCCCACTGGCTCCTTTCCCGCCGAGGCGCCAACCCAGCTGGTAAACGGTGATCTCGTAGTCGTTCTGCCACCCGGGCTTTTCTGTGAGCCAGAAGGCCGCAGTCATGCTGCCCAGCCCGCCGCCAAGAATAGCGATCTTCTTCACGGCTCCGTACTCCCGAGCCCCAGCTCGAAGTCGAAATCTACATAGAACCCAAAGCGGCTCGACAATATCAGCTTGCCGTCCGACGGCGAGCCGAAGCCGAAATCTTTGGCGATGGGGTGACTGGCGTAGTCGAATAGCGTGACCGCGTAGTCGCCAAGCAGAGGATAGCCGCCGCGAAAGCCTTTGACGACGCAGGGCGCCGTAACGACGCGCTGGTAGCACGCGCGATGCGGCTGCGCGGCGTCACGGAACTCCTTGAGGAAGATCATTGGCACCTCTGCGCGCAAGAAGTGTTCGGAGAGGTTGAGCCAAAAGCCAAGGGACGTCGCTTAGATCTGCCCTTTCTCAGCGTGCAGCCAGCCCGCGACCGCCTCGAAGGCATCTTTGGCCTCGGTCCATGTCTGCTGCAGACCGGGCTCCGTGTCCGAACGCCTTTCGACGGAAAAAAGCGGCTTTTCCAGCAGCTCGGTTTCCGGCGTGTAGCTGGGCAGCACCAGCGTCGAGAGCGAGAAGGTGCGGCCATCCGCGCCCGCGCCCTTGCCCTGTACCCAGGCCATCTCTTTGGGAAATCCAAAGACTTCGCGGCCCGTGGTCATTGCCGCGGGCACGTCCACCCACACATAGGGCATGAACCAATACACAGATGTCGGTACGAACACGCCAGCCACGCGCTTGCCGCCGACCAGCGGCATCCAGATCGCCACGTCCGTTTCCCGCATGAAGCCTTTGTTGCGATCGATGGGGTCGGTCACACTGATGTGGTCCATCGGCGCGTACGCCAGAAAAACTACATTGCCTAGTGCAAAGAAGCGCTGGTTGGACTGCGCCGCCACCGGACCGTTGAGGAACTGGTCGACGATGCGCTGCAACGCCGCTGGGTCCGCCTCCAGGGCAAGGCTGGTCATGCGCGTGCCTTTCGCAAGAATCGGCGGCGCGAAGGTCTGTACGCCACCCCGCGTCACATAGCCCGCAAGTTCCGTTTCGCTCATGGCTCTACCCTTGTGTTTCGTTGATCAAGCTTCGGCGCGACACAGACCAGCGTCGTAGTCGCAGCCCATGCGCAGAAAAAGCGCGTGCGCGGCGTCGCGGCTGCGACGTCGTTGCTCGGCGTCTAGGCTCACCCGAGACAGATCCAGCAATGCAGTCGCCTCGTAGTAGGGCATCCCAGATCCGCGCGCTGCGTCCGCGGCGCGCTGGAGCAGTCGCGCGGCCGGGGCTGGCCCACAAACCAGAGCGCGGGTTTGCAGGGCAGCGGACGTGCCAAAGGGCATCAGTCGCGCGAACAGGCGCAGCTTACGCAAGCAGCGCAAGCCCTCTTGCTGCAACTTGGTGTCGCTGCGTCGACTGTGCTGCCACAGTCGCAAGTACACCTCCGCCGCCCTGTGGAACCCGTGCAAGGTGGAGTACACCGCTGGCATGCGGCTATGGATCCGCTGTGCGGCATCGTCCGCGGCGGCCTTGGCGCCTTCGTATTGTCCGCTCCTGAATCTGGCTTGTGCCAAGAGGCCGTAGCTGATGATCTCACTGGCGACGTCCGAGCGACCGCGCAGCAATTCGAGAGCGTCCTCGAGATCGCCAACGGCCCGGCTGTGGGAACCAAGGGCGATCAGGGCTGCGGCGCGTGCATACAAGCCCCACGCTTCGTGCACCGGGTTGCCGCGAGCGCGGGCACGATCCCGGATCTGGAGAAAATCTTCCGCGCTGCGATGGAAGTCACCGGTAAACGCAGCGGCGTTGGCCAGCACGGTATTCAACAGATCGAGCTCGTGAGGGTCGCCCAGGTTTTCTGCCACAGGCAGCACCTCAGCTCCGACCTGCCATACACGCTGCCACTGCGCCCGACCCGACAGGTACGCGATTTCCGTATACGCGCCCATGATGCGTCCATAGTCGTCTCCGGACTCCCGTGCGCTAGCCCGCCCCGCGGAGAAACATCGTTCTGCTATCCCAGTGAGCCCACCGACCCCTGCAGCGATGCCCAGCTGGAAGTGCGGGCGCGACAGGGCCGTTTCCGAGCGGCGTGCCAAGTGCGCAGCTTGGAGCGATGCAGTGACGATTCGGAACGCGTCGTTCGTAAAGTAATAGCGCTCAGCGATACGCTGGGCGGCCATGGCAGCTTCGGCAAGCTCCTTCCTGGGCCGCGTGCGCCGTCCCACCGCACGCATGCGCACTGCCGCGCCCAGCTCCTGCAATGAAGTTCGCGAAAGCAGGCCGACCCAACCCCGAAGATTGCGCGGAGCGGGCTCGCCCAGTTGCTCGAGCACGGATAGATACTGCTGCGTTGCCTCGTGCAGGTTGCCGAGGGCGTACTGAGCGTCACCTAGAATGCGAAGACGGCGCGCTCGAATGCCGCGAGCTTGGGCCGGCAGTTCGCTCGCCAGCGCCACGGCGCGCGTGACGCTGAATATCGCGTCCTTCGGCGCGCCCACGCGCAGTGCGTGAGCGCCCGCACGCTCAAAATACTCCCCAGCTTCGGCCCCACGCCCTGCCTGCTCGAAATGCGCGGCCAACGGCGCATACCACCCGGCAAAGTTGGGCGTATTTCTGAAACGACGCTCAATGACGCCGGCCACACGCCCGTGCAGCGCCGAGCGCTCACCGGGCCTGGTCTTGGCGTAGACCACTTCCCGCAACTGATCGTGCACGAAGCGCAAAACACCGGGGGTATCTTCGGTTAGCACCTGGCGCTGCGCGAGGTGGTGTACGGACTCCGACAGATCCTCGGGCTCCGACTCGAGCACCTCGGACAACACGCGCAGCGACGCTTCTCGCCCGAGGACCGCGATGGCTCGCGCAACTCGCAGACTCTCGGGGCTGAGCGCGGCGATGCGCCGTTCGACCAAGTCACGCAGGCTGTGCGGCAAACCAAGTGCGTTCTCCAAGTCGCGCTCGGCGTCAGTCACCTGCCAGGCCCCAGAGCGCTGGCGATAGACCAAGCCCTCCGCAACCGCAGCGCGTAGATACTCGGCAACGAAAAAGGGATTGCCCTCGGATACCTGAGTCAGCGAGTGGGCGAATCGTCCCTTCGTCTCCGGGGTCCCGAGCATGTCGGAAACCATTTGGCTGACGCTCGAATCATCCAGGCGGCCCACGGCCATTTCGTCTTTGGCAAACTGGCGCAGAGCCAGAGAGAGCTCGTCGCTCGTCTCTTCTGCACGGTAGGCGGTGACAACCAATACCGGGATACGCGCGAAGAAGTCCGCGCCCGTGGCGGAGAGCATGCCCAGGCTGAGCTCATCTGCCCACTGCAAGTCGTCGATCACGAGCAGCACCGATCGCTGTTTGCTGACCTCCACGAAGCCTTCACGCAGAGCCGCAAACACCCTTCCGCGCTCCGCTTCAGCGGCCAGGGCTGGAGCCGCGGGCAAGCGCCGTACGCCCTCTAGCTCGTAGAATCTCGGCTCGTAGCGACGCAACACCGCGCCGCGACGCTCCACGAACGCAGTGAGGGCGGGATCCTTCGTCTGCCGAACCTGGTCAACGATGAAGCCCAAGAACGGTCGCAGCGGTGTGAGCGGAGCGGCCTGGCCCCCGCGTCGCTGTTCCGCGATGACCGCCGCACACTCGCTTCCAATCACCGTCATGCCCATGGCGTTTGCGCGACGAGCAAATTCGAGCAGCACGCGGGTCTTGCCGGCGCCGCTTTCGCCCACGACGGGCAGTACGCCCCCACGCCCAAGCACGGCTTCGACGGCGGTGTTTTCGAAACGCGAAATCAGCTCTTGTCGGCCACTCAGCTCCGGACGGTACAGATACGGACGTGGCGGGCCGCCGCGCACTTCAGGCACTTCAAGTCCGAGTTCGCCCATCACTTCACGCAAAGACAGCGCCACGTCGCTGGCGTGCCCAATGCGCTTTTGGGGCGACTTCTCAAGCAGCGATGCGACGAGTGCATCTAGGGTTGCCGGCACACCCTCCACCCGCGCCGAGGCGGGGACGCAGGCCGCATCCAAGTGCAGTGAGCAGATCGCCCCCGGGCTCTTGCCGCTGAACGGGACCTGACCCGTGACCATCTCGTACAGCAAGCAGCCGAACGCATACAGGTCCGAACGCGCGTCGACGAGTTCCCCGCGGATCTGCTCCGGGGACATATAGGGCGCGCTGCCAGCGACGCCGTCGTCGAGCTCCAGCACTTCTCGTCCAAGTCTTGCGGCGAAGCTCCCAGCCAGTCCGAAGTCCGAGATCACGGGATGGCCGCTGGGACGGATCAGGACGTTGCTCGGTTTGAGGTCCCGGTGAACGATGCCCTCGCCGTGCAAGAAAGCCAGCGCATCACACACTTCGACCGCGAGGCCGAGTATCCGCGGGAGTGCGCCTCCCGCGGCGGGCCGGAGCTGCTCCACCGCTTGGGAACGCTGTTGTTGACGCGCTGCCGTCAGGGCAGCTCCGCGCAGGGTGGGCTCCGAATGGCGCGGCACGTCCTCGGCCAGTGCCGCGAGGTGGCCAGCCCAGATGTCATCGAGCACATCGCGTAGCGTCTCCCCCAGAAGCTCCATGGCGTACCACGGGCATCCAGCGTGCATGCCTTCCGCAAGCACTCGAATCACACCCGGATGATTGACGCGGCCCAGCGCGCCGATTTCCCTCCGCAACCGATCCGCAAGGGACGGCCGCTCCACTTTGACGGTCTTCAGCGCAACGAACTGCTGCGTCTCTAGGTGCTGCCCGCGATGGACCACACCCATGCCGCCGACGCCGATGATCTCCAGCACCTGGTAGTCGCCGAGCTGCGCCGGAGCGTCCTGGGAAGCGCGCCCCGCGGGCACCACGTCGCTGCTGCGCGCGATGACGGCGGACCCCGTGGCGACCTGGGTCTCCGCGGCCAGATCCAGTGCCTGCAATCCGTCGGAGTTTCCGGCGCCCCTCGGCATGACATAGATCAAGTACCACGCCAGCTCCGGGGCCGTAACCCGATCAGGCCGGAGGTCCGCCTTTGGGGCGCTGCAGACGATCCAACCAAGTATTGAGCGTCGGCCCGTACTTGTTCATGACCCTGCCGATGAGTCCGCTGTCGGCCGTGGCCGCTTCCAAGTCTGAGGTGGCGTCCGGACCGTACATCTGTTCCATGACCTTCTGCACCCCTTGGCGCACCATGCCCCGAAACGGGATTTTCGCCATCATGCCGTACATGGCTGCATTGCCTCGACTCGACTCCTCCGGGTGGGATGCGACGTGGGCAACCGCACGCCGCACATCGGCGAGGTAGTCGTCAATCACGTCAAGGTGGTTGCTGGTCACCGTGCAGTGAATGCTCGGCGGCTTGTGTTGCCGATCCGTGCTCCAGCCCATGTCGTCTATTTGGTCCGCCACGGTGTATTGATCGAGGCGCGGGTCCCGGGTCGCCCAGGCAACCAGGGTCGCATCCGGAGGCGCAACGAGACACAGCTCCGGGACGTCAGCGATGCCGGCTGCAAGCTTGTCCGTCGCCTCCAGGGCGCGCCGGGTATGATCCAAGTAGCCGTCCTCTCCCATGGCTCGAAGCGCGGCCCAGGCGGCGGCGATGGGACCACCGGGTCGGGTTCCGGGCATGCTTGGGGAGGCGTACACGCCCCCGGGAAACTCCGTCGCGATGAAGAACTGGTGACGCAGATACGACATGTCTCGGTACACGAGCACGATAGCTCCCTTGGCAGCGAAGCCGTATTTGTGCAGGTCGGCGCTCATACTCGTCACGCCGGGAACCCGGAAGTCGAAGGCCGGCAACGGTCTCCCCAGACGCTCCACCCACGGCAGCAGGAAGCCGCCCACGCAGGCGTCCACGTGCATGGGGATACGGCGCTTCTTGGCGAGCGCGGCGATCTCCGGGATCGGGTCGACGACCCCGTGCGGGTACTGAGGCGCTGATGCGGCGATCAGCACCGTGTTGCGACTGATCAGCTTCTTCATTGCGGAAACGTCCGCACGCATTTCGGGGCCCAACTCTGCGTAGCGGATCTTGAGACCGAAATAGTGCGCCGCCTTTTCGAAGGCGACGTGAATGCTCCGGGGCGCGACGATCTCCGGAGCACCGAGCCACGGCTTCTTCTGACGAGCGCGATCTCTCGCTGCCTTCACGGCCATCAAGATCGACTCAGTTCCGCCACTGGTCATGGTGCCGACAGCCTGTTCGGGTGCGTTCAGTAAACCAGCCGACATCTGCACCACTTCGGCCTCCATGCGCTTCAAGCTCTTGAAGGCCATGGGGTTGAGGGCGTTTTCCGCGAAGTACAACGCGTGCGCCTCGCGCAGCAGCTCGTGGTGCTGGTCGCCGGCGTAGTAGACCAGGCTCCAGGTCCGTCCGCGCTTCCAGTCCGCGTCACCCTCGCGGTAGCCGCGCATCGTGTCGAGAAGCTGGTCTTTACCTACGCCGTGGACTGGGATCTGAGCTCGCATGGGCAGCGGTTGTACGTCAGCTGCATGCCGGTGGCGAGCTGGCCAGCGCTCATTCGAGGATCTTAGGATTGAGGTCCACGCCGATCGGACAGTGGTCGCTGCCCAAAACGTCCTTGTGGATGAATGCGGCGCGGACGAAGGGCATGGCCGCGGGTGACGCCAACACGTAGTCGATGCGCCAACCCACGTTCTTTTCCCGCAACCCGAGGCGTTGGCTCCACCACGTGTAGTGCCCACCTTCAGGCTGCAGCGCACGAAACGTGTCCACCCACCCCGCGCGAAACCACTGGCCGAGAGCCCGGCGTTCTTCCGGGCGAAAGCCGCTGTTTTCGTGATTCTGCTTGGGGCGCGCCAGGTCAATTTCGGCGAAGGCCGTGTTGAAGTCTCCCATCACAAGGATGCGCTCGCCGGCTGCGATGCGCGGTTTCAGCGCGCGGCGCAGCGCGGCGTCGAAGGCCAGCTTGTAGGGGATCCGGCTGTTGTCCCGAAGGCTGCCGCTGCCCTTGGGGAAATATGCCGAAAAGACGCTCAGCTTGCCGAACCGCGCAGAAATCAGTCGCCCCTCGACGTCAAAGCGGTGCGCCAGCGCCGTCGCGTGCTGCTCCGGAGGACGCTTCGAGAGCAACGCGACGCCGCTGTAGCCCAGGCGCTCCGCTGGAGCATAGATCTGGTGCAAACGCTTGCGTCGCACACTGGCCGGGACCTGTGCGGGCAGCGCACGCACTTCCTGTAGCCCCACGATGTCTGCCCGGCACCGATCCAGGTAGCGCACCAGGCCCTTCTTCTCGCAGGCGCGGATGCCGTTAACGTTCCAAGACACGACTCGCAGCGGACGCATGCGGGGCCAGCCTAGTCGATGTCCCGCGAAATGCAGCAGACCGCGCGCGCGCTACTTTTCTTTGCGATAGGGACGGGTCTTGGTCAGGGGATTCATCTTGTCGAAGGCCTCGGCCACCCAGCGATCGCGCACCTTCTTCGCCAATCCCGGTTGCGTGTCCCAGGGCACGGCCATCGCATAAACCAAACACGCATCTGGGTAGGCAGCGTACGCGGCCCACGCGGCGGAGAAGCGCCTGCGTGAGAACGCAGTGTCCACGTGCCCATCCACGGACTTCACCTTGACGCCGTCATCGCGCCAGATCGTTTCGTGGTAGCCGAACTCTCCAAGCACGACTTCGTAGCCACGTATTTGGGGACGTGCCCACGCCTCGAAACGGCGCATGCAAAGCTCCGAGTTCATCTTCTTGCCCTCGGGCACGTCGAGCACGACCGCGATGGAGATCACGTGATGGTCGTCGCCGTAGCGAAAGCCAGTAAAGTGCTCGATGCCCCAGTAGCGCACGCGTTTCCACTTCTCCCAGTCCGGCAGGGGCGCGTGCAGCTGGTCGTCTTTGTCGTTGCGCCAGCCCCAGGGCGCCGCGAGCTGCCGTGTGAGAGCGGCCCAGTGCGCATCGTGGGCATCGCCTCCCGGCTCCGTCACCGTCACACTCGCGGGCGTCGGCGGCTTACCCGGCGGTTGCGTTTGCACCGAGGAGCCGCAGCCGGCCAAAAGCACGGTGGAAAAGACGAAGGCGGACGGGCGCTGCAGCATCGGTTGCTTTCAGTCTGACGGATAGCGCTCAGCCAGCATGCTGAAAAATCCGGACCGCCGCTACGACGCGCATTCCACCATCGGACTTAACCATCTGTAATAATGAAAGTTTTTCGGGCAAATCAGAAATTGTGAGCCACGGATGGAACTTTGCCGCGTGGCGCGTGTCAGCCTTCGAGTTGGGATTGGTTCGCTCGCCGGGAGGATCTGCATGCGCTTAGGCCGGGATGTTTTTGAACTCGATTTGTACGCGCTGTTGCACGTCGAACCGGGCGCCAGCGCCTTTGACATCCGCAGATCCTATCGAAAGCAGGTACACGCCAGCCATCCGGATCTCAACCCGCTGGACTCCGAGGCCGCCGGACGCATGGCACAGCTCAACCTGGCCGCGCACGTGTTGCTCGATCCAGAGCGCCGCTGCCGGTACGACCGCGCACGCGGCCTGATCCCGGAGGCTGCGCCAGGCGCTGACCCCAGCCAGCATTCGGCTGCATCGTCTATGGACTGGGAGCCTGCACCGCGACCCAAGCGCACCGTCCTGACGCGAGAGCTAAGCTTCTTTTTGCGCACGCTGCGCTCGCTTCCGGGTCGGTCCGCAGAGCACCTATCTACGACCTTGGGCGGTTGGCCCGCGCATCGCCACGGAGCTGTGCTTGTGCTGGCCCTGCTGATGACGATTGGCCTGATCGCCCACGCAAAGCCGCGCTCTCTCTCGTTTTGGTGCGCGCCGGATTGTCCGCCGCAACCCGTGAGTGCGACGCGGCTGTAGGTCTCAAAGGCCCGGCGTCGCAGCCCCCGGGCAACCCGCAGTTGGCGAGCTGCAGTGCCGCGGGGCCCACGCAGGCGGTTTCTGGGCGAGCACGGTGTGGTCGTCGCTCAAAAATGCCCACTCACGCCGAGCCGCATGTCCCCACGCCCGAGTTGCAGCTGCGGCCGCAGTTTACCGAATACGTCGCTCTCCGGACGGGGCTCGTAGCGATCGGGGTCGTCGTTGGTGAGCAACAGCACCGCGCCGACCCCGGCGCCGATGGCGCCCACGCCGAGCGCCGACCAGCCCACGATGGAGCGAGAGGCGGCCTTGTCTTTGTCGTCAAGCGCTGCGAGCGCGGCCGACTCGACGCCCGCGCAGTTGACAGTCGGGTCTGGATCCGATTTGTCACACGGCGCGCCTGGCTCCAGCAGCGCGACGTTTTTGTCGTGCAGGTCCTGGGCGTCATTCAACCGCCCTTGGTTCCAAATCAAGAACCCCGCCGACCCCAGCACCACGGCGCCCCCCGCGCCCACCACGATCCAGCCGACCAAACGCCGGTCCAGAGCCGATTCGCGGTAGTCGGCCCGAAAATCCGGTGTGGGTTCCAAGTCGACGCTCACGGTTTCGGTCCCCGTCGCCGGAACGACCACGTCGCGCTCAAATGGAAAGAACCCGGAGCGTTCCACGCGCAACCGGTGCTTGCCCGCAGGTAGAGTGATGGGACGCGAGTACGGACCGCGGGGCGCGCCGTTGAGAAATACCACGGCCTCGGACTCCGCAAGCCTCATGGCCAATGCGCCGCGCGCAGGCTGCGCGGGATCCGGCACTGGCGCGAATTTCAGGTCTATGCTCGCGCCGTCCCCCAGCTGAACGGTCTGCTTTTCCGTGCGGTAGCCTGGTCGTCGCAGCTCGATCTGGTGTTGCCCCGGCGCCGCGGGCACGGAACCGAGCAGCGGCGTCTTGCCTGACGCCACGCCGTCCACAAACACTTCCATATCGGGCACGTCACTTTGGATCGCAATACGACCCAGACGCCCATCGAGAGGTTGCAGCGTCACAGCAACGCTCGCACTGCGGCCCCCCGCAACAGAAACCTCTTTGCGCGCGGGACTGTGCCCCGGCGCAATCACGACCACGCGGTGCGTGCCACTGGTCACTCGGATCGGTCCGCTTGGACTCTTGGCCCGCTCCACGCCATCGATCTCAATGCTGGCACCCTCGACGTTTGCTTTGACGTCGATCTGCGCGATGCGTGCAGCTTGTTCAGCGCGCCGAGTCTTGGCCTCGGATACTTGTGCCGCCGCGAGAGTGCCGGGATCCGACAGGAGCTTGTCGTACGCTTCCGTCGCCTCCACGGCCCGCCCCATGGCGGCGTACACCCCCGCGATGTTGAACAGCACGAGGGGGTGCGGCACGATCGCATAGGCGCGCTCGAACTCCGCGAGAGCGCCGCCGTCGTCCCCAGAGTTGAACAGCTTGAGGGCGCGATCGAAACGCTCCCGCGCTTCAACGCGCTCGGACGGCGTTTGGGCAAAGCCAGTCGCGCCAACGAGGCAATACGCCAGGGCCAAAATGGAAAGCCGTTTTTTCATGAAGCCAGCGGGCACTCTATTTGAACGGGTTTTCCGTGGCGACTCCGTGTTTCCCCGCCCGGTCGTTTGTGGGCTTGGTGGCCGGCGTGGCCCTCGGGCCGGTCTTGGGGGGCTGCGCCTTGGGTGCGGAGGCGTCAATCGCCGTCACTGAAGCCAGGGGCTGGGGGCTCGACGCCGTGGCAGGCGGTGCTGTCGTCGGCGAAACGTCGATGTCTGCAGACGTCGCGGCCCCCGTGGACTCGATCGCCGGTGCCTCCGCGCCGAGGGTGGTTGCGGCCTGGGATTGTGATCGAACGACGAATCCGATGGAGACTGCGGCGGCGACCACCCCAGAGCCGACGATCAGCGGCCATCGCTTCTTCGCGGGGGTGGCGGCCGGCTGACTACGCGCAGAGAGTCCCGTCGTCGCCAGCCCGCCCAAGGACATGCCCTGCTGATCCGAAGCCGCCTGGATCACGGACTCGCGCGGCTCCGGATCCAAGAGCACCGTCGAGTCAACATCCGACGGCGGCGCGATCGAAGGCGCCGCAACGGTCTTCTCGAGCCCCTGGCTCAACACCTCCGCAATTTGGTCGAGCTCCGTCGCCAGGGCTTTTGCGCTCGCTGGACGCTCGGCCTTGTCGCTGGCCATGGCACGGACCACCAGGGCGCAAAGTCTTGACGGCAGCTCCGGCACCACGATTTCCGGGGGCGTGTAACTGCCTTCGTATATCTTGACGCTGAGCGCGGGCAGGGTGCTCGCGACAAAGGGCTTCTCCCCCGTGAGGCACTCGTAGAGCACCACGCCCAGGGCGTACACATCCGTGGCCGCGTCGATACTGCCACCGCGCACTTGTTCCGGGGACATGTAGTAGGGCGTGCCCAGAAGCGCCCCCTCTTGGGTCACTTCCCGCGTGCCGAAACGCTGACTGTCGAACTTCGAAATGCCGAAATCTAAGAGCTTCAGGAATCGCGGTGAGGCGCGGGTGAGGAACAGATTGTCCGGCTTCAGATCGCGGTGCACGATCCCGGCGTCGTGGGCGGCCTGCACACCAATAGCCGCTTGTTTTACGATCTCGACGGCCTCGGAAGCAGCCAGGCGCTGCTTGCGCAGCAAACGGTCGGCCAAGGACTCGCCCTCGAGCAGCTCCATCACCAGATACGGTTCACCGCTCGGCAGGCGGCCCGCGTCGAAGGTCTCCACGATATGTTCGCTGCCAATGCGCCCGGCTGCGGAGGCTTCGCGCAGGAAGCGTTCCACCGCGTCCGGGTTCTCGACGCACTGCCCATGCAACATCTTGAGTGCGCGCCGATGCTTGGTGAACAGGTGTTCGACCTCATAGACGGCGCCCATGCCACCCTCGCCGAGCTTACGGACGACGCGCAGCTTCTCTGCGACTACATCTCCCGGCGAAAGACTCGGTTGCATGACCCCGCCGACATTTTCGCGCACATCGTCGGCGAGTCAATACGAGGCGAGGAACTCCGAAGAGACGGCTAGCTTTGTCGGTAGGGCGAGAGCCGCTCGGCCAACTGAGCCCATTGGGGCGCCAGCAATCGCTCTGCCAGCGGGTACAAAACGCTCTCTTCCTTCATGTTGTGCTGCTGGATCAACATGAGCAAGGTGTCGCCTTGATCCACGACCGCGTCGAAGTCGCCTTGCTCCACGGCCGCTCGCATTTGTTCCAGAAGCCCGCGCATTTGCCGATGCTCTGCGCGCATGACCATGGTGGGTCCGCCTTGCATGCCCGAGGCTTGCTCGAGGGCGGGAAAGAGCACTTCCTCCTCCATGGCCAAATGCGAGAGCAGCGAGCTTTCGAACTGGGCGTAGGCCTCCGCGCCCCCGGAGCCGGCGTCCACCGCCTGCTCCACCTGGGCCCACTGTTCGTCACAGTCCCGGTGATCTTGCGTGAAAAACTCAGACGGCCCCGATTCCAGACCCATATATCGCCTCCAGCTCGAGTATGTTATCGATCGATAACATGTCGAGGGATACCCAGCGAGAGAAAAGTGACGTGCGACGTCGCCAGATCATCGCGGCGACCTTGGACCTGCTGTCCCAGGGATCTCTCGACCAGGTGAGCACCCGACAGATCGCCAGCGCCCTGGGCCTGTCGCAACCGGCGCTCTTTCGGCACTTCGGTTCGAAAGAAGAGCTCTTGGTGGCGGTGGTGGAGCAATCCCGCGCGGAGCTGGGTGCACTAGCGGAGCAGGTCTTGCGGGAATGCCCCAGCGCAGACTTGCAGCTGCAGCACCTCTCCCAGGCAGTTTTTTCCCACGTCGAACGGCACCCGGGCCTACCCCGGCTGCTCTTCGCGCATGCCGCTATTGGCGCTGGACCCTTATTCGAAGCGCTGCGGGATCTCCACGCCATGCAGACCTCCTTAGTGACGGAGCTCGTGCGCGCGGGACAACGCGATGGGGTGTTGCGCACGGACGTGGAAGCGCGCGATGCCGCGACGGCCTTCATTGGTCTGCTGCAGGGCGCCACCCTGAGCCGGCGACTGTCACCGGCGCCGGGAGCATCCCTCTCTGCGGAGGGAGCCCGCTTGTTCACAGTTTGGGCGCAGGGCATGCGAGCAGCACCCCGGATCGTACCCGTGGCCGTGGCAGACCCCGCACGCCAACAAATCATCGCACCTCCCGAGCAGCGTCGCAGCGCAGAGCCACTGCGCGCCCTCGACGTGCGCCCGATCCTCGCAGCCGGTGTCGATCCCGTCGAGTCGATTCTAGAAGCTCTCGCGGCGGTCGGGCCCGCCGGCGTGTTGGTCGTCACGGCACCGTTTCGGCCGGCACCCCTGATCTCCTTGCTGGAGGCACGCGGGCACCGCCTGGACGTGGAGGCACAGGGTAGTCGGAAGTTTCGCGTTCAGATCGTGCACGGCGGACAGCCCCAGGTAGAAGACCTGCGAGACCTCGAAGCGCCGGAACCCCTCGAGCGCTGTTTGTTGTGCGCCGGTGCGCTCACCCCCGGCGCGGTGTATCTCGCGCGGCTGCCTCGGTTCCCCAAATTGCTTGTGCCGCATCTGGAGCAGCGCGGCATCGTCTTCCAGATCCTCGAAGAAGCCGATGGCAGCGCGCTGGTCCGCTTGGGTCTGCCAACATGAGCAGCGGCATGCAAACCCAGGGGCTGCGCCTGGAGCAAGCCCCTCCCCTCGGGATCCCGCTTTCCTTCTTTCTGACGGCGCCCGTCGGGATCGCGGCGGCGGGGGCGCTTCTCGCCTACTTTGGCAGCGCGCTCCTGGCCACACGCATCGCAAGCGCCACCGCTGCCTGGGTGCACCTCGGGACCCTTGGCTTCATCGGCTGCGTGATGCTCGGCGCGCTGTATCAGATGATCCCAGTCGTGGCGGGTGCTGCGGTCCCCGGGGTGCGCAGCGCCCGGCTGGTGCACGTCTTTTTCGTCGCCGGCATCGCCGGACTGGTGCTCGGTCTGCTCACCGGATCCCAGCGCGTATTGGCAAGCGGTGCGCTCGCGCTGACCCTGGCGCTGACGTTGTTTATCGCGCCCGTCTCCATCGCGCTCTGGCGCGCGCCAACGAAGACCCCGACGGTACTGGGCATGGCCGTCGCGACTGCGGGACTCGCCGGCGTCGTGTGTCTTGGGGGCGCCATGGCGCTCGCGCGCAGCGGAACCGTCAGCGTCGCACAGTATCCCTTTTGGATGCAGGTGCACCTTGGGTTCGGGTTCATCGTGTGGATCGGCGGACTGATCGTGTCAGTGAGCTTCCAGGTCGTGCCCATGTTCTACCTAGCGCCAGCATTGCAGCAGCGCACCCAGCGGCTCCTCGTCGCCATGGTGCTGTGCACCCTGTGCGGCCTGGGCGTTGGGATTGCGGCTAGGGCAGGCAGCACGCCGATCGCTCTGGCCGCGGCGCCGGGCGCCGTCACCATCTGGTGTGTGCACCCACTCTTGACGCTGGACAGCCTGCGCAAACGGCGCCGCAAGCGCGCCGATCCCAGCTTGTGGTTCTGGAGAGCCGGTCTGCTCGCCGGGCTGGCCGCCGGCGCTATGGGGGCGGCCGCATTGCTAGGCGACGACCCGCGCTTGGCCCTCAGCTTTGGTTGGCTCGTGCTCTGGGGCTGGGCGGGCAGCATCGTGCACGGGATGCTCACGCGAATCGTGCCGTTTCTGGTGTGGTTCCACCGCTTCTCGTCCCTTGTCGGTTTGGTCACGGTGCCGCCCATGCGCAAACTGCTGCCCGAACGCCTGACCCAGTTGGCCTTTGTGGCTCATAGCGCAACCCTGGGACTTGGCCTCCTGGCCATCGCTTCCCAGCACAGCGTGCTCGCGCGGTTGACCGGGGCAGCGCTCATGGTCACCGCGGTTCTGCTCCTCGCGCAATTGCTTGTCACCATCCGTCATCGCGCGCCGTCACTTCCCGCTGGCAGCGACCACGCCCCCCAACCCCAGAGCTAGCGGCAGCACAAGCACCACGAACAGGAAGACCCAAGCGCCCGGGCGAGCGAAGTTCAACGTTTGCCCGATCCCACGCTGCTTGGGCACGAACAGCGCGGGGTCATCGGGCGCGTAGTACACGAACCCGCCGTAGCGCCAGCCGTCCGGGTGCGTGCCAAGGGCCTCCGACCCCCCAAGCTCGCGCATGGCGTCGCCGACTCGAGAGAGCCGACGCATGTACGCCAGCATGGGACCGATAATGCCCACTGCCATGAGCGCGACACCGAGCCCAATGCTCACGCCAACGACCGCCGGACGCAGTGTACCCAGGGTGACGCCCAGCCAGATCACAGCCATGGCGCCATTGATACCCAGCATGATCCACTCGACCATGCGCACGATCAGCGTGCGACGCTGCATCGACAGCTCCGTGTACTCGGTCCGGCGATCCGCCGGCAGGGCCCAGCGCTCCTTGGTCACCATCAGCACCACGAACCAGAGCAGCAACAGGTCAAAGAGCATGGTGCCGCCCAGGACCCACAATTCGCCGGGGCTGCCCCAACGATTGGGCCGTCCATGCAGGTCAAAATGCAGGGCAATGCGCCTGGGTAAGGACGCGCTGAGCAGCCAAAATGCCGCGGCACTGAGCAGGACGAGCGCGGCGTTCGCGGCCTGAAGCGGAAGCGAGACAAACGCATGCCAGGGCGGCGGGTCGTCTAGGGGCACCACGTAGCGCGCCGGCGGCACGTGGCTCGGCATGGTTCTGCTGAGCAGGGTAAACTCCACCAGCATCCACGCGATCGGCACCAGCGGCAGCACAGACGCTACCAATGCAAGTTGCACCTCGCTCGTGGAACTCATAGCCACGAGGACGCCACCCAGGGCAAAGAATGCATTGGCTATCCGAGTGCGGCGCGCACAAGCGCGGTCTCGCCCGGTGATGTCCCGACCGATATACATGAAGAAGACGCGCTGCCCTTCGGCCCGCGCAATCAGGTGCACCGTGGCCCAGACGATCAGAATCGTCGCTGCCAAGCTCAAGCGTGCGATGTGTTCCATGACGACCTCCTCATTTCGCGCAGTCGAAAAATCGTTCCAGCATTTGCTGGACCATGCGCTCCACTTCTTTTCGGCTCGCACCAGCTAGGACCAGGCGACTGACCACGTCTTCCAAACGCCGCTCCACGTCATCCATGTCGCTGCGCCGGTAGGGCGCGCTCGGGACCTGCACCTTGGCGCGGGAGCCGTGGCGCAAGTCGACCACGCCTTCGTCGCTCAAGATGCGATAAGCCTTCGCGACGGTGTTCAGGTTGACGCCGACGCGGCCGGACAAGTCCCGCACGCTCGGCAGCTCCGCCCCGTCCGCGAGCTGTCCTTGGGCGATCAACGCCCGAAGCTCGTCGGCGATCTGGCGGTAGACCGGGACCGCACTCGAAAAATCGACCTGAATTGCCAGCATTTCCTGCAACTGTATACTGTATGCGTTCAATATACAGTCGAAAAGATGCCCGTCAAGGGGCTGGCTCCCGCCGCCTGCGCTTTCTCCCGAATTTGTGTTTTTGGGTCGCGGCCTTTGTCGCCGCGGCCGCCCACTTCCCGCCGGAATGCGGCGGGGGGCGGCCACGCGGAGACGCGCGCGTCCACACGATCCGCATCACGACCCGGCCAACCCAAGGGGAGCAGAACAAAGACATTTCCAACCGGCGGCCCAGAACCGGGTCATGGGTTTTCGTGTGCAAGGTACCCAGCCCGGCGTAGTATTCAAAGGATGCGACTGATGGCCTGGCTGATCGTCGGCACCGTGGTGGCGCTCACCGCTTGCTCGGCGCGCTCCCTCGACGAGTTCAACGCCGGCTCGCCCGATGCTGGCGCCGTCGGCGGCACGGCAGGGAGTGGCGGCGGGACTGCGGGCGCGAGTGCCACCGGAGGTGCGTCGGGAGCGAGCGGGTCGGGTGCATCCGGCGGCGTGGCCGCATCGGGCGGCAGCGCCGGTGCGTCGGGCGGCTCCGGCGGCTCCGGCGGCTCCAGCGCATCGGGCTCCGGCGGCTCCGGCGCGTCCGGCGGCTCCGGCGCGTCCGGCGGCTCCAGCGGCTCCGGCGCGTCCGGCGGCTCCGGCGGCGTGTTTGGCAGTTGCGGAGGCAAGGTCTGCGGCGGCGGGGAGCCGTTTTGCGTGGAAGGAAACTGCGTCGAGTGCCGCACCGGTGCGGACTGCCATGATTCGAAGAAGTATTGCCATCCCACCCGGAACGAATGTGAAGAATGCGTGACGAGTTCCGACTGTGGCGTCGCGTCCTTGGGCTGTCACCCGACGGGATTCAAGTGCTACCCGGCGTGCGGCAGCATCGCCTGCACCGCCAGCACTCCGCACTGCGACGCCAACATCGGACTATGCGTGGAGTGCCTGAGCAGCACGCACTGCTCGGGATCGAATGTGTGCAAGAGCGGCGAGTGTGATTGAGCCGAAGACTCCGCAGTAACGCGGATGACGCTTACGCGCTCGCGCCGCGCCCATCACTGATAGCCCGCAGCTTGCAGCGAGAACAAGTGCGCGTAGTGGCCGCTTTGCGCCACCAACTCGGAGTGACTGCCACGTTCCAAAATGCGGCCACCGCCCAGGACGACAATCTGATCGGCCATGCGCACCGTTGAGAAGCGATGGGAAATCAGCACCGCCATCTGGTCTTGAGTCATCGCGCGGAAGCGTTCGAAGATCTGCATTTCTGCTGCCGCGTCCATACTTGCGGTGGGCTCGTCGAGCACCAGGATGTCTGCCTGGGTGCGCATGAACGCTCGTGACAGAGCAATCTTCTGCCACTGTCCGATCGACAGCTCGCGTCCGCCCTTGAACCATCGCCCCAACTGCGTCTCGTAGGCTTGGGGTAGTTCCGTGATGAAGGGGTCTGCCAAGCCCTTTTCCGCTGCGGCTTTCCAGCGCGCAGCGTCGTCGAAGGCGCGCACGTCGCCGGCGCCGATATTCTCTCCCACGGTCATTTGATACCGCGCAAAGTCTTGGAAGATGACGCCGATCCGAGCACGCAACGCCGTTGGATCCCAGGCGGAGAGTTCAAGACCGTCCAGGGTGATGCGTCCTTGAGTCGGCTCATAGAGCCGAGTCATCAATTTGATCAACGTCGTCTTGCCCGAACCGTTTTCGCCGACGAGCGCCATCTTCTGTCCCGGACGCAGGTGCAGATCGATGTCGCTCACAGCGGGCCGCTCGGCATCGGGATAGGTGAAGCCGACGCCTTCGAAACGAATACCGTCGCCTGGTTGATCGCCCACCGTCGCCGTGCCGCTCTGCGGCGCCACCGTTTCGTCCAGGAAGCCGTACAGATTCGAGAGGTAGAGGTTGTCGTCGTACATGCCGCCGAGCGCGGTGAGCGCCGATGCGAGAGTGGACTGCCCCTGTTTGAAGACCAGCAGGTACATGGTCATTTCGCCCAGGCTGATGCGTCCGCCCATGGCACTGAGCGCAATCCAGGCGTAGGCGCCGTAAAAGGAAAGAGTGCTGAGCAGCCCCAGCACGTAGCCCCACCCGCCACGCCGGAGGGTCAGCTTGCGGTCTTCAGCAAAGAGCGTTTCGAAGATCTCCTGGTAACGCGAGAGCAGGCGCGGCCCGAGACCGTAGAGCTGCACCTCCTTGGCAAAGTCTTCCCGCGCCAAGACGGTTTCCAAGTACATCTGTTGACGCGTTTCGGGAGTGCGCCACTTGAAGAGGCGAAAGGCTTCACCAGAAAAGCGGGTTTCAACCAGGAACGCTGGAACCGCAGCGAGCGCCAGAATCAAGACCGCAAGACCGGAGAACGCAAGCAACAGGCCACCGAAGCTGATCAGGGCAATGCCGGCTTGCACCAATCCAAAGGTTTTCATGACGAGGCTCAAAGGTCGCGACGACGCCTCTCGCCGTGCGCGGGTCATGCGATCGTAGAGTTCGGAGTCCTCGAAATGCGGGAGCGAGAGCTCCATGGCCTTGTCCAAGATCATCACGTTGACGCGTTGGCCTAGCAAGGCACGCAGCAGAGAACTCACTACGGAAAGCGCACGCTGATTCGCCGCGATCAACGCAACCAAGAGCGCCTCGAGCGCCACGTAGTAGAGCGCGGGCCGGCCCACGCCGAGGGCCACTTCGGAAAGGGACAGTCCGGAACCACGCGCCATCGCGTCTACGACAGCGTCGACAATCAGCTTGCCCACCCAGGCCACGGCGGCGGGCAACACGCCGCCCACCAGCGAAAGCACGAACAGCGCGACGGCCAATCCCCTGCTCGTTAGCCACACCAGTCGAATCGCGCGGCCCCCGTAGCGAAAGACTCCGATCTTCTCTGCAAGCACCGCGGGAGCATAGTGCGCCCGACGGGTTAGCCTAAGCGGCTATCTCGCCGGAGAAGGCGGTCTCCTTGCGGCCGGCGCTTGAAGGGCGCTGCGCCGCTGGAGGGGGCGTTGCCACATGCGCCGAGCGGTTGGGTCTATTCAGCCCACACTTGCGGCGTGTCCCCTTCAGCTCCAGATGGGTTTCGGTCAGTGCGGCAGACCGCTGACTGCGTCGCGGGCGATCACCCTGCCGCCTTCGCCCTTGTGGCCGCTGAGGCGTGTCAAGGTTTCGTCGAGTTTCCGAATCAGCGCACGCTCCTTGTCGAGTCCCGATATGCGAGTATCGCGGAAGCGTTTGTGCAAGTCGCGCACGAGGCGATACGCTGCCTCGGTTTGGTTCTTCTGGCCGTGCAACACGGACGCTTGCTTGAGGGTCGTGATTTGGTCGATCAACAGAGCGCCGCGGGCCAGGCCGAGGGGCGCGAGCCTTCTTGCGGTCAGCGGAAAGCCCACGCTGTCCTGCACGCGCTTCTTCTGTGTGTCCACATACTGCAGCTTCGCATCGGCAATGGCGCCCGCGGGAGCCGGCAACGCCCCGGCCTTCGGAGCGAATCCGAAAAAGATGCCACCCTTGTCGCGGCTCAAGAAGATGGTCTCGATCTTCATGGAAAGACCTCCGTTTTTGGTGCGCTCGACCATTTCTCCCGGCACCCCGTACAGCCCGACCAGTTCGAATCCTTTGCGTGGAGTGACCACCAACTTCATGTCGTGGGCCAGCTCCGTGACCATGGGGTCGAAATCCCGAGCGAAACGCGCACTCATTTTCGACGCATCCGGGAAGAAGAATAGATTGCCACCGCGCACGCTGCTGACGGCGGTGGCCATTTCGGCGCCGAAGTGGGTGGAGACGCCGATGGTTGTCATGCCAACGCCCTTGTGACTGGCCTCTCGGGCCATGCCCATGAAGCTCGCCTTGTCCGTACGACCGACGTTGGGGCGCTCGTCGGTGAACAGCATCACCCGCGTGAGCCCGGCAAACCCGGCTTTGCTGCGTAGCGCCAGATCGAAGCCGACGCGAAGCCCTTCCTCCATGGCGGTGCTGCCCGCACTCTGGATCTGAGCGATCGACGACAGCACCGCAGCGCGACGGCTAAGAGGTGTCGGCGCCAGGTGCACATGGCTGCGATCCCCGTACAGCACGATGGCAAGCCGATCTCGGGGTGTCATCTGCGTCGCGATGTGGCGCAGACTCTCTTTCACGGTTTCGAGGGGGTCCCCGCTCATGCTGCCACTCTTGTCGACGACGGCCACGAGGTTCAGTGGTTTGCGCCGCCAAGTCTTCGGATCCAGGTTCGAAGCGAAACCCAATTGCGCAAGGTAGCGGACTTCGGGCTGAGCTAAGAGGGACGCGGAGGTGGCTGCGCCAGACAGGCACAGGATCTCGCGACACTTGCGCGTCGACGGCAGCGGCAAGTCATGCTGACTCAAGAGCCCTTCGGGCGTGAAGGTTTTTTCGTGCGGGACTTCACCCGCAAGAATGCGACTCCTTGCAAAATCGATGTCCTGCGCTCCCCCGGGGGTGGCGCCCATGCTCGGAGCCGCCCGCAGCTTCGGTCTGGGCGCGAAAGGCTGACGAATTTCGCGATCGTCGTCCTTCTTTGGGCTGCGTCCATGAACCGGTACGGCAAGCGCAAGTACTGCCCCGCACCCCAACAAAAGCGCGCTCTTTCTCATCAGTCTGATCTCCCTGCGCCGGTGGTACGCGCGAGCTCAGCAAACGATCTGGGCGGCTCCTTGGCCTGCCCATTCTCTGCCACACCGCACTAGTCGTCAGCGGGCTCGTCAAACTCGGTGCGCCGACCCCGCTTACGCATGATTTCGTCGTATTCTGCGAAGAGCGACGTGCCGGAGGCAGAGAGCTTTCGAAAGTCTAAACCCAGCACGCGCGCGGTGAGCAGCCCAGAGAGAGCGATGACCCTGCCCTGCTCCGTATAGCGCCCAACGGACTTGAGATCCGCGAGGCGCCGTTTGATGGTTTCGGCCAAGCGTTTCTCGATGCGCTCTGGAACACCTGGGATCCCGTAGGCGTCGGCGATGGACGCGGCATGCGGAGCAAATACCGGAGCAAACTCCGCGTCCGTTTGCTGCCGGCGTAGCTCCTCCCGTTGCCTGGCACCACTGATGGTTTCGTCCAAGACGTCGTGGATCAACTGCACATCGAAGGGCTTTGCGATGAATCGGATCGACAGATCTTTTGCCACGCGCACCAGGCGAGAGTCGTCTTCGCCGGTGACGAGCGCGATGGTCATGTCCGGATTGTTGCGCCGCAGATACTCGCCAAGCAGCAGGCCCTCCATTCCGGGCAGTCGCTGATCGAGAAACGCGACCTGAAAGCTCCAGTTGACGAGTAGATTCAGGCCTTCTTCTGCGGAGCCCGCAGGCACGGCTTGGTGCCCACGGCTGAGCACCAGATCCACCAACAGTCCGCGCGTTCCCGGATCGTCATCGATGACGAGCACGTTCAACTGATCGGCGTCGCTCTGCACCCGGTGGCCCCACCCCTAGGGTAAGGGAGCCGTCCCACATTGTCATCCGGCCCGCGCCGGGACGGGAAAGCAGCTGCGTTTGCTGCCCTCAGGCGTAGGTCGCGTCGGCGGTGTAATGCAATACGCGCCGGCAATCCGCGGTCTTAGTATGGCCGCGGCACGAGTCTTCGCCCTCGAAGTGCGTTTGCCCGGAGGCGAGCGCACGCAATATCTCGCGTGTCACGTCGTGGCCACCGTCTTCACAATAACTATCCATGCAGGGCAGCTCCACGAGCGCGGGTGCATTGGCTACAGGAATGTGGCGAACGTACTTGGACTCGCCGATGGGTCCGTGCGCACTGTGTTCCTGAATGTGAAGACACAGGGACTTCAGTGCGGGGACTTCTTCCAACAGGCGTGGGGCCTCATCCTCGCGTCGACGCCGCTCCGCGCTGCGCTGCTGGGCCTCTGACTGACGATTTCGAAAACGCGCCATCTTGATCTCGGGAAGGCTAACCCAGGCGCAGCGGCATCAGACCGCTGCACCAGGAAAGCCGGCATCTGCTACCAGCGACCGCCGCCGCCGCCGCCGCCGCCGCCGCGATCGTTGCGACGGAAACCGCCGCCACCACCGCCGCCGCCGCCGCCACGTGGGCGACGCTCTTCAGCTTCGTTCACGCGCAGAGCGCGACCGTCAAGCTCAGCGCCGTTCATCTCGGCGATGGCTTTTTGTGCGTCTTCGGCATTTGCCATGGCCACGAACGCGAAGCCACGTGAGCGGCCCGTCTCGCGATCGAGGACGAGGGTGGCCTCTTGAACTTCGCCGAATGCCGAGAAAGCGCGATTGAGCGCGTCCTCAGTGGTGTGGAATGCCAGGTTGCCAACATAAAGTCGGGTATTCATCTTACTTGTCTCTCTCAGTCAAATCGGCTTCAACCAAAACCCAATCGAATGCAGCCGTAGTCATCAAGCGGGGTGCAACGGGCAGCCGCTGCGCACACAGAACCGTAGTCGAAAGCGGCTTTCCGCAAGCTGAAAGACAGGCAGGCAGACGATACCGAGCAGGCTGTGAGGGCGCGGAACGTAGCGCCAGACAGGCCAATCTCCAAGTACTCTTGGAAAAAAGCTTCGATCAGACCTCGAATGTCTTGAGCCGGATCTGGTTTTCGTCCCCAATGCCGAGTCCAAGCTCCCCCGCTGTGCGCAGGTAGCGCGGCTCCCGCCGCACCTCGGCGAGGGTCTTGAGGTTGCGCTTCTTGCGCTCCTCTTCGACGACTTTCCAGCCCACGATGTCCTGTGCGACCGGGTCCGTGGCGACGTAGACCGCGCCATGCAGGATGCGTGTCCTGGGATCTTTGTCCAGCGGCCCTTTGTCGTAAGTCATCTTGAAGCCATCCGTGATGTGCAGCCGGACGCGGCTCGTCACGATGGGGTGATTGTAGAGCATGGCAATTTGCGGACTTGCCTGATGCGCGTGGTGATCGTGGGGATTGTTGATGGTGCCGTGGGTGATGTTCTTGAGGCAGCCGGTGTACCCACAGATCGAGTGGTCCTTGATCTGACTCATGTCGATGACCGCGGTGGCTTCCAAGAACTGCTTCGCGTAGCGCGTGGGGATCCCCTGGTAGATGCGCACATCCTGCATGGGATGGTTCTTGTTGTTGTGGGTGCCGGTTTGCACGCCTTCGGGCAGCTTCCACTTGCGCACACCGACGCGAGTCCCCATCAAGAATGTCGGGAACTGCTCGAATACCATGATCTTTTCAGCGGGGACCCCAAGCGCGATCAGGCCCTCAACGACGGGCAGGATGAGCTCGAAATTAGTGGCCATGGTGTGGCCCTTCTGACCGGCGATGCCGTTGGGCTTGATGGCGACCAGATCGTCCTTGTGGATGAACTTGCCAAGGGCAGCCGCCAAATTGGGGGCGCCCGTGAACTCCATCATCGCCTTTTCGACCAGCCGCTTGGCAACGTCCTCTTTGGGCCAGAGCAAGTTGGGCTGCATCACATCCTTGAAATCGCCTTTCGCGGAGACCTTCACTACCTTGCCCGGAATGGACATCGGGACGAAGCCCGCCGGCGGCTTCGCCACCAGGGTCTCGGGCTCCGGCAAGGCCGCAGCGGACTCGGCACAGAGCGCCAACGCAGCACCAGTGCCGGCGGCGCCTTTGATGGCGTCGCGACGCGTCAGACGGGGGGCGAGTTTTTTGTCGGTCATCACGCAGATCCTCCGGGATTCACGGGGTAACACGAGCCCAAAACCCAAGCAAATTCGCCTGCGTAGGGGTGCGGAATCCCTCGGGTTTGTGACGTTACGGAACCTGCAGCAGGGGGCGCCGCCGGGGCGCAGAGGCAACGTCCAAGTGCCTCCGCCCAGGGGGCCGGAGCGTTTTGAGCGCCGCGACGCACCACAAGAATGCGCCACAGATTCGACGTGGGCCGGCGCGGGATCGCATAATCGCCTCGGCATGAGCTCACAGTCAGGCGCAGGAACCGGTGCGCAGTGAATCAGCGGGACCCCTTGCAGGCCGCTCAGTCCCAAATCAACGCCTTGACTGGCGAGCTAGCGCAAGTGCGCAAAGAGCTCAAAGCGATTCACTCGATGCACGAACACCGGTTGGATCAAATCAAGGCTCAACACGCCGCAGAGCTGGAGCTCGCCCGAGGCACAAGCCAGGCCCAGGTGCAAATCGCCGGGGCGCGGGCGGCGGCGGAAGTGGCCTCCGCCCGGGCGACGGTCGAGGACGACGCGTTAACTCGCCAATCCGAATTCGAGCGGCTGGAAGCCCTGATCAACGAACTCTCCGATGAGATCGATGTGCTGTCGACGTTTTCGCGAGAGCGTGCCGCCGCGTTCTATGCGCAGCGGCTTGAACGAGATCGTGCCGATCTGGCCCGAGCCGAACAGCACCGCGCAGAAATGAAGAAGGCGCTGAAGGTGGCGAAGCATCAAGCGCAAAGCAGCGGGCTGCGCACAGCCACAGACATGGCAAGCATCGACGCGGCGTTGGCCCTCGCCAGCGCGCAGTATCAAGAAGCCGATCTGCTGCATGCGGACGCTTTGGCCCGGCTGGCCGATTCTGAGGCCAAGCTTGCGGGCGCCAAGGGCTGACCCGGCAGCACCCGCCAGCTCACTCTTCCAGGCGAAAAACCAGCCATCCAGCCCAGCCCAGGGCAGCCAGCGCACCCAGCGTGCCACCAAAGAACCGCAGGCGATCCCCGGGGAACCGCACTGCGATGTTCACGATGCCGTCCCGCAGCGACACCGCGTGTTTTCCAGAGTGCATCACCCCCGGGCGCTCGGCCAGGTGCAGGCACGGGGATCCATCGGAGTTCCGGGCTACAGCAATGCCGTCGGGAGGAGCGTCGCTCACCCGCGCCGACGCTTCGCAGTTGGGCCAGGTGCTCGCTTGATGGGATCGAGACAATGCCAAACCGTGGGCTGCTTGCAGCGCGTAGGCTGCACCGAGGATTGCCATCACCGCGAAGATGCCACGGGCGCGGTAGGGCTGTGCGGGGATGGCCAGGAACAACCCGCGCGCCAGGACCAGCGCGATGGCCGGGATCAGCAGCACGAGAAGCGACGTGCCCTCGCCGCGCGCACCATGTCCGTAGAGCTGCGACGCCAAACCTTCCACGACGCGTTCGTCTCCGAATACGTCCCAAATGGGCAGGAGTGCAGAACCGCACAGGGAGAGCAACACCACGCCCACTTGAGCGCTCGCCGCAAGGCGGTCGCCATCCTGCTCCTCCTGTAGCGCAGCGCTGGCCTCGGATGGCTGAGCCGCAGCTTCGTCCTCCGCGCTGGCTGGCTCCGCGTCCTCGTTTCCCGGCGGCTCTGAGGCCATTGCGGGGGCAGCGGTTGCTCGGTGTTTTCCCGTCGGGCTCGTTCCTTCCTCTTGCTCCCCTCCCTCTGGCTGTGGAAGCAGCCGGAACAACGCGAGGCAAAGCCATGCAAACACCGTCGTGACCCCAAGTTGGGGCAGCAGCGTGAGCACGCGCGCGGCCCAGGGGTATGCCCGCCCCCAATCCGTCCCACTCAGCTCCAACACAGGAACCAGAAGATCTGCGAAATACAGGGTCACGCCCAGCGCGACAGCGACGGCGCCGATCCTCATGCCTCTGAGTCGAGCGAGCTGATACGACCCAAATAGCAGCGTCGCCACGCCCACGGCGCGCATGACCCAATACGATGACAGCAGCAGCCCGGAGTCGCCCACGCCAAGCGCGATCAAGTTGGTTGCGGCGGCGAGCGCCAACGCAGCCGCTGCGACCAAGAACAGCTTCCGCACGGTGGCGGCGCTGGCGCGCGCTATCCGAAGGGCGCCCGCGGCCACGAAGGCCGTCATCAAGCTGTAGAACAAGCGATACACCAGCGTCGCGAGGGAACTGACGGCAAGCACGCTTTGGGCGACTCGAGGATCCGCCCTGGCAGCGCTGGTGGCATGGGTGGCTAGGAGTTGGGTGCAGGCGCTCGCCACGGCAACCAATACCCAGCACAGCAGCGCGACAGACAATCCTCGCCGAATTTCGACTCCTGCGATTTCGCTCCGTAGCGGCCTTTCGCCCATGCGCGCGCATCATCCCTCATGCCGCAGGGCGTTGCGAGGTGTTGCGCGGCCGGGCCTGGCGCTTCGCCAGCGGCGAATGGCCAATCCGCCAGCCCTAGAGATGGGCTTTTTCAAGCAAAACCTAGGGTTTTGGCGTCGGCACGGGAGTCGCAATGGCCAAAGGACACACGGCCACTTCGGCCAACGCAAAGGAAGAAACCATGAAAGACAGCAAAGTGAAGATTGTGTACGTGATCAACGAGCGGGACGGGCGCAACTACTGGAACCGCGTGGGTGTGGCGTTCGTCAATCGCGACGGCTCGCTGAACGTCAAGCTAGACGCCATCCCCGTAAACGGCGAAATGCAAATCCGCGACTACGTGCCTCGCGAAGATTCGGCTAGCTCGTCGCCATCCGCGCGGCGCAGCAACGGTGAGTCCGCGTACGTGGAACTATCCTAACGGCTCACCAATGGCGTGGGTGGAAGAACGCGCACCGGTGCAAACCGACGCGCAGTTGGATCTCCACGGCGGGGGCCGCTGGCCGGCCCCCGCGCAGGCGCAACCCATCGTTGCGCATTCGCTCATCCTCCGGGGTCTCGCGGTGGTGGCCGGCGTTCTCACCCTAGCCGGGGTGGGAGCGGCCGCGTCCCTCGCGCACCTGCCCAGCGCCGAAACGGCGTTGCGCGGCGAACTCGGCCTGCAAGCCATAAACTCCGTCTGGCTTGCGCCATCTCCCGCGCCGGAAATGAAGCCGGAGCCGCAAGCACAGCAGGCGGCTCCTGCCACACCCGAACAGCCAGAGTCCGGCGAGGAAAGCGAGGCGCGCCCCCGGCACGACGAGCAGCGGCCACCCGGACTCACGAGCGACGGCAAAGTGATCCTCAACGCCGCCGACGCGTCCGAGCTGACGCGCTTGCCGGGCGTCGGAGAGAAGCGCGCGGAGGCAATTGTCCGGCTCAGGGAACGCTTGGGCCGCTTCAAACGCATGCATGATCTGCTGCGGGTGCGGGGAATTGGCCCGCGCGCGCTGCGAAAGATCAAGCTTCATGCCGTGCTGGACGCGCCGAAGCCCGACGCAGGAAGTTGAGGAACTGCCGGCAAAAGGCTAACCCGGTGGGGATGAGGCACGCGCCCACTCCCCCCGGGCGGCTCCTTCGAGCCGCCGTCGCATTCGGCGCGCTGTGGTTGGCGGGAGTCCTCGCTAGCGGCGGGTGCAGCCCTCCGACGCCGCCGGCGACATCGGGCCCGCTCGGTTCACCCGGCCCGGCGCAGACAGAAGCCAACTCGCCGGAAGCAGGCGCGGGCGCCGTCGGTGCGAGGGACGCCGCGCATGACGGGAGCGCCAGCGCCCAGGCGGCATGCCCGCCAGGCATGGTGCATGTGCGGCACGACTTCTGCCCTGAGATGGAGCGGTTCTGCCTCAAGAATGAATATGACAAGTCCAATCACATTTCGATTTGTCACCGCTTCAAAGAAGGAGCGCAAACCTGCAAGGCGAAACGCGTTCCCCTGAACTTTTGCATCGATACCTACGAGTATCCAAACAAGAAGGGCGCGCGCCCGCCGGTCATGGTCGATTGGTACGATGCCATGGGCTTGTGCGCCGCGCAGGGCAAACGACTCTGCTACGAAAGTGAGTGGGTGAGCGCATGTGAGGGCCCTGACGAAAAGCCCTTCCCCTACGGCTACGCGCGCTCTGCAGACAAGTGCAACATCGACAATCGTTGGATCAACCCGTCGTTGAAAAAGATCTACTCTGACGATCCGGAGATCAGCAAACCGGAGTTGGACCGCTTGTGGCAGGGCGTGATGAGCGGCGAAAAGCCGGACTGCGTCAGTGACTACGGCGTGTTTGATCTGACGGGCAACGTAGACGAATGGGCCATGGCCGATCGCGACCGGCCCGAGGAGCGCGCCGTGTTTGCGGCGCTCAAAGGCGGCGCCTGGGGCCATGTGCGCAATGCCTGTCGCCCGGTAACCACCAGCCACGAACCGGAATTCCGCTATTATTTCGTAAGCTTTCGCTGCTGCCAGGACGCCGCCGCGCAGCCCGCGGCAGCGGACTGAGCCGCGCTATTGTGACAGAAAGTGGCCACCGCGCTGGAGGCACTCTTCGCGAGCTTGGGAGAGCCCGAACGCGTCGGAGTCGTACCACAGCGTCGCGCAGTGTTTCCCGTCCGCGATCAGACAGCTGCCCACGGTATCCTTCTGAGAACAGCTGTCGCCCGCCGTAAATGCAGCGGCGCCGCAAGCGCTCTTCACGGCTGATGCGGTGTAGCCTGCGCCATAGTCGACGCAGGTGCCGAGCGACGCGCGGCCGTCACATCGCATCTTCACGTCGCAGCGGCCTGCGGGCAAGAACTGACCGGATCCCTTCTTGCACTCGGTTTCCGCTTTGTCGGTCGTGAAGAAGCTGCTCGATGGCCAACTCACATGGCACTGGTTGCCAACTTCGACGACGCAAGCCCCAACGGGTTCCGCGACCGTGCAGGCTTCCTTTGCATAGCTGCCAGTGCAGTTGGTCTGAGTCGTGGCATTGAGCTTCGTGTGGGACTCACACAGCAAGACCTGGTCGCAGCTCTGGCTGAACACGCAGCCCGAGAGGTCGTACTTCGGGCCCGCAGCTCCGCCACCGGAACCGGCGCAACCGCCGGTCGCGGCCGTCGCGCCGCCCGTGCTGGAAGTGCCGCCGGCGCTGGGGGCGCCACCTGGCCCAGCATCGCCGAGGGTTCCAGCCGCCGCCGCGCTGCCGCTGGCCCCGCTGCCTCCGCTGCCTCCGGCCGCCGCCGCGGATCCGCCGGCCCCCGCCATCCCACCGGAACCGGCCGCGCCTCCCGTCGCCGAAGCGTCTGCGACGACGCCGCCGCTGCCGCCCGTCCCATCGGTACAGCCGCTGACGGCGCCGGTGCCGCCGAAGGGGCGTCCTGGAGGCTTGCCGTCGGGATTGTTGCAGCCTCCCGCCAAGAAACTCGATGCCACGAAGGCCGTGGCGAACAGGAGCTGGGCTCTTCCGGACATGCTGCGCCGAGAGTACACGATTTCTATCAGTTGGGCCGCTGGCGCCCCTTTTCCGCAGGGCGGCACCAGACTAGCCCCAGACTGTGGCACCGCGCATCCGTATGGGCGTTTCCCTGAGCGAACTGGGTCGCGCCGAACGGCGTCGTAACCACGCGAGCATCGCACCCACGCGGGCTAAGCTAGACGCCTTCTGCGCCGCATTGGGAGACGCAGTCGGGTTGGAAGTGGTCCCCTACGCGGCGCCTCGCTACGACCGGCTGCTGCGCCGACTCCGATTGGGCGAGGTCGAACTGGCCTGGTTGCCACCCGTGCTTGCTCTCGCGGCGCTGCCAAAAGACGCATCCCCTGTGGCCTTGCCGATTCGCGGAGAGCAATCTTGGTTTTGGAGTGCGCTCTTCACTCGACCTGGCAGCCCCATCACCAGCACAGCTTCGCTCAGTCAGGCACACGCCGTTTGGGTAAACGCTGAAAGCGCCTCCGGGTACCTGGTCATGCGGGCCGCGCTGCGCGCAGACGGCATCAATCCAGACGTCGTATTCGCGAAGCAGTCCTTCGCGCAGAGCCATGACGCGATGGTGCGCGCGGTCTTGGCGGACGGAGAGTGCGTCGGCGCCACCTATGTCCACCTGGATGCGAAGGGTGGCGTCGCTCGCGCGGGCTGGGGTGACAGCGAGGTTCGCGTGCTCAAACGCGCTGGACCGATTCCGGCGGACGTGCTGGCAGCCTCCAACGAACTTCCGGTCGAAGTCCGAAACCGCATCGAGGACGCCCTCGTCGACGCCAGCCCTCCCGACCTGAAAAACGCCGCAAATGCGCTATTTTCCGCCACGAGTTTCGCGCGCGCAGAGACCATGCACCTGGCGCATCTGGAAGTTCTGGGGCGTTACCTGCTGCGCGAACGCGTGCGCTGAGCGTCGACGCGCAACTGGGGGAACACTTCCGCTCAGGGCAGTATCGGAGACTGCTTTGGCGTGACGCTCGCTGCGGGGTCGAAGGCAAAGTACTTAGCGACATCCGCGTCGTAGGAGTCAGTGAAGGCCGCGGCGGGCGCGGCGGCATAGCTGAACTCGCTGCTTCCCTGCTCGTTGAGCATGTAGGTGGCAAACTTCAGCGTCGTGATCGTTTCGGCAAAGTCCGTCCAGCCCACACGCATCTCGACATAGTCGTTCTTTTGCAGGATGTCGCCAGCGAAGCTCCAGCTTGCAGGCCCCCATGCCGATCCAAACACAAGCGCGTCGGTGAACGTGTTGTCGCTCTTCCAACGCACATGCCACTTGGCCGCAAACGGCAGACCTGGCTGCTGCGTGTTGTAGCTCACCCCAGTGGTGGTACCGGCGGTCGAGCCCAAGTAGCAAACCCAGAACTTCGTGGCGGAAGCGCTGGAGACGTCTGGACCTTTCAGCCCAGCGTAGAAGAACGTGTCGTCCCAGGCGGCGTACGCGGTGTAGCCGGTGGTAGACGTCGAGAGCGTTTCGTCAGCAGTGAAGTCGTTGTTGCCGTCAATCACGATGCTGTGGTGGTAACGGACGGTCCAGGCAGCGGGCTGAGTGTGGTCCGCCGAGAGCGGGTTGCCTGAGGCGTCTTTTGCCGCAGTCGTCACGCGCAGCTGGTACTTGCCCAAACTCTGCAGGCCGATCGCCGGAGCGACCGCAAACACCGTATTGGCGGCGCTGGGCGTGGGCGCGCCGGCCAGGGGAACGCAGGTTGAAAACCCGTCCGCGGACAACTGCAAGCTTCCGGAACAAGAGGTGCCTGTCGTGCTGGCAGTCAGGGACGCGGGCTGCATCGCTTCCGAGAACGTCACCACGATGCTCGGCAATGTCGCGACGCCGGAGGCGGAATCTGCTGGCGTGATCGACACCACCACGGGTGGCGTGACGTCGCCGGCATCGCTCGCGTCCAGCGACGGAGCGTCTGCACCCGCATCGCTCGCGTCCAGCGACGGAGCGTCTGCGCCCGCATCGCTCGTGGCGTCTGCGCCCGCATCCGAATCGGCGTCAGTGGCGGCGTCCGCAGCGCCACCCGTTGCCCCGACGCCGCCACCGCCGGTCGACACGCCGCCGGATCCACTGCCACCACCGCTTCCGCCGCTTCCGCTCGCCCCGCCGCCGCCAATGCCACTTGTGCCGCTGGTACCGGCAGTTCCCCCGGCCCCGCCCTGCCCCGGAGTCTTCGCGCTACCGGTATCGTCGGCGCTGCAGGCAAAGAGCACGCCGCCACCGATCCCAAACAAGCAGACCCACTTGCCAATCATGGCCGCAGATCCTAGCTCAGTTCTCCGACACAGCGCCGCGCAGTTGTTCCACGACCCGCGTGACCTCTTCGTGTCGGAGCTTGTATTGCGACCGATTGGCAACCAGCACGCTGGAGATGTGCGCGATGGTCTCCCGCTCCACCAACCCATTTTCCGCGAGGGTGGTGCCAGTTTCGACCAAATCCACGATGTAGTCGCTGAGTCCAGTCAGCGGGGCGAGCTCGACGGAGCCCTGCACAAAAATGATCTCCGCCGGGATCCCGAGCCGATCAAAGTACTCCGTGGCCATATGCACGTACTTCGTGGCGACCCGGGGCGCGTCGACCTGTCCGGCGCCATCCGGCGCTGCCAGCACCAAGCGGCATTTGCCCAGCTGCAAGTCTAGAGGGCAGAGCAAGTCGTAGCGACGCTCCAGAAGCACGTCGCGGCCACAGACACCGATATCGCAAGCTCCGTACTCCACGTAGGTCGGCACGTCGTCGGGCTTGAGCAGGGCAAAGCTGAGCTGGCCATCACCGCTCTCGCGCACGAGGCGCCGGTCGTCCGCCAAAAGCGCACTGGCGTCGACGCCGGCTTGGGCGAAGATCTTGGCGACCGCGCGGGTGACACGGCCCTTCGGCACGGCCACTCGCAGTGGCTTCACGGCATGCCCTCGAGCGGCACACGCTCAATGTCTGCGCCCGCACCGGCAAGCTTCTCTTCGATGCGCTCGTATCCGCGATCGAGGTGGTACACGCGTCGCACCGTCGTGGCGTCCTTGGCTACCAAGCCAGCAATGACGAGAGAGGCGCTGGCGCGCAAATCCGTCGCCATCACCGAAGCCCCCGAAAGCTGCTTCACGCCCTGCACGAAGGCAGTGTTGTTGCGCGTGTCGATGTCCGCGCCCATGCGGCACAACTCCGGCACGTGCATGAACCGATTCTCGAAGATCGTTTCGGTCAGAACGCTGCGCCCCTCGGCCACGGTCATCATGGCCATGAACTGGGCCTGCATATCCGTTGGGAATCCGGGATGGGGCGCCGTCGTCACGTCCACCGCACGCAAGGGGCCTTCGCGAACCACCCGCACGTGTTCGCCCTGGCGCTCGATGGACAGGCCGGCTTGGCGGAGCTTCATCACCACGGGTTCGAGGTCTTCAAGAGGCGCGTGCTCCAGAAGCACATCGCCACCAGTTGCGCCAACGGCGGCCATGAAGGTTCCGGCCTCAATGCGATCCGAAATCACCGCGTGGTCGCAGGGCGCCAGCTCATCGGCCCCGGTGATGACAATGATCGCCGTGCCGGCACCTTCAACCCGCGCGCCCATCTTGTTGAGCATGCGCCCGAGCTCTTCGACCTCCGGCTCCCGCGCGCAGTTAACGAGGGTCGTGCGTCCCTTCGCCAGTGCGGCGGCCATCATCAGGTTCTCGGTTCCTGTGACGGTCGGTAGGTCGAATACGATCTCAGCACCCTTCAAACGCGGAGCCTCCGCAACCACGTAGCCGTGGTCCACGGAGATTCTCGCCCCCAGGGCTTCGAGACCCTTCAAGTGTTGGTCGATGGGGCGCGCGCCGATCGCGCAGCCTCCCGGCAACGAGACCTTCGCCTTGCCGTAGCGTGCCACCAGCGGCCCAAGGACGAGCACGCTCGCGCGCATTTGGCGCACGAGTTCATAGGGTGCTTCCGGGCGCGGCGGGCGCGTCGCGGCGCGAACGTGCACCTCCGGGGTGTTGACCTCGACGTCGCGTCCCAAGAAGCGCAGCAGCGCGGCGGTGGTATCGATGTCACGCAGGCCCGGAACGTTTCGCAGCAAGCTCTCCCCATCCGAAAGAAGCGTTGCGCACAAGATCGGCAAGGCGGCGTTCTTGGCGCCACTGACGCGAATGGTCCCGGACAACGGCCGGCCGCCGCGAATGACAATGGCGTCCATGGTCGCCGGCTCGACTACGCCGAGAGTCCGAAGAGAGCAAGCAAAGCGCGCCCCCCGGTGGCATTTTGGGAGGCAGGCGACGAGCTGCGGGCCAAATCCCCTGGAAAGGCGACGAGGCCGGCGGCGCTTTGGCTCGTGGCGGAGCGGGTCAGGCAGCCAGCGAGCCCCTAGAACCGCCCGCAGGTTCTTTTTTCGGGTAATTGACAGCGAAGGTCACTAACCTTCCGGGCCATGCGCTCCCGCGCCTCGCTCCTGTTCTGGGCGCTGCCGTTGCTGGTGTCCCTGCCGGCGCAGGCGGATCCGGCACCGTCCATCGACCTTCGCAACTTCCACCCCTCGGCAGATCCGAAAGGATCCCTCTTCCTGGAGCCGAGCGCGACGCCAGGGCCCCTGGCCTGGAACGTGGGTGCCATCGCCAGCTATGCGTATCGGCTGGTGACGCTGGAGGACGCAAACGGAGACCGTGTGTCCATCCCCGTGGAACACCAACTGAGCCTGGACTATGTCGCCTCGCTGGGGATCGGTGATCGCCTGGCGGTGAACATCGCGCTGCCAAGTGTGCTGTACCAGAACGGCGACGACACCAGTTCTACGCTGGCCGATGGCGCGTTGCCACAAACGGCCCTGGGTGACGCCGCCTTCGGCGCCAAGGCGACGATGATCCCAACCAGCGGACTCGGCGGCTTCGGACTCGCGGCGTTGGGGCGCGTTTCCGCACCCACGGGCGATTCACGCTCCTACGTCGCCGATGGCTCGGTCACCGGCGAGCTTCGCCTATTGGGCGAGCTGCGGCTGATTGCCCTCGCCTTGCAGGCGACCGCCGGTGCGCGGATCCGCGGCGAAGAGCAGCGCTTCGTCGGTGAAGAATTCGGACACGATCTGCCTTGGGGCATCGGCGTTTCTGTGCGGCCGCAAGCCTTCGGCTTGGATCGTCAGGGCCGCTGGACGTGGACCGCAGAAGCCCGGGGCCAAGTGGCGCTCACTCCGTCCTTCGGAAGTGGTCCCCAGTCTCCGGTTCTGGCCGGCGTTTCTGCACGATACGCCGTGGGAGACGTGTCCATTCTGGCGGGCGCCGAGTTGCCGCTCAATGACGCGGTGGGCAGTCCGGTCCTTCGCGGCGTGTTTGGGCTGGGCTGGGCGCCGCGCTTCTACGACGAGGACGGTGACGGCGTCGCGGACGACAAGGACGAGTGCCAGGAACTGGCCGAGGACCGAGACGGTTTCGAGGACCATGACGGCTGTCCGGAGTTCGACAACGACGACGATGGCGTGCCCGACGATCAAGACCGCTGCCCGACGGAACAAGAAGACGAAGACGAATTTGAGGACGACGATGGTTGTCCCGATCCGGACAATGACGCAGACGGTGTGCCCGACACCGAAGATGCCTGTCCCAACGAGGCAGGCCCGAACACTGGCGGCGAAGGCTCCGGCTGCCCGGTGCGCGACAGTGACGGGGACGGTGTACTCGACGGAGCGGACAAGTGTCCCAACGAGCCCGAAGACAAGGACGGCTTTGAGGACGAAGACGGCTGCCCGGATCCCGACAACGACCGAGACGGCGTGCTCGACGAAGACGACGCTTGCCCGGCGGAAGCTGGCGCCGAACGTTCCGACGCCACACTGAACGGCTGCCCGAGTCCCGACAAGGATGGCGACACCTTCGACGACTCCACGGACAAATGTCCGGACGCACCCGAGGACTTCGATGGCGTCGACGACGAAGACGGCTGCCCCGACCCGGACGACGACAAGCCCGCCTATCAGCGTGCAAAGCCGCTGCTCAGTGTCGACCACCGTGAAAAGGACAACGAGGCACGCCTGAAATTCCGCCTGGCGCCGAAGGTCGTGGCGTCCGAAGGCGGCGCTGCCGTGGACCCGAAGACACTACCGAGCTTGCGCGCCCTGGCGCAGGTGCTCAACGCCAACCCGCATTGGGTCGCTCTCGTGGGCGTTCGCCCCGGCAAGACGCCTGATGGCGAACAGAAAGCACTCACGGAGTCCTTCGCCGCTGTGTACGCTTTGCGGAGTTTGACCCATCGAGACGACTCCGCTGAGAGTGTTGGCTGGGCCGCAGTCAAGGACCAGCCGGACGCTGCGCAGCGGGGGATCGGCATCCTCGTTCTGGCACCTCCGAAACCAAAGGGTCGCTTGAAGATCCCCAGGCGTGTCCCCCGTCCCAGCAGCGGAACCACACCAGCGACTCCAGGCAGCGGAAAGGCGCCGTGAGACGCTGGGCCGGCTCGCTCGCCCTGCTGTTTTGCATCTCCTTCGCGGACACGTCAGCGGCGCAGCCACGACGACCCGCCGCGCGCCCCCGTCCGGTGCCAACCAGCCGTATCCCCGTTAAGGGCAAGACGCGGCGGATCCCGGTGAAAAAGAAGGCGCCTTCGGATGCCCTGTCTGCGCGCCAGGGCGTGCGACTCGCGCAACGTCAACTGACCCAAAGCGACCCAACTCAGCGGGTGCGCGCCCTGGAACGACTCGGCAAACTCGCCACCCCAGTCGCACTCGATGCGCTAGAAAAGGCTCTAGAGCCGGGGGGTGCGGCGCGGACATCTTTGGAGCGCTGGACAGCAGTACGCGCTCTGGCGCCCCACGCGGAGAAGCCGGTTGCGCGACTAGCGCTCGCCCGCGCGCTGGGCACGTCGAGCGACGACCCTTCGGATCCCATCGCCGAGCTCGCGAGCCGCACGGCTGCTCTCGCTCTGGCCCAAGCCAACAACCGGGATGGCTTGTTGCTGCTCGGGCAGGCCCTAAGACAACAAGGGCCTGCCGCACGCGCAGCGATGGACGCTTTGCTCGCGCACCCCCCCCGGGACATGACCCCCTTGTTGCAAGCGCGGGGGGCTCCGACGCGCACGCTGATCGAGCTCTTAGGACAATCCGGAGACCAGCGCGCCTTCCATACGCTGCGCGCCTACGTCCGACGCGGGGCTCCGGAGATCCGCGCAGCAGCCGCCGTTGAGCTCACGCGGCTGGGCGGCTTCGAGACCGTGGCCCTGGCACGAAGCTGGCTCAAGCAGGACTCTCTCGTCCTGCGACATGCGGCGCTGTCCATCCTCCTGCGTGCCGGGGCCCCCGATGGTCCGCTACAGGTTTCGAAAGACCTGGCGCTGCCGGAGCGCGCCGAGTTCGCCCTGGCGCTGGCCGCCGACGCGCCACACCCCGACATGGCTCCGGCGTTGATCAAGCTACTGAGCGAAAAACGACACGACGCGGCCGAACTGATCGCCATTTTGGGCCAGACCAACGCGGATGCGGCGGCCCAGCATCTCCAAACCCTACTGGGCGGCAGCGACCGCGCGGCAGCCGCCCTGGCGCTCGGCCAAATGCCGACCGCCGCCGCGCGGCGAGCTTTGGACGAAGCCCTGGCGGGTACAGGCGCAGCGCGTCGGTGGGCGCTCCGCGCGGGGGCACTGCGCGCCGTGCAACTCGGCGACGCGCCGGCGAGTCTAGGCAGCGTCGCAGAGAAACTACTGCCCTCCCCTGGCGTTTCAGATCGCGCGGCTGCTGCCTGGGCGCTGGCCGCAACCAACCCTCGCCACGCCGAGGAACTCATCCACTCCAAAGACGAAGCGGTCGCTGCCACGGTCGCCCGCTTTGCGTCCCGGGCGCCGCTTTCGGTGCATGCCTGCGATCGCCTTTCGAGGGAGACTTCAGCGCGAATGCGCGTTGCGCTTAGCAGCTGCCTGGTGGATTTGGGCGCGAGTGCACAGGTGCCATCGACGCTGCTCAACACGTTGCTCGACACCGGAGGTGTCGCGGCGCCCCTGGCCGCGCGGGCGTTGGCCTCCCGTGACGACGCCAGGCTACGCAAAAAGATCGAGGAGCTTCTGGCTTCAAACGCGACGACCATTCGCGCCCACACCGTATTGGGCCTAGCGAAGAGCCGAGCGCCGTCCGCAGTCGGATTGATGCACCGCCTGTACTATCGTGAGCCGGATCAGCAGACCCGGTACGCAATCGTGTTTTCCCTTGCCCAACGCCCGGAGTCAGTGAAACGCCGTGTCTTGCGCGACGCCGCGGCATTGGATCCGGATCTCGCGGTGCGCGGTCTGGCTCGCGCCGCTCTTGGAGGAAGCCGGATTTCACCCTGGCCCATTGGCACGGGCCAAATCTGGGCAGAGCTTTCGGCCAGTAGCCAGCCGATCGCCGTGCGCGCCGTTGGCGTGCGCGCGCCCACGGGGCTGACGCTTCCGCTGGTATCCGACCCGGACGGCGCGGTCGTTGCACTCGGATTCCCCGAAGGCATGATTGAGTTCGAGACATCCCGAGAGGTGCTTGCCCCCGGCGACGACTCCGCACAAAGTGGCAGCACAAAGAAAAGGTGAGCGGTGACAGGGGATACCAAGAAGAAGCGCAGCAAGGCGGCTGACGACTCCAGCTTCGAGGGATCTTTGCGCAGATTGACGCACATCGTCGATCAGTTGGAAGAGGGGGAACTGCCCCTAGAAGAGTCTCTCAAGCTGTTCGAGGAAGGCGTTGGCTTGGCGCGCAAGAGCCAAGCCACGCTCGACGCAGCCGAGAAACGTGTCGAACAACTTCTGAGCGTCGACGGCGATGGGAAACCCGTCACCCAAGAGCTCGACGAAGAATCATGACTCCGCGTGTCATCGGCAGCGCCGCCGCACTGTTGATCGGCAACGAGCTTTTGAGCGGCAAAGTGCACGAGGCGAACCTCGTCGAATTAGCACGGACCCTGCGAGCCCTTGGGATCCAGCTATCGCGCGCGGTGATGGTCTTCGACGACATTGACGTCATCGCGCAAGAAACCCGCAGTCTCGCGCAGAGTCACGACATCGTTTTCACCAGCGGGGGCGTCGGGCCCACCCACGACGACGTGACGATCGAGGGCATCAGCAAGGGGTTTGGCGTCAAAGCGGTTGTTGACGAAAAACTGAAGCGGCTGCTCTCGGACGCTTACGGCGACAAACTCACCGACGGCCATCTACGCATGGCTCTCAAGCCCGAGGGCGCGCTGCTGATGGAGGGCAGCGACGTGAAGTGGCCTACCATCGTGTACGAGAATGTGTGGATTCTCCCCGGGGTCCCGGAGATCTTTCGGATGAAGCTGGCGGTCGTTCGCGAGCACCTTCGCGGCCAAGAGCCGTTCTTCAGCCGGGCCGTCTTCACCAACCTCGACGAAGCGACCCTCAAGCCGCTGCTCGACGCCATTGTCAGCGAGCACCCCCGCGTCGACGTGGGCTCTTATCCAAAGTGGTTCGACGAGAGCTACAAAACCAAAGTGACTTTCGACTCGCGAAAGGAAGACCGGGTCGAAGCCGCTTTGAATGCCTTTGTGGCCCTCCTCCCTCCGGAAGCCGGCGCTCGGGTCGAATGAACTGGCCATTCGCCATGGCGACGGCCTGGCGAAGACACCCAGGCCACGGCAGATCCATCGCGAAACCCCATTGGCACAACACGTGCTCTGTGTCGGGGGCGATGGATGTTGCCGTATTCGAAAGTAGACGCAAGCGCAGGCGCAGCACGAGCACCGAAGCGCTGACTGATGCAGAGCTGCTCAGCGCGCTGTTCAACGACGCGCGTTTGCCGGCGGCCCGACGCTTGCTAAAGGAGCATGCGGGACTGAGGGGGCTTCTGCGCCTGGGGGAGCATGGACTGCGCCGCAGCAGCCTGTTGTCCGGCGCCGAAGCGCGCCGGGTGTGCGCAGCTCTGGAACTGGGGCGCCGCGCGACTCTGGCCGGTTTGGACGTTGTGCCGGAAGTGATTGAGAGCTTCGAGTGCGTCGTGGCATGGGCACGCCCGCGTTTGGCTGACTTGGACCACGAAGAAGTCTGGCTGCTGACCCTGGATGGCCGGAACGGGCTACGCGCGGCGCGGCGCGTGGCACGCGGCGGACTGCATGGCTGTGCCCTCGCCCCGAAGGACGTGCTTTCGCCGGCCCTGCGTGACGCGGCCACTGGGATCATCCTGGTGCACAACCACCCCAGCGGTGCCTCGGAGCCCAGCCCCGAAGACGTGGCCATGACCGAAACCCTGGCGGCCGCGTGCGAGGTGGTGGGCATCACACTGCTGGACCACGTCGTGGTCGCGAAATCCGGCGCTAGCTCGATCTTGGGCGGCCCGCGGGCCGCCTGAGTTCCGGTAGCCGAGTCGAGCGACGTCCGCTATGGTTCGGGACGCAATGAGCGAACCCGTGGCCCAGTTTGCTGCGCTCACCGACGTTGGCAGGCAGCGAGACCACAACGAGGACAACTACCTCGTCGATCCGAAACTATCCCTGTACGTCGTGTGTGACGGCATGGGCGGGCATGCGGCGGGTGAGGTGGCCAGTGCCATTGCGGTGCGCACGCTGCACGAGGAGGTCAAGCGCGAGCATGACCTCGTGCAAGACTATCTGGATGGCAAGACGGGTGCGGATCGGGTCAGCAAGCGTGACCTGATCCACATGCTGGAGTTCGCAGTGAACCGCGCCTCAAGCAAGGTGCATGCGGAAGCCCTGAAGGACCCCAAAAAGCGCGGCATGGGCACCACCATGGTTTCTGTGCTGCTGGCAGAGAAGGAAGCGTTCATCACCTATGTCGGCGACAGCCGCGTCTATCTGCTGCGCAACGACATGCTGGAGCAACTGACCGAAGACCACAACGTCTACAACGAGCTCATCAAACGCAAGAAAATCCCCCGCGAGAAGGTCGAGAAACTGGCACCGAAGAACGCCGTGACCCGCGCCGTGGGCGTGTACGAACACTGCGAGCCGGACACCCTTGTCGTTGACGTGGTGGCAGGCGATCGGTTCTTGCTGTGCACGGACGGGCTCAGCGGCTACTTCGAAGAGGATCTGGCGGGCCTGGGCCAGTTGGTCGCAACCCCGAACGCCGAAACGGCCGTGAAAAGCCTCGTTGCTGAGGCGAATGCGCGCGGCGGTGGCGACAACATCACAGCGGTGGTCGTCACCGTCGGCAATATCGGCGCCCGGGACGACTCGCGGGCGGCACGGCTGCAGCGCAAGCGCGACGTGCTGGCGCGCATGCCCCTATTCCGTCCCCTCAACGATCGTGAGCTGCTACGCGTCTTGGCGGTTACGGACGTCCTGCCCTACGCCGACGCCGGTAAGGTCATTCAAGAGGGTGACCGTGGCGAAGAACTATTCATCGTGCTGAACGGCAAACTCAAGGTCCTCGCTGGCGGCACTCAAGTCGCCACCCTGAACCCAGGGGACCATGTGGGCGAAATGGCATTGATCCGCGCCCAACCACGCTCCGCCACCGTCGTCAGTGATGGCCCGAGCGAGCTCATGGTCATCCGGCGCACTGACTTCTTCGAGATCCTCCGCAAGGAACACCAACTCGCTGTGAAGCTCCTGTGGCAGTTTCTAGGCGTGCTTGGAGACCGCCTGGCCCAGACGAATCGCGAACTCAATAGCGCACGCGAGGAGATGGCAGAGGACATCACCGCCGAGATCTTTGACTACGACGAGGATGACGAAAACCGAAAAACTCTGGTCCTTCCACCGCCGCCGTCGTTGGATCCGGCAAACGAGCACGAGTGAGGGCCACACTCTGCCTACTCGTGTTTTCGGCCGGGTTCATCGCTGGCTGCAATGATCCAAAACCGACAGTGACCAAAGACGCGCCCGGCAGCGGAGCCTCAGGTGGCCCCCAGCCAAGTGCCGCCTCCAGCGTGCCGAAGGCGCCCAGATCACCTCACCGTCCGCTGCCGGCGGCCGCAACCTGCCGCGTCGTTAAAGCGACGGGCAACGCGCGGGTAGATGGCGGGCAGGCGATCCGAATTGGTCTTGGCCTCACGGGCAACAGCTTCATCGAATTGGAAAAAGGCGCCCGGGTCGTGGTGCGACACGGAGTGAGCACACGAGAAGTCGAGTTCGTGGGACCCGCACGTGCGCGGCCCTGCGTGGAGGGCGAAGAAAACGTCCTGCTGGGCAGAGGGCAAGTGCGGTCCGTCGCCGGTCCCGGCGCACGCCCCGGCGCGCAGGTGCTGGTGGCGCACCCCGGGGGGACGGTCAGCTACGGCAACGCGCAGATCGACATCACGGTGACTGGCAAGAGCGCGACCGTGGTGGTCAACGCCGGGGAGGCCTGGCTGACCACTGCCGAGGGGAGCAAGCTGCGCGGTCCCGATCACCTCACCAAGGGCAAGACCAAAGCGACCGTGGTGATCGCCGGGACCGCCCAAGAGCTATTGCAAGCGTGCGAGCGCGCGGCAAAGGCCTCGGAAGAAATGGCAAAAGCAGTCCTGAAGTCACCCGGCCCGGACGCCGGGCCCCTGGGGACCCGAGCGGCCAGCCACCTCAAGGCGCGGCAGGCAGCCCGGGCCGCCTGCTTCGCCGCGGGGGCTGCGGCGGGCCTGGTGACGGATCCGGCCGAACAAACCCGACTTTCCGACGCGTTAAAAGCTGCAAATACCCGCTGGAACAGTGTACCTAGGGTAGGACCGTGACACCTGCCGTTGACAGTTTCGGGTGTGCCCCGCTAGCGTCCGCTAGCGACAGGCGACCTAGATGGGCCAACTGGGGATGAAAAAGTTTTTCCTAACCACCCTTGGACCGGCGCTGGCGGCCCTGACGTTGGCCCCGGCCAGCCGGGCAGACGAACCGGCACTGACCGGAGAGCCGACCGTTCTCAACGAACCGGCGGAGATCACCCAAGTGGTGGACGCCTTTGACGGAGACGATCCCTTCGATCTGCACCTGTCCCTTGGCTTTCAGCAAACCTGGAAGAACGCCAAGATCCGCCGGGAGTCCTCCATCAACCAACCCGGCCTCTCGTCCGGCGGCTACGTCGCCGACACCATGAATGTCGCGAAGTACACGGAAACCACCAGTCGATTGAACACAAAGGCGAGCATCGGGATTTTCAAGGACATCGCGCTGACCTTCCGCCTGCCGATCATCCTTTCCAACAGCCGCAAGCTCGAAGGCCTCGACGGCAGCGATACTCAACAGCCCATCGTGCTGCAGGGCGCCCCAGGCGAGCAGCTCTTCAGCTTGCCCTTCGAGTCCCCAAAGCGCAGCGGAATCGAATACTTGGCCGTCGGGCTGGACGCCGCATTGATGAATCAGTTCCGCGACTCCACGAAACCAACTTGGGTGGTGGGCCTGGAGGGCCGGTTCAGCGTGTCGGAGCCGATGCATGCGTGCAACTCCAGCACCAACGGGCTGAATCAGCCCGGCCCGCAAAAAAAGTGCGCGTACCCGTCGGACATCAATCGCAACGGGATCAGCGGCGACGACGGCAACAACCTCGAGGGCAACTTCTCCGGTGAACGAGAAGCGGGGGTGAGTCGCGGCACCACCGGGCTTGAATTGCACACCTTTCTCTCGAAGCGCATCAAGTACATCGAGCCGTACGGCGGCTTCAAAGCGCTGTTCGAGTTCCAGAATGACTCCAGCGACTACGGTTCCACGGATCTCAAGGGCTCTTTGGTGAACCACCCGCCGTTGGAGGGCACCATGATCCTCGGCATGGCCGTGATCCCATGGGAAGTGCGCGATCAGTTCCAGCGCGTATCGGTGGACTTCCGTTTCACGGGCACCTACCGCTCAGAGGGGCGCGACTACACGGAGCTCTTCGACGCCCTCGGCTCCACTGACGCCCCTACCCTGCGCAACCCAAATTTCTCCGGGTACATGGATGACGGCGCCGGAGGTTCCGTCGTCGACGAAGGCTCGCAGAAAGTTTATTTCACCGGTTTGACCGACGTGCAGCAGCATGGGCGCTACACGTTTTCGACGGAGTTCACCTGGCAGGCCGGAGAGTACGTCAAGTTCAGCCTCGGCGGCGGCTACACGATCGTGCAATCGCACTTCATTGCCTTCGATCAAGCCTGCAATCCGGACTTCAGCGACGATATCTCCAAGTCCGGCCCCTGCCGCTCGACCCGCACGGATAGCTTCGGTGGCACCACCAACTCGGCAACGGGCATTCCGAACCCCAACTATCGCGCGGCCATCAATACTCCGGGCCGACGCTTCCTGGTAGACGACTCAAATGCGTTCGACGCGTGGCTGAACGCCACCGTCATGTTCTGATTTGCCCGGGTTTGCTCGGGTGGATTGCACGCCCGCCCGTCCCGCGTCTAGGCTTGGCGGCAGTGGGACTCCCGCGTCAGATGCAGAGCGCCGCCGCAGCGGTGGCCGCAGCCTTCCTCAGCAGTTATGCCCTGCACGCGGGCGCAGCCCCCGACGACGTCGTGCTCTTGCCCACGGTCATTCCCGCTGAGCGCCCTGGCCAGCCCCCAGAGCTTTCTCAGCCGGACGAAAACGACCTCACGAACTTGTCGAAGTGGGCGCGAGAACTCGATGCCGTGCTTTCGGAAGCCGCGCAGGATCTCGGCCTCAATCTAGATGTATCCGAGCGCATGGCCGCTAGCGCCCGAGACCTGACCGAAGACGCTCTGGTTGCACGCGCTGCGGAGCGTTGGGTGGTCTCGCCCCGCCTGGAACTGGTCGGCGGGCGCTTTCGAGTTCGGCTCGTGGCTGTGGCTCCCGGGTCTCAGGTCGTGCTGGTGCGCAGTCTCGAGCTGGAGCCCCGGGAAGTGTCCATTCGCGCGATGGTGATGTTGCGGGACCTGGTGCAAGCCGGGCGAGGCAGCGTTGCCGCAGCAAGCCCCGAAAAGCCCGCTGCGCCACGCCCCAGCGACTACGCCGTCCCTGCACGTTCCCAAGGCCGAGCCGTCTTGGCCGTGAACAGCGCAGCATTCGGTGGCTACGTTGGATTTTCGCTGCAGCGCGCCGCCGGCTCCAGCGACGACCGGCTCACCTATCCGCTCATCGCTCTTGGAACCGGTATTGGCCTGGGCGGTTCCATGATCATTGCGGACGAGTGGGATGTGGGACTCGGTGACGCCTGGTATTTGTCTGCAGGGGCCTGGTGGCCAACGCTGTCGGGAGTGCTGCTGGCCGAGGGCTATGGCGTCGACCCGGAGTCCGATCGCTACATGTATGGCTTGCTCGGCGCTAGCGTCGGCGTCTCCCTGGCCACGGCCTCCCTGAGCTTTGCGGGCATGGGCGAAGGCGGCGCGACCCTCACCCACTCGGGTGGAGCCTTTGGCCTGCTGCTGGGGGGCGCGACTCAGTTGGCCATCGAGGGCACGACAGAGACCACCCCCACACGCGGCATGGGCTACGGAGCCGGGGCCGGCGTGGTGGTTTTTGGAGCGCTGGCCACGAAGTTTCACATCGCTGCGTCGCGCGTCCTGTTGATCGATCTCGGCGCTACTCTGGGCGGATTGACTGGCGCGGCTGCCACCAGCCCGCTGCTCTTTGGAGAAGAGCGCAGCGAGGGCAAGGACCGAGCGTTTCTTGCCAGCGCGGGTGCTGGCTTGGTTGCGGGCGGCACCATCGCGTACCTGATGACCCGCCCGGACCCCGCCCGGCCGAACCCGCCGCAAGCAGCGCTCCCCCTACGGCCCTGGGTCGGCGTCGTGGGTCACTCCACTGACAGCACTGGCGATGCCGTGCCCGCCTGGGGCGGAGGGGTCTCCGGGCTGTGGTGATGCAAGATGTGACGTTTACAGTGCTGGACGGGGAGGGTGGCGAGCGACTGGATAAACTCGTGGTGCGCCACATCGGCGGGATCGGCCGTCGACGCGCTAGCGAGCTGTTCGCGAATGGTCGGGTCGAAGTCGACGGGACGCGCGCGACCAAAGGGGAACTGGCGCGCGTGGGTTCGAGCGTCGTGGTCAAACTGCAGGCCGCATGCCCCGTACCCGCCGAACCGGACGCGCCCCTCGCGGTGTGCTTAGAGAACGAATTCTTCGTCGTCGTTCGGAAGCCCGCGGGGCAGGCAACGGCGCCTCTACGGGGCGAGAGCGGCACTCTGGCAGGTGCGTTGCTCAGCCACTATCCGGAAATGGCGTTTGTGGGCTACTCGCCGAGAGAGCCCGGCATCTTGCACCGCCTGGATACAGGCACCAGCGGACTGCTCTTGGCAGCACGTGCCGGTCGCGCGTTTGAAGTGCTTCGCCGCGCCCTCACCCAGAGCGCGATAGAAAAACACTACTTGGCCGTAGTCTCTCGAACCGATATGCCGAACAGCGGCACCGTCGCGGCGTTCGTCGGGCCCGACACTCGCCGTGCCCGCCGCGTCGCCGTGTACGAAAGCGACCCCCCGCCCAGCGCGCGCGCACAAGAAACGCGCTACCGCGTGGTTCGAGTTGGAACCGAACGCAGCCTGCTCGAAGTTCATGTCTCCCGCGCCTACCGTCACCAAATCCGCGCGCATTTGGCGCATATTGGCGCTCCCATCGTTGGAGATGCGCTGTACGGCTCGGAAGACTTACTCGATCTGCCTGGGCGCCACGCACTGCATGCCAGCTACGTGGCGTGGGCGGGAGACGGCACGCTTCCGGCCTTCAGTGTGGCAGACGACCTGCCCCAAGACCTGTCACTGCTCTTGGACTGAGGCCGGCCAGTTTCGCTGAGCAGCACAATCAGTTCGAGCACTAGGGCCAGACTGCTTTGCCGCGTCGGCAACGCGGGCCACAGCACCGCAACGCGCTCGTGGGATTTTCGGCCGCGGCTGCACGTCACCCGGGTAGAGAGTACTTCATGGGCCCGGGATCCTTCTGCAGCGCGGACAATGACCCAGGGCATTTCCAGGGTTCCGGCAGCGCTCGTGTCGTATTCGAGCCCCACCTCGATCGCGCCAAGGCCGGACAGCGCATGCTTCGGCATGATCAAGAGGCGGAGTTCGTCTGCCTCCGCGCAACCGTCCGGAAGCCGCACCCAAGGCACCACTTTTACGCCGCGGTACTTTCTGAGCTGCGACCCCAACCACTGCAGTGCGCGCATTGGGGCGCGCGCCCGGTCTGCCGGCAGCGTGCTACCGCGCCCGGTAAGGAACACCGGCAACAGACTTGCTGACGCCAGCAGCACCATCATGGCGTGATACACGGATCGCGGCAGCAGCCACAGGGCGCCCACCACGAAGCAAGCAAGAAGCAGCACGAACACGGAGAACCCGGGCAGCGTGCCGGCGTCGAGCCAGCGCCCGGGCAGGCGCTTGACGGGCACGCCGAAGGCGTCGTCCTCGCTGAAGGGCAGCCATTTGCCCGGGGCGCGGGGCGCCGGCAGTTGGCGGGGGGCCAATTGGGTCGACAGCGCCATCGACGCCACGAGGAGCGCTGCCGCGACGGTGGGATACACCGTGGAAAGCGCCACTGCCGTCGCCCCAGCGAGCAGTGCGCCCGAGAGGGTCGCGCGCGCCGCCAGCGGAAGCGGCACAAGTGCCCGGCACACCGCGCCGCGTTGGGCGGACGAGCGGGACAGCGCCCGGCCCTTGAGAAACACCAACAACGCATAGCAGAGGGCGACGAAAAGCAGCCCGCCAAGCATCCAGGCCCGGCGCTCAGGCGACACCGCAGCGCTGGCACGGGTCATAGGAGCCGGCGCTGATTCCGATGGCGCAAATGCAGGAAACGCTCGCCGACTTGCCAATGCCTCCCAGACGACCGGCTCACCTTTCGCTACGTGAGGCCGCACCACCTCCAGCTCGTCCTTGTCGTGCGCGCGGCGCAAGGTCGACAAGAAGACCCCGGCGCCCTCTGCGCCTTGCTGGCCCGAGCTTGTGGTGTCGAGCTGAGGCGGCTCCGTCGCCGCGGGAACCCGAAATACGACACGCACCGAGTCCACGCCGTCGGAGAATCGAGGCCCGACCCAGCGCAGCGCAACGAAGTTGCCCCGGGGCGTGAGCCCTCCGCGCTGCGCCAGATTGGTACGATAAGCGAACTTGAACAGGTACGTCCCACGGCGCAGGCCCTTGTCGTGGTCCACGTCGATTCGAAGCGTACCGTCGTCCCGACGCTCGATGAGCAGTGGATGGGTGTCCCGCGCCGAAGCGCCGTTGACTGGGCTGACTGTGGCGTTTGGCAGCGGGTCGGCATCCGCGTCGACTCCGGGTAGCTCGAACCCCTTCAAGGGGCCGCCACGGATGCGCATGACTAGCTCGTGACGAACCTCGGAGCGGCCATCCGGCGCAATGTCGAGGACCACGGCATCGGAACGGATAGACGTTTCGATCCAGGCCTGCGCTGCGCGCGGTGACAGCAAGAGGCCAAGGACCATCGCCCCGAGAAGGCTGCGAAGGGCCGGAAACCGGCGATGTCGGTGCTGCACATACATCCTGCGACACCAGTAGGTGTCATAGGTGGCGGGATTGGGCGAATTTCCGGCAATGCCGCAGCGCGTCGGTGCGCCACCAGCCCTGCAGAGCCCAGCGCCTCAGTGATCTGGCGGCGGCATGGGCGGCATCTTGGTGGCGAAGGGCCCGCCACCCATGGCCGCGGCCCCCAGGGCGGGACCGAGGGATCCCAGGTCGGCGAACACTTCCTTGGGCACGGTCATGGTCCAATGCATGGTTGGCGCGGAACCTTTGGTCACCGTGAAGGACGTGAGCATCGGGGTCTCACCGTGATGCGGCATGGAGTTGAACACGCGCTCCACTTCCTTGCTGGCGCCACTTCCCATGAACCCAGACATGCCGGATCGGACTGACCCCAGCACGGTCATTAAGGATAGGAAACCTTGGCTCACTGCCTTTCTTGACTTCATCTGGGCCAGGCCTTCCCGACTCGCCAGCGTGGAGGCCGCCTCCGCCTTTTTGGCGGCGTTGAGGCGATCCGTTAAGTGCTTCTCGTCCGCCGACACTCCGAACCAGGTTCGATTCCCATCCGGCACGAGGATCAGCACTGCGGACATAGGCTTGCCGGGTTTGGCGGCACCGCCGTCATCCGGATAGTCCATGAACATCTCTCCTGGGATCGTCAGCTCGTACACCACGGAACCGGCCGGCAGTCCGCGCCCGCCGCGGGCGCGAAGCTTGGGCCACTCGTTTGCCTTGATGTGCGCTTCCTTTTCGACCAGCGTGCGCAGTTGTCGATCGCCGTACAGCTTCAACACGCGGTCGAAGTACCCCTTGTATTTCTTCATCGGTTCTTCGATGGCAGCGATGTGCCAACCGACTCCCACACGCATCTGTTCGCGCTGCAGATCTGAGGACTTCTCGGATCGGGTGGCGGCCGCGGGGATTTCCCCGCGCGCATAGACCGAGCCGCTTTCGGTCGTCCAAGATTCGTCGAGGAGCGCGACGGACTGATCCCGCAAGCGCTTGGGCACCTTGGCGTGGGCCAGGAAACCGTCCAGGAGTTCCGCCAAATTGCGGCGAATCGGCTCCGCACGTTTGGGATCCGCACCCACAGTGTAGCTCGCCGCGGTGGCGTCTTTGGGCAGGCGGAAGAACGCCTCCGGCGCGGTGTTCGCACGCGCCGAGGTTTCCGCGAGGGTTGTCACGACCCAGGAATTAGAGCCGCGGAACTTTGCGAAAAATGTAGCCTCAGCGACGCCGCGGCCTTTGTTCATACTCGCATCCATGCGCACGATGTCGATGTCCTCGACTAGGCCCAAGGCTTCGTCGGTGAGCGCGTGCACCGCATCGGCGAGCGGACGGTCAAAGCGCGCGTCGTCGAGGGACATCTTTCGCAACACGAAGGGCGTGGCCAAGGTTTTGGCCTGACGTAGTTCTGCGGCATAGCGGCGTCGCCACGGCTCAGCCCGCACCTCAATGCGCATATCGGCGGCGCCCAGATTCTCGTTTGGCAACCCCCGGGTCACGTAGGCCAATAACGCATCCACGTCTTCTTCGCGATCCCCGCAGACGAGACGCGCCGGCGCCGCGCCGACAGCAGCTGCCATCGCGCAATTCGGGCTTCCGCGTCCGACCCGGTACACTCCGGCGCGAATTTGACGCACGCTCTCCCCTCCGCGTCGGACCATGTCTAGGGCGGGCTGCAGACCTCGGAGACCGACGGACACCACGGCGAAGGGCTGTGGCACGTCGCCGCGTCCGCTAGGATCGAGTGCCACGGCCACCTCGACGGGGGCGTCCCAATGCAGCACCTGCTCCACGCCCGGTTCGGCCTTGCTCAGCTCGCGACGCCAATCGATGGGCAGCTTCGCCCAGCTCGAGACGACGTCCATGACGGCGGCTGGATTCTTCAGCCGCCCGACCAAGAACAGGTCGCCCGGGGCCGCGACGGGGCTCAGATCCGGAGCGTCCCCTTCAGCGACAACGGCGTTTCCGCCGGGAGCGCCCGGGTCGGCGGGGGTCTTTGACGACGGCGCGCCGGGGCCGCAGGCGAGAGGAAGTGAAAGTGCGAGAGCGCCCAAAGGAGCACGAAAAAGCGATTTCATGACGCGCTGTTCATACACCAAAATTCGCCCGGCTGAACCCGGAGGCCCTGGCGGGGACAATGGGCCGAAAATTCAGTCCAAATCGGCCTTGGCGCCGCCGCCGAGGACCCGATGGAGGCCAAAGCGAGCTGCGTGCCCCAGCGCCAGGAGGCTGGCCCGCGCGACCTGGACCCGCGACCACGGCTTACCTGCAAAGTGCTGCAGCCCAAGTCGAACGAACTCCGGAGACGCATGTAGGAACCGCTCCACGTTCGGACGCGCCGCCCCGTAAAAGAGCGCCACGCCACGCTCCCGGACCAACAAGTCGCGACCGACGTGATTGGCGCGCACGGTCTCGGGCCAATCCGCAAAGTCGAATACGCCCCGCGGAACACGATCCGCCAAGTAGCGTCCGGCAGTTTCGCCATAGAACAGGGCTTGTGCGATGCCCTCGCCGGTGACGGGATCAATGCCCGCGGACTCGCCGACCAGCAGTACATGCGGCTGAGAGACCGCTCGGTGGGGCTCGAAGCCACGCTCGGCGAAGCGCTTCTTTCGATAGTCCCCCAGGCGTAGCCCCCGTGCTTTTAGCTCCTGCTCTAGGATGTCTTGGATCTGCACCGCCGGCGTCTGCGCGCCTGCGCTCAACAAGTAAACGCCCCGGCACATCATCTCGCGGCCGCCGACGAGGGTGGGAAAGTCCCAATAGTATCCGGGCAGTTCCCGATGACTTGCGTCGAATAGGAGCAAGTCCCGAGGCAAGTCGTCGTCCACCATTTCCGTGTCAATTTCCAGCGCTTGTGCGCGGTAGCGGGTGGCGCCAAAACCCAGACTGCGTCGCACCACGCTGCCGACGCCGTCTGCACCCACCAGCGCGGAAGTGCGGAACTCCCCCTGGCTGCTGTCTACCTCGAAGCCACCGTCCACGCGCGCGACCCCACGCACCTGGGCGCCCTCGAGGATTTCGATGCCCCGACCCCGAGCGATCTTTGCGAGTTCGGCGTCATACTCCACACGGCGCACGACTCGACCGATATGCCCATCCCGAACCACCGTGGTCTGGCCCATCGCACGGAATCCGACCCCGTTGACCGGAACGCTGGGCACATCCACCGTGACGCCAATGCTCGACAACAGACGGTCGCCACGCGCACCAATGCCGCCAGCGCAAAACTTCTCCCGGGGGTAGTGTTCCTTTTCGAGTACGACCACGCGCCCAAGCAACTGCGGCGCTGCGTTCGTGAGAAAGAGCGCGGTGGCCACTCCAGCCGGACCGCCCCCGACAATCACTACGGCACAGTCACGCATCTCTCGAAACGTTCCTTAGCGCCGCACGCTGCGGGCGGGATAGAAAAAAAGCCCTCAGCGCCGATCTTCGTAGAGTTCGTCGCGCCAGTCGAGCAACCCACGGAAACTCTCCGCCAACGGCGCAGACGTCCATGCCCCGCGGCTTGCTGTGCCCAGCCGAATATAGCGTCCCGACACCGGGCTGACGAACTGAAGCGCCGCCGCGACGGCAATGTCTGCGAACGAAAAGTCCGTGAGCAGATAAGGACGTTCCGCGAGGGCATCGCGCACCTGAGTGAGAAGCGGGCGCATCTGCTCCTCAATTCGCTCCGGTGTATTGTCCGACAGCACGTATTTGCTGCGTAGGTAGCGGACGCCAAAGAACCCGACCACACGGGCCACCGGGGCCACACGGTTCAGAGGCGCCGGAACACTTTCACGCAATGCTTTGGGATTTGCAGAGACGACAGCCGTGGCGCGTTCGCGCCCTAGCGCCATGATGCGCTCTGAACAAGCCACGAGCTCTTCGAGTCGCTCGTGTTCTTTTTCCGGGAAGAGCGGCGCGGCTTGCCCTTGGGCCTCTGCCCAACGTGCGATGCCGAGGGAATCCTCGATGCGATCCCTTCCGTCAATGAGCACCGGAACCGTCACTTTCCCGCGGAGCTTACCCAAGCGCAGCCGCAGTCCGGGCTCGCCCAACATGGGCGTGTAGTGGACGCGTTTCACCTGCAAGTGATGGTGGTCCAATGCCCAGCGGGCCTTTTCGGACCAGGGCGAATACGAGAGGTGGATTAACGTAGCCAGCGGGGCACCTTTTGCAAACGGCGAAGGCCCGGCAATCACCGGGCCTTCAAGTCGCGTCAATCAGGGGATCGCTCAGGTAGTTTCCTCGAACTCCGCGTCGATCACGTCGCCCTTCTTCTTGCCGTCGCTGCCGCTTCCTTCGGCAGCCTCTGGACCCGGGGCGCCCGCGCCGTTGCCGCCAGCGCCCTCTGCGCCAGTGCCTGCCGCCTGGTACAGCTTTTCGGCCATGCCGTGTGCTTCTTTCTCCAGCCGTCCGAGCACATCTTGGACCTTTTCGTCGTCCTGCTTCTCGACGGCCTCGCGACCTTCTTTGATCAAACCTTCGAGCGCAGATACGTCTGCTCCTTCCAGCTTGTCTTTGTTGTCCGCGATTTGCTTTTCCAGGGTGTAGCAGAGGTTGTCCAACTTGTTGCGGCGCTCGATCTCATCACGTCGCTTCTTGTCGTCAGCCTCGTGGTCCTGGGCCTCTTTGACCATCCGCTCGATATCCGAATCTTCCAACCCGCTGTTTGCGGTGATGGTGATGCGCTGATCCTTGCCTGTGGCCGTGTCCTTCGCAGCGACACTCAAGATACCGTTGGCATCGATGTCGAAGGTCACTTCGACCTTCGGCACCCCGCGCGGCGCAGGTGGCAATCCCTCAAGGTGGAACTTGCCCAAAGTACGGTTGACCCGTGCCTCGGCGCGCTCTCCCTGGAGCACGTGGATCTCGACGCTTGTTTGGCTGTCGCTTGCAGTCGAGTAGATCTCCTTCTTCTGCGTTGGGATCGTGGTGTTACGCGGGATCATGACGGTCATGACTCCGCCCAGGGTCTCCACGCCGAGGGACAACGGTGTCACGTCCAACAGCACGACGTCTTGCACATCACCGGCGAGCACGCCGCCTTGGACAGCAGCGCCAACCGCGACGACCTCATCGGGGTTCACGCCCTTGTGGGGTTCTTTCTCGAAGAAGCTCTTGACGGTTTCCTGCACCAGGGGAATGCGCGTCGAACCACCGACCAAGACGATTTCGTCAATGTCGCTTGGCTTCTTCTTGGCGTCTTCGAGCGCTTTCTTTAGGGGCGTCATGGTGCGATCGATGAGCGGCCGGATCATCTGCTCCAGCTTCGACCGAGTCAGCTGCTTCTGCAGGTGCTTCGGGCCGCTGGCATCCGCCGTGAGGAACGGCAAATTGATGGTGGTCTCTTGCTTGGACGACAGTTCAATCTTGGCCTGCTCCGCGGCGTCTTTCAGGCGCTGGATCACCATCTTGTCGGAGGACACGTCCATGCCGGTGTCCTTCTTGAACTCCGCGGCGAGCCAATCCATCACCAAGATGTCGACGTCATCACCGCCCAGGTGGGTGTCGCCGTTGGTGGCGATCACCTGCACCACGTTGTCACCGACCTCGAGGATACTGATGTCGAAAGTACCTCCACCGAAATCGTAGACGGCGATGACTTCGTTCGCCTTCTTGTCCAAGCCGTAGGCCAGTGCTGCGGCCGTGGGCTCGTTGATGATGCGCCGCACTTCGAGACCAGCGATCTTGCCGGCGTCTTTGGTTGCCTGCCGCTGGGAGTCGTTGAAGTACGCGGGGACGGTAATGACCGCCTCGGTCACCTTCTCGCCGAGGTAGTCCTCGGCAGCCTTCTTCAGCTTTTGCAAGACTTTGGCGGCGACCTCGGGGGGCGCCATCTTCTTGCCGCGCACATCCACCCAGGCGTCACCGTTGTCACCACGCACAAGGTGGTAGGGAACGCGATGGGTCTCTTTTTCTACCTCGTCGAACCGGCGCCCGATGAAGCGCTTAGACGAGTAGATGGTGTTTTCCGGGTTCGTGACGGCTTGGCGTTTGGCAATGGTGCCAACGAGGATCTCTCCCTTCTCGTCCCAGGCGACCACGGATGGGGTCAGGCGTGCGCCCTCCTCATTCACGATGACCTTGGGTTCCTTGCCTTCCATTACGGCAACGACGCTGTTGGTCGTGCCCAGATCGATTCCGATGATCTTGCCCATGATTCTTCTCCGATGTGGGGCGAGCCATAGCTGCACGGGGGCAACTACAGCTCCCCTCGCGGCGGGCCCACTCGACTGTTGCCTGAGCTGAGCTACCGCGAGAACTGCCGGCAAGATAACCACCTGGCACGGCGGGTCAACGGTCTTGGCGGATCCGCCTGTGTCCACCGCATTGGCCGCAGAATCTCGTTGACACCGGCAGCGCGCCGGCTACCCTCCCGGCTCCCTTGGGGCCGTAGCTCAGCTGGGAGAGCGCCGCGTTCGCAATGCGGAGGTCAGGGGTTCGATCCCCCTCGGCTCCACCCCCCTCGGCTGCACCCGCGCCTACGGGCACGCTTTCAGCGAAGCGACGAACGCGCGCAGGACACCGACGCCTTCCGCGTCGATGAGTCCCGTTCCCATCGGGGGCATGCGATTGATGCCGTCGCTCTGCACGCGGTCGAGCAGACCCGAGGCGTCTGGATCTCCCGGGACGATCCGCTTCTTACCGAAGAGCGTGCCGAACTGCAGCGGCACATCACAGGTACGCGTGTCGGCAAAGGAGACTTGCCAGCGCAAGTCGAGATCCAGCTCTGGGGGCGCCCAGCCTCCCGGACGGTGACAGTGTCCGCAGTTCGCGTGCAGATAGGCCCGCGCTCGCCCTTCGAGGGACGCTGATTTGTCCTTCGGTGAAGGCAGCTGGTCCAGCTCCGCGCTGACAACATCGGCGGGAAGCTCGATCGCTTCAATGGCAGCGAGGGCGTCCATTTGGTTGCCCGCGCCCCCCTGCCACTGAACCTGATGGTTCATCTGAGCGGTAGTCGGCCCGAGCACAAATTCCGCACTGGGAGAGTGGCAGGCCTCGCAGCTGGAGCGGCTCGGAAAGAGATGGTTGACGGTCCCCAGAGAGGTTTCGAAGGGAACCTGCTTCCATTCGTTGAGCAGCCGCGCGTCACTGCCATCGGGAAGCCATTCGTATGAGTGGCCTTCCCAACCCGTAGTTCGGTGCAGCAAAACGCGGGTTTCCACCGTCCGAGATCCGCTGACGTCGTAGCTGAAATGCTTGATCAGCACGGAGCCCAGGGGAAATGCCCAGGTGCCGTCAGCGCCCACAACAACCTTCTCCCCTGGGGGCAAGACCATGTAGCGCTGCTTCGCGGCACCGTCGGTCCAGAGTTCGGACGCAACGTCGAAAGGAATCAAGTCGGGTCCAGGCAGCAGCTGGGCCACGTCTTCGAAACACCCGCTTTCACTCAGCAACTGCGGGGCAGCGCCCGGTGTGGAGTCCGTCGCCGCCGGATCCGTGGACGAGGCAGCTTCGGCAAAACAGCTCTGCTGGGTCGTTCGTGGCGGCAGCACGGGGCGATGGTCGGGCTTGTCAGTCGCTTGTTCGGAACTGCAGCCGCCGAGCGCGGCGCTCAGCACCAGCGCGACAATCAGAGCCGCGGTCGAAGTCGAAACAGCCAAGTCGTGCCGCAGTGTAGCGCGATCTGTGACTGCTTAGCGACGTCGGCGGCGCAGCAGCACCAGCGCGAGGCCCACCAGCCATGGAACGGGACGCACGGGCCCGTTTTCCGAGCTGAGCGTCACGCTGCAACCGCCACCCTGTTCGGATTCCGCTGCGGCGGCCACGGGCGCCAGGCACACGCCCAAGTCCGCGCTGCACACTAGATCTTGCCCACAATCCGTCGTGGCTTCACAGAACGCGGCGCAGTACGCGGTTCCTCCACCGCCGGGATCGTAGCAAGCGTAGTCAGAACCGCAGCCGCGCCCAACGCCGCAGGGTCCTCCTTGAATGTCCGGCCCCTTGGGGCCCGTGGGCTCGGGCTCCGTGACGGGGGGCGGCGGATTCGGATCGTCGCTCACACCCGAAAGCGCCCAGAACGGAGGTTCGTAGCCGCCGGTGGCTGCGGCTTCGAGGGCCGTCTCCATGATGAAGTCTTTCCACGCCCACACGCTACCGTAGGTCGGACTGCTGCACTTGCCCTGCCCGCGGGACACGACGCCGATGATTTTTCCGTCCTGGTCGACCGCCGGTCCGCCGCTATCCCCCTGGCACACGCCGGTCTGTCCTTGCCACTCCGTGGACTGGACCTGGGTGTAATACGGACAGTTGCCCGAGGTGCACTGAACCTGCAGCCCGTCGAGCAACATGCGTTGACCGCCGCCGCCGGTGTCCGTCGTGCCGTAACCAATCGCGGTGTACAACTCTCCCACTTGCGGCTCTACGTCGATGCGCGGAACGGCGGGGGTCACTCCAGCCATCGGCTTATCCAGGATCACCAGGGCGACATCGAACCCGCAGGTGTCGTTGCCTTCCTTCGGCACGCGCACGGTGGTGCCCAGACGCCAGTTCTTGCTCTTGTACGAGATCTTCACGTCTTGGGTGAAACGCAAAGCGTTGCCTGAGTATGGCTCACCGAATCCGCTCTGCCCGCAGACCACAAATTCGTTTTCGTTCAAGCTTGGCGATACGCAGTGCCGCGCGGTGAGCACCAAGTTCGGGGCGATCAGCGTGCCGGTGCACAAGCCGCCGCCGTGCTCGCTCCAAGATGAGATCCCGAGCACGTGAGTGTTTTCCGTGTCCACCACACCCCCCGCGATGGCCTGCGCGTTCACGCGAAACTCTGCATCCGGCGTAGACTCGGCGCCGCATGCGGCGACGGCGACACACAACACTGGCACGGCGAGTAGCGGACGAATCATGACGCTCTCCTACGAATCTTCGAGGCGATGACGTGGCGGCTCGGGCACTCAAGGAAAGTGCGATTCCGAGCCCTGGGCGCAGACGTTCTAGCGGCGGAGGGTCGCCCCATCCAGCATATTCCCGCCAGGAAACCCACATTTGCGTAGAGAGTCGCCGAATAATTCGCACCAGGCTGTAAGATTACACATCGGGTAGAAATGCCATCCTTCAACCTCGTCCAGCCCATCAACGCACCCAGCGAAGTCGTGTGGCAGGCACTCTCGCGACCCGGTGGTCTCACGGCATGGCAGGCCGATGAAGTCGAAGGCAGCGTGGAACAGGGGTCGCGCTTGATCCTTCGCTACCCGGCCCTGGGGGCAGAGGCTGAAGTGGAAGTGACCGAACTGACCGCGGGCAAGCGGATCGCCCTTGCCTGGGGCGCGCACCAGGTCTCGTTCTGTATCGAAGCCGGGGGCGTCGCCCTGGAGTGCAGCGGGATCACTGATGAAGAAGAGCTGCGCGGGACCGGCTCCGCGTGGACGCTTTCCCTGGCAACCCTGGCCCACTACTGCGAACACCACCAAGGACGGAGTCGTTCCGTCTGCTGGCTCAAAGGCAGAGCCACCGCTTCGCCGGACGTTCTGCATACGTACTTAACCGATGCCTGGGCGCAGAATTCTTGGCTAGGGGCTGGAACGGGCTTCGGTGAGGTGGGCAGCCACGTTCGGATCGAATTGTCCAAGGAGCTGCAACTCAGCGGCAAGGTGCTGGCCCATACCCCGGGCCGCGACGTTCTGGTTTCGTGGACGGACGACGACGACTCTGTGATCGCGTTCCGCAGCCTGCCGAGCCCAATCAGTGACGACCGAATTGTGGCGGTGCTCTGGTCGCGCTGGAGTGCACAGGCTCCGAAGGCGGGCGCCTTGAGCTGCTTGCGCACGGCCCACAGCCGGCTGATCACGGTGCTGGGGCGGTCGGGCCAGGCGTAACCGCGGCGTCGCGGCAGCATCGCGTGCCCAAGCTGTAGTCGTAGTAGGCGGGAGAGTGCGACGCCACTTTTGCCTCGCAGCCTTGGGTCGTAGAACGCGCGTAAAAACCGCCCAAGAACACCCCCGAGGGGTCGGCAACCCATTCGTCGAGATTGCCCACCATGTCTGAAACAGCATCGTCGCCCCAGACCGTTACGCAGCGAGGCATGCTGCCGGTTGGCCGCAGCAGTGGTCCGAGGTTTTCTTCGACCACGAGATTGAGACGTGGATCCGTGTGTCCGAGAGAGGCTTGCCCATGCAACACGACGGCAGGATGCAGCGGCCGAAACACGTTGCAGCGACCCGCCTGATAGTTCGCAGCGTAGCCGTGTTTCTTCGCCGCACTCCCGCGACAGGCATGCGTCCACTCCTCCTCCGTGCACAGTCGCTTGCCCGCGTTTTCGCAGGCGCGGCGTGCTTCGTAGAAGTTCAGATAGCCACTGGGCACCACCCCCGGACGGGAAACGGCCATGAACGTGATCGCTCCCGAGCGCTGGACGGCGGGCACCGCCGGCAGCGGCATACGGCGCGCGTCGTCGCTACCCAGAAGTAGACGCTCGACCTGCCACACGGCATGCACGCGCGCGAGGTTCTTCGCGTTGGGCGGGTAATAGGGCGAAAGCGGCGCACTCGTTGCGCGATCGACCAAGGCAGCTTCCCAGCGATCGATACAGTACGCCCCCACTCGTGCCATTTCTGGGGGACAGCCCGTAGCGGCGCGGGCGGGCGCTGCGGCGCCCAAGACAATAGCGACGGCGAGAAGCACGCGAAAGACTTGCGCCGACCCGCGCGCAGCTCTGCCTTGGTGCCGGCGGACTGACAACTGACCCGTTGCACTCGGCGCGGTGGTGACGCACTTTGCTTCCGCGTGGAAGGGACGGAGTTTTTCGACCAGCAACGCGCGCTTCTCGCGAGGCGCCTTGCAAACGCCGGGTATTCGCCGGCAGTGGTGCGCGCCTTTGCGCGCGTGCCACGACATCTCTTTGTGCCCGAAGAGCAGCGCGCACACGCGTACGAAGACCGGGCGCTTCCCATTGGCGAGGGTCAAACCATCAGTCAGCCCTCGATGATTGCCATCATGCTGGACGCACTGAAACTCCGCGCAAACCATAGCGTGTTGGAAGTCGGCGCGGGCTCCGGCTACGCGGCAGCGCTCTTGGGCTGCCTCGTAGCCCAGGTCACCGGCCTGGAGCTGTCGCCGGTTTTGGCAGCCCGCGCCAGTGAGACCCTGCAGCGTCTGGAGATGCACCACGTGCGGGTTCTGTGTGGGAACGGCTGGAACGGCCTGGCAGAAGCCGCGCCCTTCGACGGGATCTTGGTCTCCGCGGCTCCTGAAGCGGTGCCAGAGGACCTGCCGAAGCAATTGCGCATTTCCGGTCGCATCGCGATACCCGTAGGCGACCGGGCACATCAAGTCTTGCGCGTGGGCACACGCGGCGAACACGGCATGCGCTGGCAAGAGAGTGTTCCGTGTCTGTTCGTTCCGCTCTTGCATCCAGAAGGGTGAGCTTTGCGTTAGGCAGAACCGACCGTGCGCGAGGTGAAAGCCATCGGTGACGTGCCAGCGCGTTCGTAGGCTTGGGCCCACGCGTCATCCGCGGGAACGTCGAAGATCAACTCCGCGTGCACATCTGTCGGCAACCACGCGCCTGCGAGGATTTCGTCTTCCAGCTGCGAAGGGGCCCAGCCCGCGTACCCGATGTATCCAATGACTCCCTCCGGGCTGGTGCCCTCGGCCATTAGCTCCAGAACTTTGCGGGACGCCGTTGCGACGATGCCGTCGCCCACTTCGAACTGTCCGTCCACGCCCGCCAGTTTTTGGCTTGCGCGGTACACCAACCAAACTTGCTCGGGAGCCACCGGCCCCCCAACCCGAACCACCCCAGGGACGGTGACTTCTCGGTCAGTGACTTCTGCCCGCACCAATAGCTCTTGCACGGTCATGACGTTCCGACCGTTGACGACCCAGCCGAAAGCGCCTTCGGGCCCGTGGGCTGCGAGCAAGACAACGGAGCGATCGAAATTCGGGTCGCCAAGGGGGGGCGCTGCCACGAGCAACCCTGGAGAAAGCGGCGACGACATCGTGAACTAAAGGTAGCACGCCGCTGCGGGGCTACGACACAACGACGCCAGCGTAGCCCACCACGGAGCTGTAGTCGCCGGAAACATCACCGGAATTGGCGTATCGCACCAGACGCGCGGCACGAGCGCCGCGTGCAACGGCAGCGCGGAGCGCAATGGCGCTGGGAATGAATCCGCACATCGAGATCTCGCGCTCAACGACCTCCCGATACAATCCTTCCGCATCGAGAGCCAGCACGCGATCCAGTGCATGTTGGTCCAACGCACGTGCGACGTCGGCGGGAAGAAAGTGCGACATGTCCGTGCTGGCGACGACCAAGCTCGGTTCGGCTAGCGCGTCGAGCGCTTGCGCAAGGGCATCGCCGAACTGCATGCACTCGGAAAGGGACATGCGTCCGAGCACGACGGGCACGATCTGAAGACCTGGTTGAAAGTATCGCAGCAGGGGCAGCTGCACTTCGATAGCGTGTTCGCGCGCATGCGCGCGGGCATCCACGACAAGCCCGCAGCGGGCTTGTACCGCGTCCGCCGCAGCGGCGTGAATCGGCACGACCCCACCTGGAATCGCAAACCCACCCCGGGGGGCAAGAGACCGCGCGCCGCCGAGTCCCGTATGATTCGGACACAGGACCACCACACATTGCGGCACGACGACTTGGGCGAAGGTCTCGGCCGCGATCGCCCCAGAATAGACCCAGCCGGCGTGGGGCGAGAGCACGGCCTGGGCGGGAGCTGGACGTTCGAAGACGGGCGCCATTGCCTCGAGCGCAGCGCGCATGGCACCTGCTTCTGCCGGGTAGAAACGGCCGGCGACTGCGGCGGGGCGGGGCTCCCTCCGCGGGGGAGCGTGACGAAGCCAGCGGCCGCTGCCCGGGGGACCCGCCGGGGTTTGCCCCCTC
>CALMUT010000147.1 GCA_937872925.1 uncultured Myxococcales bacterium | reverse complement strand
GGAACACGACGCGGAAGAGATTTTTACCAATACCCTCGCCGTCGTCGAAACCCTATTAGCCCGCCACCCCGATCAGGCACATAATTTGCTGGCCCTCAGCCTCACCAATCAGCGCGAGACGTTTGTCCTCTTCGACCGGGAAACCGGCCTGCCTTTGCACAACGCCATCGTCTGGCAATGCGTCCGGGGGGATGAAATTTGCAAACAATTGACCGCCGCCGGGCACGAGGCTACTGTCCACGAACGGACGGGGCCTGAGCCAGGAGTGGCTCGACACCATCGCCAAGAGCGAGAAGACCATCCTCACGCTGTCCCTAGATGGTCGCCCTGAGGATCACCGCCGGCTGCGTCGAGCACTGCCCCAGGTTGCTGACGTCTACGATCACGTGCTCACGCTGCTTTCGCAGCTGCTTGCATTGCCGCGCTTGGTGATCACCCAGACGATTGCACCCGCCTCCGCCGCCGCGGCTCACGCCAACTTCGCGCACCTGATGCAGCTCGGTTTCCGGCGCTTCAATTTCTTGCCGGGCTACTACCTGCCCTGGAAGCCACAGCAGCTTGAGGCGCTTCGGGTTGGCTTTTCCCAGATCGCCCAAGACATCGTCGAGCACTGGCGCGGTGGTCGCTACGTCTACGTGCGCAACCTATTCACCTGGGCGCCGACGCCGTTCTTCAATACTGGGCTGGTCGTCGATTCAGACGGCAGCGTACACCCGAACAACTTGGGCCTGTCCGCGGCTCTGACGGATCTGCTCAAGGAGACCGAGATCGGCACTCTGGACGATCCACCCTCGCCGCAAGCGCTGCAAGACGGCGCGCGGGGCATTCCGGCACTGTTGCGGCGGGCGCTCAGCCCAGAGGTATGGGAGTCGACGCAAGCAGTCGATCAAGAGCTGACGTCTTTCTGCAACAGCCTGTACTCCGAGTTCGCCGCCTACCGTCGTCGTCGGAGAGCCGCGTGAAACATCTGCCTATTTTTGCGGAGCCGGAGCTGGAACAGCGCTCCGCATCGGGATCCGATCCCGAGCGCCCTTGGATTGGTCCCGGCGGCAAGGTGATGGAGCGCCTGGAGCTACATCTGACGTACACCTGTCCGGAGCGTTGCGTCTTCTGCTCCGAAGAGCACCGCATGCGCGACTACCGGCCCTATGCCGTGACCTGGGGCCGCGTGGCCTCCGTTCTGCGCACCCACGCAGCACGCGGCGTGAAAAACGTGCACCTGACCGGAGGCGAGCCGACCATCCATCCGAAATTCGTCGAGACCTTGGCCCTTGCGAAGAAGCTTGGCATGCGGACCAGCGTCGGCACCATCGGGACCAAGCTCTCCGACGAGCAGTTTGCCGCTCGGGCACTCCCGCTGCTCGATGAGGCGCTGTTCTCTCTACACGCTCCCGGGGCCGACCTGCACGATGATCTCACTGGAAGAAAAGGCAGCTTCGACACGGTGACGACCGCGCTGCGCCTTTGCATGCGCCTCAAACCGACCTTTGGCGCCTACGTCAACACCGTCGTAACGCAACGCAACGTGCACGTGCTCGGTGACACCGTGGCGTTGGCGGACTCCTTGGGGGCGCGGCTGATCGTGGTCAGCAATACGACGCCGGAGGGCGGTGGGCTCACTCACTATGACGACCTAGCGGTGCCCCTGGAGCGTCTGGCCGAGGTGCTGCCCCAAGTGCCCGCCCGAGCCAGGTCGGCGATCGTGCGCTTCTTTGGCGTGCCGATGTGCGTCCTTGGAGACCGCGCCATGTTGAGCAACGACCTGCACTGGGATCCCCGCGTGACTGTCGAGTGGCAGAGCCGCCCGGGCAAAGTGGTTTTCGACGGCCTGTACAACTGGGCGCCGGACCGCAAACGTGTGCATGTGCCGGAGTGTGCTGAATGCGACCGCAAGGCCGTGTGCATGGGTGTCTTCGACGCCTACGCGCAGCGCTTTTCCACCGCGACGCTGCGCCCGTATCGAGGCGTGGCATGAACGACAACCTGGACAGGTTCGTCGGCACGCTGGGCAAGCAGCAGGCTAGCGAGTTGCGTGACAGTCGCCGCAACGTGGAAATCAACGTTGGCAAGAGCTGCAACAATAAGTGCGTGTTTTGCCTCGATGGCATGCCCTCGAACGAAGACAAGAAGTTCATCGACTTCGAAGCCATGAAGGCGGAGCTGACGCGCTTCCGGGCTGAGGGCTTCGAGTCCGTGGGTTTTCTGGGCGGGGAGCCCACGACCTATTCCAAGATCGGCGAGAGTATCGCACTGGCGCGAGAACTGGGTTACTCGCGCATTGCTCTGGCGACCAACGCCATGATGTTCCGACGTCTGGCCTTCGTGGATGAGCTCTTGGGCGCAGGGCTGACCCGCGTGACGATCTCTATGCACGGACATACCGCGGCGCTCGAGGACAAGCTGACGGCAGTACCCGGTGGCTTCGAAAAGAAGTGCGAGGCCATCCGCAACCTTCAGCGACGCCAAAAAGAGGGCGCGCTGACCGACGGACTCAGCGTGAACATCGTGCTCAACGGCTGGAACTACCGCGCGCTGCCCAAGATGCTGCGTTTCTTCTTTGAAACCATGGGGCTGGCAGACTTGCGCGTGAATTTCATTCGTCCCGAAGGCTACGCCGTGGGCAGTGCGGATCTGACGCCCACGCTCACGGACGTAGTGCCCGTGCTGATGAAGGCCGTGCTGCTGAACGAATACCACTTCAAGAAGGAACTCAGCTTTGGCGGAGTGCCTCTCTGTGTGTTCCCGCGGGAGTTCCTGGCCAACAAGAGCGTACTCGAACGCTATCTGGGTGACGTGTATCGGGATCTCTCCACCAGCTGTTCAATCCGCACCGAAGGCGTGGACACCGGTGTGGCTCGCACCGAAGACGGCCGATCGCGCTTCAACTGGCAAGACCGCAAGCGCTACGATTTGAAAGAAAAGCCCGAACGCTGTGGTCGGTGCCGCCTCGACCAAGCCTGTGAGGGGCTGTGGATGGGCTATGTGGACATTTACGGCAGCGCCGAGCTCTCGCCGCTGCTGTGGGACGCGGGCAAACTGGGACGCGAAACGCCGCTGCCCGCGCAGCCTCCAGCGCCCAAATCCAGCGCTCAGCCCGAGAAGCTCCCACGTCGCCTCACGGTACTGTCCGTGTAGCGTTGCGGTCGCGAGGGGTGGCGCCCGCGCGGCCGACTCCGTCACTCGAAGCGGTATTCGAGGGTGTGGGCGCGTCCGCCGCGCAGCACGCGCACCTCAAGACTCGGGCGGCGCGCCGCACCTGCCAGCAGCCGCAGCAAGCCTTGGGGATCTCGCACGGGAACGCCTCCGACGGAGACGATGCGATCACCGGCCGCGAGCCCCGCTGCGCGCAGCGGCGACGCCTCTGAGAGCCGTCGAATCACGAAGGCATCCCCCTGCAGCATGCCCTGCATGCCTCGAGCCAGTCGTTCGGGCTGGTCGAGCAAAGCCAGGAGCATGCCACGGTCAACGCGGTATTGCCCCGCTCCTAGGGCTTGCACTCGAGACAGCACGCCGCCTTCGGGAGTCGCTGCAGCTGTCGGGGCGTGCGCGGTCTCCACGCGCGGGCCAAACACGCTCAGCTGGCAGAGCTGCCGCGCGCGTAGTAGCCAAGCGCTGGGACCCCGCTGCGGGTGTTGGCCCACGTACACGACCCGTGCGTCGCCGACGCGCCCGCCGAACCGCTTGGTGATCTGCGCGCCACCAGGCAGCTCGAAGGTTGCCAGCGAGTCCCGATCCTCGGGAACGGCGCTCACTGCCGCTAGTCGCAGCGAAGCGCAGTCTGGTGCGGTCAGCGGCGTTGGGCCGGGTTGGGCTCGGGGTGCGACGTCCGCGGTATTGGAACTTGTGGCGTGATGGTGGGCGCGCGGGCGTGGTGAGCGCCCAATGGCGCCCCGGGTGACCGAAGCCCGGCCAGTCTCGCAGGCGCTCAACAGCGCCAGGGCGGCACACAGCGGCACTAGGACATCGCGCAACATTCTGCCGCAGCAGTGCGACGATCATGCCAATGCGGCTCGGCCATGTCAGGACGCAAGACTCCGGAGGGGAGCCCCAGCGGTCCGAGCCTGCCGCAAGGGTCCCCCGGTTTTCATCGGTGCCGTCGTCGGCGGCCCTCGCCGCCTGCGGAAGCCGCGCTTCGAACGCTGCGCTCGGACAAGGTGTCGCCCCCACGCGCCGCGGATTGCCCGAATGTCAGTGGCCCCGCGCGGGAAGAGCGGCCCAGCCCGCCCACGCCGCGACCCTAAAAGGCCGAACGGTGAGGTTTCGATCCGTCGCCGAGACGGACCGAGTCCTTGTGCCGCGCTGCTATCGAGTCGTCGGCTAGTACTTGCCGTTCGACATTTCGAAGGAGTAGTTCGTGCAGCTCGCGCTGCTGGCGCGGCTGATGCGGATGTAGAACCACGCAGTGTCGTTGATGCAGTAGTTCCACGCGGTGCTGTATGGCCCGGTCGTAGGGCGACAGTTGCCTTCCCCGCAAGAAGAACCGGAGCTGCAGCCGGAGCTGGTCCGGTTGAAGTCGACGCGCCAGTCCGTCGTGGCTGTCTCGGCGTTGGAAAGCTGCACGCCGCCGCTGCCGGGGCAGCCGCCTCGATACACGTCCATGCGATAGCCGTTGCCGGGGTTGGAGAAGAAGCGCATCGAAGCGTGGAATTCGTCTCCGTTTGTGTCGGTGTCGTCCAAGGCTTGGTAGCGGTACCAGATCTCCCTTCCGACGTAGGGCACGTTGCCGTTCACCAATGACGCCTGCGCCGAAGCATCGGACAAGTTGCCGATGTTGATAGCACTGCCGCAACTGTTGCCCGTCGTCACCGGCGTAGGATTGGAGAGGCACTCGCAACCGTCGCTGAAGCTGTTGTTGGTGTTGTAGTAGTTGGCGTTGCAGCTGCCGATACCGCAGCCAGACGAGCCGTTGCAGATCGGGGCGCCGTTGGCCACGGCGCCGCAGAGCGTCACCACGGGAACTTCGGCGGTGTCGATCAGCGCGTTGCAGTTGTTGTCCTTGCCGTCGCACTTCTCGGTGTTGCCGGGGAAGTTCTGGTTGTCGTTGTCGTTGCAATCGGCGCAGGCGCGGCTGCCGTCGCCGTCGTTGTCCTGCTCCCCGCCCGAAGCGTCTGCCAGGCCGTTACAGTTGTTGTCCTTGCCGTCGCACTTTTCGGTATTGCCCGGGTAGTTCTGATTGTCGTTGTCGTCGCAGTCGAGGCAGGCGCGGCTGCCGTCGCCGTCGTTGTCCTGCTCGCCACCCGGTGCGTCTGCTAGGCCGTTGCAGTTGTTGTCCTTGCCGTCGCACTTTTCGGTATTGCCCGGGTAGTTCTGGTTGTCGTTGTCGTCGCAGTCCGCGCACTTTGGGCTGCCGTCTCCGTCGGCGTCCTGCTCACCGCCTGGGAAATCCGCCAGGCTGTTGCAGTTATTGTCTTTGCCGTCGCATTTTTCGGTGTTGCCGGGGTAGTTCGTGGGGTCGTTGTCGTTGCAGTCCACGCAGGACAGGCTGCCGTCGGAGTCGTTGTCGACCTCCCCGCCCGGGGCGTCTAGCAGGCCGTTGCAGTTGTTGTCCTTGCCGTCGCAGATTTCGGGATTGCCTGGAAAGCGGGTGTTGTCGTTGTCGTCGCAATCGTTGCAGGCCCGTGCGCCGTCGCCGTCGCCGTCGTTCTCGCCGCCAGCCATGTCCGCCAGGCCGTTGCAGTTATTGTCCTTGCCGTCGCATTTCTCGGCGTTGCCGGGGTAGTTGTCCTTGTCGTTGTCGTCGCAGTCGACGCACGCGCGGCTGCCGTCGCCGTCGGCGTCCGCCTCCCCACCGGGAGCGTTGGCTGTGCCGTCACAGTCATTGTCCTTGCCGTCGCACTTTTCTGGGTTGCCCGGAAAGCGGTCCTTGTCGTTGTCGTCGCAATCCACGCAGGAAAGGCTGCCGTCCTTGTCGTTATCGAACTCGCCGCCCTGGGCGTCGGCAACGTTGTTGCAGTCGTTGTCTTTGCCGTCGCACTTCTCGGTATTGCCCGGAAAGCGGTCCTTGTCGTTGTCGTCGCAGTCGTTGCAGGAAAAGTGCCCGTCTTGGTCAACGTCGGTCTCGCCACCGGGCGCGTCCTTGCTGCCATTGCAGTCGTTGTCCTTGCCGTCACACAGCTCTTTGGCACCGGGATACACATCTTTGCTGGTGTCGTCGCACTCCTGACAGGCGGCAAAGCCGTCGCCATCGCCGTCCGTGAAGCCGACGTTTCCGTCGCAGTTGTAGTCGTTGGGATCCGTGCAGTCCGTTTCGGGCGCACCCGGGTAGAACTTGGCGTCGTTGTCGTTGCAATCACCGGCCTCGCTGGCGTAGCCCGTGGGTTGATTGCACGAAGTCTTGGTGACCCCGGAGATACCGATACCGTCGCCATCCTTGTCTTCGTACCAAGTCTTGGCGTCCGTCGCGTCGTCGTCGATCGGGCGGTTGCAGTTATTGCCCTTGCCGTCGCAGTCCTCCTCTTCGGCCCCACACGTCGAGGCGTCTCCGGCGTCGCGGCCGCCGGCGTCCCCGCCGCCACTCGCGCTATTGCCTCCGGTTGCGGCCGTTGCTCCAGAGCCTCCGCTGCCCCCGCCAGGGGCACTGTCGGCTTCGCCGCCACCGGCGCACGCTGGAACCAGGGCGAGCGTGCCCGCGACAACAAGAAAAAGAACTCGGCTAAAAGCGGATGTGGCCTGCCTCACGTCGTGTACCTCCGAGAGCGCAAAAATCGCGGCTACGTAGTGACACACATCTTAACATGCAGGGACTGCCGGGTCGGGCCGCCGCCAGCGTCAAAGCCAAAGCAGGTGGGCCAAACACCCACATCCTGCGCAGACCCTCCGCCCGGGGCGCCGCCAAATGCTACGATCCTCCGGCAAATGCTTAATTGGACGAAGGCAATCGTTGCGGCAATCGTCGCGGCTGCGGCGGTGAGTGCGTGCGGCAGCGACGCCGACGCGCCTCCGGGAAGCCCCGCCTCGGGCGGCGCCGCGGGGAGCGGCGGTAGTGGTGGCAACTCGGGTAGCAGCGCAGCGGCAGGCGTGGGCGGGGGGACGGGCGCCTCGGACGGGGGCGTCATCAACGTGGACGGCGGCATCGAGATGTGTCCCCGCTGCTCTGACGACCTGCACGCGATCGTCGGCTGTGATGGCAAGGTGATGCAAGCGTGCCTCGGCTCGGACGGCTGCGATACGGCCACGGTGACGTGCACGAACGCATGCGTTGCCGCTGAAAGCGCGAAGCGGTCCGTCGGCTGCGAGTACTACGCGGTGCAGATGGACCAGCTGAACGAGAATGCGTGCTTCGCGGCGTTCGTCGCCAACACCTGGAACTCAGCGGCGAAGCTGACCGTCGAGTTGAACGGGCAGGCGTTGCCCCTGGCCAACTTCGCGTACATTCCCGTCGGTTGGGGCCCCACTCTGAACTACGCGCCCATCGGCAGCGCTGGTCTTGCCCCGGGCAAAGTGGCGATCTTGTTCTTGGCGGGGCCGAACGGCACGCCCGCAAAAGACTCTCCGGTCTGTCCCCGACCCTCTGCGGTGCCCGCAGGCACGATGCTCGCGAACAAGAGCGGCAAGGGGCCCGCGTTTCGCATCACGTCAGACGTGCCGGTCGTGGCCTATCAGATCAACCCCTACGGCGGCGGATTCGCCGCGGTCACGGGTTCGTCCCTGCTCATTCCCACAAGCGCTTGGGACCAGGAATATCTGGCGATGCACGCCTACGACTCGGGCCCACATCCAACCAGTATGAACATCGTGGCCAAGGAAGCCACGACCATCAAGATGCTGCCCACCAACAACATCACCGGCGGCAACGGCCTGCCACCTGGCGCCGCCTACGGCGACTACACGGTGACCCTGGCCGCGGGGGAGCACGTGCAGTTCACGCAGCTGGCGACGTTGACGGGGACCACGATCCAAGCCGACAAACCCGTGGGCTTTTTCGGTGGCGCGCGCTGCTCACAAGTTCCCACCAACGTGTACGCCTGCGACCACCTCGAGCAGATGATCCCGCCCATCAAGGCTCTCGGCAACGAATACGTCGGTGTGTCGCATTCTCCGCGCACCGCCGAGCCCGCAGTGTGGCGCATCATGGGTGTGGTGGCCGACACGAAGCTCACCTACTCAGCGGACGTGGGGGGCCCGGTGCAGCTCAAGCAGGGCCAGATCATCGAGTTTTCGACGAGCTTTCAGTTCTCTGTCAAAAGCCAAGATGCCGAGCACCCCTTCCTGCTCATGGCCCATATGACCGGCGGCAGCACCAAGGGCATGACCGGCATCGGCGACGCCGAAGCTGTGCTGTCCGTTCCGCCTGCGCAGTTCCTGACGGAGTACGTGTTCTTCACGGATCCGACCTATCCGGTGACCAACTTGGTGGCCGTGCGCGCGCCGGACAAAAACGGCAACTTCGAAGACGTCACCTTAGATTGCGCGGGCACGCTGACCGGTTGGAAAAAGGTCGGCAAGTTCGAGTACACGCGCCTCAACTTGACCCAAGGCGACTTCGAAGGTGTGGGCACATGCTCCACGGGAGCGCATAAGATCCACAGCGATGGAAAGTTTGGCTTGTATGTATGGGGTTGGGGAGCACCGGGCACGAGCGTGTTTACCGAGTACGTGTCCTACGGCTACCCCGCCGGAATGAACATCCAGCGCCTGAATCAAGTTGCTTTGCCGCGCTAGCGCTGCGACTTCGACGCAATAACTGACCAGCGGTGCAGTCACGCCTCTTTTACTTTGCTGAGTACGTGGCACACTCGCGACGCCATGTGTCGCAATATCCGCACCCTGCACAATTTTGAGCCGCCGGCCACGCGCGAAGAAGTCGCGGCCGCCGCGCTGCAATACGTTCGCAAGATTTCCGGATCGACCAGGCCGTCTGCGAAGAACGCGGCGGCATTCGAGCGAGCCATCCGCGATGTCACGAAAGTGACGGAAAAGCTGCTGCAAGAACTCGAAACACAGGCACCACCCAAAAGCCGAGAAGTCGAACGCGCCAAGGCCAAAGAGCGCTCCCAGAAGCGCTTCGCACGCGGCTAGTCCTGTGACTTGGTCCGAAAGCTAGCGCTCGCGCACTAGCTGGCTTACGTCAGCACGCGGAACTTCATGTCGCTGTCGGCCGAAGCAGGGAGGGGCGTTGCGTGGACGACGGCCGGCAAGACCGTCGCTCAGCTCGTCGGCGTGGGCGTTTCCTTGGTGCTCGCACGTTTGCTGACGCCGGAAGACTTTGGCCTGCTGGGCATGATCGTGGTGCTGGTCGGGTTCTTGGCCGTGCTGGCGGACATGGGCCTGACAGCGGCTATCGTGCAGCGCGAGGATTTGCAGGAGCGTCATCGCTCGAGCGTGTTCTGGTTGATGCTCGGGGTGGGTGTCGTGCTCGCCGGCGGTCTCGCGTTGGCCGCACCCGCCGTTGCGACGTTCTACGACGAACCTCGATTGACAGACTTGGTGCGGGTCTTCGCTATCGATTTCGCGCTCTCGCCATTGGTTGCAGTGCAACAAGCCGTGCTCCTGCGCAAGATGGCGTTCAAATCCATCGCCTTGGCAGAGACCCTGGGCGTGGTGGTTGGCGGCGCAGTGGCGCTGACTCTGGCGCTCATGGGGCACGGCGTGTGGGCGCTGATCGCCAAGACCATCGCAACCAGCGCCGCCTTGCTGGTCACATTTTGGCTCGCCTCGGACTGGCGCCCGCGACTTAGCTTTGATCGCAAAGCCATCGCTGAGCTGTTTCGGTTCAGCTCCAACCTGCTCGGCCACAACGTCGTGGGCTATTGGGCACACCAGACTGACGACCTGCTGATCGGGCGCAGTCTGGGCGCGGCGCCTCTGGGGCTCTACACCCGCGCCTACTCGACGGTGATGATGCCCGTGCATGAGGTGGGTGGCGTGCTCGGTCGCGTCATGTTTCCGACGCTGTCCAAGCTGCAACGGGATCTGCCGGAGATGAAGCGGCTGTACCTACGCGTCGTGGGCGCCACCGCTCTGCTCACCTTTCCCGCCATGGCGCTGTTGTTCGTCATCGCGGAGCCGCTCACCTTGGTGCTGTTTGGTGATCAGTGGCTCGGGATTGTGAGCGTGCTGCGCATCTATGCGGTCGTGGGCGCCTTTCAGTCGGTGGCTGGCACCGTGAGCTGGATCTACAAAGCCTGTGGCCGCACGGACCTCATGTTCCGCTGGGGCATCGTTTCGAGCATCGTAACGGTGATCGCCATCGTAGTTGGCATGCGCTTCGGCAGTATTGAAGCCATCGCCATTGCCTACGGCGTGGCCCTGGTGTTTGTGCTTTCGTATCCGCATTTCGCGATCCCGGGGCGCTTGATAGGCGTGTCGCCCCTGGACGTCGCACGCACCGTCGTCGGACTGGCCGCGGCAGCCCTGCTCATGGGAGGCGTCGCCTACGGGCTGGGCAAGCTGACGCTGTCTCTGCCGAAAGGGCTCGATTTGGCGCTGCGCATCAGCAGCGGCGGCGTGGTGTACCTGACTTGTTTGAAGCTACTGCGCGTGCCGGTGTATTTGGAGTTGCGCGGGATGGCACGCGCTCGGCTTTTGGCTTGGGCGGGCGCAGATGCTGAGGCTTCAGCGGGAACCGACACCGATGAACCGTCGAAGCATCAATCCAAGTAGTAGATGCTCAGCCCGCGCATAGTCCAGTCCGTGCCATGGGTGTTGACGCCCAGGCGCGTCGGCTGCGCGTCGCTTGGCTGATAGGGGAACGCCTGGTAGTCGACTTCGAAGCTCTGATGCAATTGGGCGGTCTCGTAAATGCGCACGCTCACGAAGCCCGGAGCCGGCGTGGCATCGAGCGTTGCGTGCACGTTGACGCGAAATAGATATTCCACGTCCTTCTTGCCCCAGGTCACCGGCGTCTGACCAATCTCGGCGAAGCCGCCCGCTACGAATCCCATATGCTTCATGACGCCGCCGGTGCTGGCGGCGGGCACGTCCAGATTCACGGCCCAGGTGCTGGGCGGCGCCAGATCCCCGTCGGGTCCGGCCACGTTGAGATTCAGGGCAAAGGAGTTCAGTCCCGAAGTGGCGCCTCCGGGCCCATGGATCTTGAACAGGGCTTCGACGGCGTAGGGTCGGCCCGGCGCGACACTGCTCCCTTGCCGGACCAAGTGCTGGTTCTGACCGGCCAGTTCGTACATACGGAGGCTATCTGCCGTGACATCGAAATTGAACGCGCCCGCGCCGGTGTGGGCTTGCCAGATGCCCGGCGTCGCGTTGCCGTCGAAATCCGTGACGATGGTTTTGTCCCAGCTGCGGCCGAGCGCCCAGTCGATGCCGCCGGCAACATGCGCCACGAATGCGCTTTCGTCCCAGCTGGCTTCGGTGTGTCCCAGCGCGGTGTAGAAGGAACGTCCGCCGTCGAAGCGCTGGTACCACGCAATGGGATGGTCCGCGCCCATGGCGGAGCCGCCCGGGGCGTAGCTAGACTCGTCCAGGGATACGAGCACCTGCACGCCAGCCCGCGGTGACGCTTGGAACGAGTAGTACTCATCCGAGCGCGTCCAGGTCGTCGGCAGATGGTGCGTTGCGAGGTGGCCGCCGCGCTCGACGATCAGGCTCCCGGATTGGATCGCCGGATGACTTGAAAAGAATGCCCCAACAAGTTTTCCGTACCACGCCCAGTCGTATTCCGTGTCCGTCGCCGAATGCACTCCGACAAAGCTCCCTCCGCCCTGAATGAAGCGTTCGAAGGCGGATTGCTGCGGAAGCGTCAAAATGTCTCCGGACGTCATCAGAAAGACGACGACGTCGAAGTCGGTGAGTCCGGCGTCTGTGAACAGCGTCGCGTCCTCACTCGTGGTCACGGTCCAGTCGCGCGCTGCAGAAAGCCCGCTGAGAGTTGCCGCGGCCTTCTCGATGGATGCGTGCCGGAAACCCGCGGTCTTGCTGAACAAGAGCACGCGCTTCGCGTTGCCGGCGTCCGCTGGCGCGTCGATGGCGGCGTCGGTGGCGGCGTCCATGCCGGCGTCGGTACCCGTTTCGTTCACCGCATCCGCTGACGCGTCGCCGGGCGCTGCGGCCCGTGAGTCGTCCTCGTCAGAACACGCAGCTAGCGCGAGACTCATGAGCGCGACAATGCTTGCGCGACAAGGCACGCTCACAGCGTAACATGAGCCCTTCGCGCAGGTCGCCGGACGACTTGGGTCGCAGGATCCGTCCCGCGCGCTCGTGCTCGAATCGGTTGCGGCTAGAGGTTGCGGCGACGTCGCAAGAGCTGCCAGGCCAGCAAAGAGCATCGCAGCGCTTCCAGGGGAGGGGGGAGCTGCCAGACGACAGCACCGTCGTCGCCGCTACTGCCGCCAGGCGTCGGCGCGCTGCCCCGGCGGCGACAAGCTCAAGGTTTCGCTCTGGCTGCCGTTGATGGAAGCAGCATGCATTCTCATCGCGCCCGCACTGTGACCTTGCTCGCAGTTCCCCTGCTTCCGCTATTTCTGGGGTGTTCCGGCGAGGGTTTTACCGGCGCGGAGCCCGCGGGCAGTGCGGGGGTCGGTGCTGCTGGCGGCGGCAACTCCGCCGGCGCGGCAGCGGGCGGCGGCGCGGGTGTGGCAGCGGGTGGCGGCGCGGGGGCGACAGCGGGAGGTGGCGCGGGCGGTAGCGCTGGGAGTGGCGCGACAGCTGGGGCCGGCGGGCAAGGCAGCGGCGGCTGCGATAGCGGAAGCGACTGCGCCACGGGCGTCTGTGCCGGAGGCAGCTGCGTGTACGCTGCTAGCTGCAAGAAAATCCAAGCGGCGTCCGGCGTGCTCGGCAACGGCGTCTACGCGATCGACGTCGACGCGGATGGCCCCAGAGCGCCCATGAACGCCAGTTGTGACTTTTCTACGGCGGGCGGCGGTTGGACGCTGGCGCTCAACTACCTGCACCAAGGCGGCACCAACCCGGAGCTTTCGCCGCTGTCGGATCGCCTTCCGGTGGCGACTGAAAACGGCAAGCTCGGTGATGACGAAAGCCAGAGCAGCACGGCGTGGGGGCACGCGGTGCCGAGCTTGCTCACGAGCATCGCGTTCGCGGAAACGCGCTGGCAAGCGCGCAGCAGTGGCCACACGCGCGTGGTGGACTTTCGCAACGACTCGGCGATGTTGGCTGCGTATCTGCGCAGCGGAAAAGGCGGGATTTGTGGGCAAGTCAGCGAAGTGTTCGGGGTCGTGCATTCCTTCGCACTGCCCGGCCACAGCGCACGGCTGCCCCAAGCCACGACGTCGCTGACCCTCGGAAACTGCGACAAGGGCGATGCCGCGCTCACGGAGTTTCCCTTCTTTTCGAAAGCCGAAGCGCATTGGGCGGTGCGCGGCGAAAACGGTCGCTGGGAAGCAGACGACAGCCTTGCGGGTGCGGCCAATCACACCATGCACCGCGTCTGGGTCCGCTGATCACCCGGGCCAAACGGCCAACCCCGCTGCTTGCTAGCAGGCCTCCATGCCATTCACCCGCCTGCTCACTGCACGTCCTCGACTGCGTATTCGTCGATGCGCTCGTCTAGCTCGACCTCGATATCGTCGCCCCGGCGTGCGCCAAGCAGAGCTCGGCCGAGGGGGGACGCCGGGGTGATGACGCGGATCTGGGCGCCGTCGTGATCCAAGATCGTGCCGGCTCCTGCGGGCAGTAGGAACACGATACGCGCGGCGCGCCCTGAACGAAGGCGCACGATTGCGCCCACACCGGCTGGCGCTCCGGTCGAAAAGTCCGCGCACTTCACTTGCGTCAGGTGAAGCAATCCGGTTTCCAGATCTGCGACGCGTGCTGCCTGGCCCCGGGCGAGATACGCGGCTTCTGTTGCTCGCGTGTCTTTGTCGCTCTCGGCTTTGTTTTCTTCATGCACGGCTCCCGCCTGAGTGGCGCGCTGGGCTGCCACCAGAGTTCTCAGCTCCGTTTCCATGCTTTGTCGTACCCGCAGCAAGAGCGCGCGTTTTTCCGCTGGGTCCATGTGACGAATCCACGATGCCGCAGCTGAAATCTCCTGGGCTGACATTTTCACTGGCATGCGGCCGGCCGGCCGGTATAGTTGGCCCATGAGGGCGCTACTGTGGGTTTCGGCGGCAATTTTTGGGATGGCATGCGGGTCCAGCGACGACTCGGCGAGTAGCTCCGGCGGCGCGGGCGGTCAGGCGGGCGCGTCCGGCGGCGCTGGGGTCGCGGGTGCGGCGGGATCGACGGGCGGCGCCAGCGCGACGGGGGGCCATGCGGGCAGCGGCGCCGGTGCGGGCGGGAGCGCCGGCAGCGGCGGCAGCGCCGGTACGGACGGCGGCGCGGGAGCGGCGGGCGCGGACGCTGGGCCCGCTGATGCTGGGCCTGACGCTGGCAAGCTGACGGCGGCGGCGTGTTTCGCCAAGCAGTTCGTCAACGCTTCCACCCTTGGCCCGGACTACGACCAATTCAACCCGGTCATCGGCTCCCACTGCAACGGGACGAACCATCAGAACATCCAAGGGATCCAGCGCGTGGTGTTCTTGGGCGACTCCGTCACCGTGGGCACACCACCGACGAATATCAACCCTGGCGCGGTGTACCGCGCGATCCTGTCCAAGGCGCTCGCATCCAAGTTTGGACTCAAGGCGCCTGGCTTCGGCTGGGGTGGAGCCGACCCATTCAGCGGCACGGCATTCCCCAAAGAGTCCGGGGATTTCATCAGCTGTTCGAAGTGGGGCGCGCGCACTGACGATTTGATGAAAGACGGCTCTCAGGTTGTCGATTGTATTCCGCAGGACAAGCGCAACTTGAAGCATCTCGTGATCATCACCATGGGCGGCAACGACATCGCTGCGATTACCAAGGACGGTGGTGGTCAAAATCCCTCCAAGACCATCCCCGAGTTGTGGCAGATGACGCAAGACTTCGTGAAGTACATGCGTGAAACGGTGGAGTGGTTGAAGAACCCGGTCAACGTGCCCGGCGGCGTGGACGTGGTCTTCGCCAATATGTACGAATTCACGGATGGAACCGGCGCGACGAATTCTTGCGTCACTGCCAGCCTCGGCGGCATCGAGCCGTGGAAAGACCTCAAGCCACTGAGCGACATGGTGATCTGGGCCAACGAGCAGTACATGAAGATCGCGGTGGATACCCAGACCGACATGGTCTTCTCCTTGGAAGCCTTTTGCGGTCATGGCTACAAACGCGACGACCCCACGGGGCCCTGCTACCGCGGTCCGAACCAACCGCTGTGGTTTGACGTCACCTGCATCCACCCCAGCAACGCAGGCCACGTCGCTCTGGCCAGCCTCTTCAACACGACCGTCGTCGAATAAGCCGCCGCCGGCGACTTGGGAGCGCGTCTTGACCCGCTCTTTCATGGAAACGATGCACTAACTTGGGGCGGTTACGGCGCGATTGCATGTGTCCGCGCGGAGCGTTGACGCAGCAGTATACTCCCGGGCGTGGAGACGCCGGACAGCCCTGAGGGACGCGCGGTGCCGCTCGCGACCTTTACGGTAGGGCTGACAGTTGCCCTGCTGGTGATCGCCAAGGCGTCTCGGGACGCGCTGTTCCTCTCTACCTACGACGTCAAGCAACTCCCCAATCTAATGGCAGTCGCCGCGGGGCTCTCCCTGGCCGCAGCGCTGTTCGCCGGGCGCCTCTTCGTGACCCGCTCGCCGGCAAGGGTGCTGCCTGGACTCTTTGTGCTGAACGCCCTGCTGCACGCCCTCGAGGTCGCACTGATCCCGTCAATGCCCGCGGTCGCATCGGTGCTGCTGTTCCTCCATCTCGCGGCGTTTGGGGCGACCACCCTGGCTGGGGTTTGGGCCGTCGTGAACGAGAGCTTCGATCCACACCGCGCCAAGCGCGCCGTGGCGCAGATCGCGCAGGGGGGGCCCGTCGGCGGCGTAGCGGGCGGTGTGTTGGGGCTTGGTTTGGCGCAGCTCGGCGGCGTCCGCATTGGACTATCGCTGCTGGTGCTTCTGTCCATGCTTGCGGCACTGACAGCGCGTCGCCTGGGTATTATGGCGCCCACGGCGTCCCTGCGCGCCCCGAAACAACAGCGTGGGGATCCGCCCTCCGGCCCCTATTTGCGGGACTTGGGCGCGCTGGTGTTTCTCATCTCCGTGGCCGCTGCCATCGCGGACTACTGGGTCAGTGCCCGCGCGGTGGAGACGTACACGACGGACCCCAGCTTGATGTCGTTCTTCGCGCTGCTGCACATGGCGGTGGGCGTGCTTGCATTCTTGATGCAGGCGACTTTCGCGCGCTTGAGCCTTAATAAGCTCGGCATTGCCGGTACAACGGCGCTGTTGCCCGGTGCGGCGCTGCTCTTGAGTGCTTCTCCACTGGTGCTTCCGGCGCTGTGGGCCGTGGTCTCCCTGCGAGCAACGATGGGCACCCTGGCGGCTTCGTTGTACCGGGCGGGCTACGAGCTTTTCTACACGCCGCTGCCGATCCAGCAAAAGCGTGTCGCGAAGATGCTTGTCGACGTGGGGTTAGATCGCGTCGGGACGGCCGCCGGCGCTGGGCTGGTGACCCTGCTACTCATGTGGGCGCCGGGCGACGTGGGCCTCGCGGTCGTGCTGGGCGTGACGTCGGCGCTGACTCTACTCCTCTGCGCCAAGCTGCATGCTGGCTATATCCGCGCCCTGGCAGCGAGCTTGCGCAGTGGGAGCGTCTCCCTCGAGCAATCTGACGTATTCGATTCGGCCACCCGGCGCACACTCGCGGAGACCCAGGGGCTCGATCGCAACCAGATCCTGGAGGAGATCGAAAAGATGCGTGCGGGTCAGCCCAGCACGCCACCACCTGCCGAAGCTCCCAGCATTCCTCCCATGGATCTCGCCTTTGATGACCAACTGGTCGGCTTGCCACGCGGCGTGGAGTTGCTGCGCACGTCGGCAGAGCGTGAGGACCCGGTGCTGGAGGCCGTCAGCGTGCTGCGTTCGGGGTCTGCCGCCGCGATGCGCGCGCAGATGGGGCGGCCGATCGAACCGGAGTGGGCGCCCCTTGTGATTGCGCTCTTGGGTCGGCGGGACGTCGCGCACGCAGCCGTTGGGGCGTTGCGCCGGGAGCTGCCGCGCTTTGTGGGGCAGCTTGTTGACACCTTGCTCGACGAGACCCAGCCCGAGGTCGTACGGCGCCGCATCCCACGAGTGCTCGAGCGCTGTTCGGATCAACGCGCCGTCAACGGCCTCGTCGCCGCACTCCTCGACTCCAGTGTGCAAGTGCGCACGCAGTCTGGGCTGGCGTTGTTGGAGCTGACGCGGCGCTTTTCCGACGTTCGGCTGAAAGCGGACTCTGTGATGGCGGCGGTGCGACTCGAGCTCGAGCGCGCGCACAACGCAGAGCAGCGCGGCACCCTCGGCGCGAACCCCGCGACGTGGGACGAGGCTGCGCGCTCGCGGGTCCAGCAGGGCGTGGAATTCTGCATGATCGCGCTCTCTCTGGTGCTGGAACGCGAGCCACTGCAGCTGGCCTACAAGGCGCTGCAGGGGCAAGATGCCAGCTTGCGCGGGACGGCCCTGGAGTACTTCGAGACGGTGCTGCCCGAGGACATTCGCGAGCAGGGGACCGGCTTCCTGCGCGCGGTTTCGCCGCGCAAGCCCAAGCGCGCCACTCCCGAGCTGGTGGCAGAGCTGCTCCGCAGTCGCTCTGCCTAGCCCCTCGACGACGCGGCTCGGGTCGGATACCAATGGATCAGCATGCCGCATCAGGTGGCTCATATGGCGTGCCCGCGTTGTCGGGTCGCGCTTTTCGTGGGGGCAACGCCGGCAGGTCCCATGCACGGTTGCGGCAGTTGCGGTGGCGTCTGGTTAGACAGCTCCGCCAGTCAGCGGCTGACTCAGGCGTTGTGTGATCAAACCATTGCGTTGGCAGACCAACTTGCCCAGGCGGCGCCAGGCGTTGGGCATTCCGCCGGCGCTAGCTGCCCGCTGTGCAGCGCCCAGCTACGCGCCACGCGCATCTCGCGCGCCCAAGTTGAAATTGATATTTGCCCCGCTCACGGCGCTTGGTTTGATCGCAACGAGCTGCAAACCGTCGCCCGTGCCTTCGCCGTCGACCGCGCGTACTCTGGAGCTGGACGCCCCGGCGGCGGAACTGCGCTTGCGGGGGCAGCCGGGGTCGGCGCGGCGGCAGCCGTCGGGGTCGGCGCGGCGGCGGCGATGCACGATCCGGGTATCACCGAGCGCGCCCGCCGGGTCGTCGACGAACACGGCGAAACCGCCGTCGAAGTTGGGGTGGAAGCCCTCGACTTCGTCGACGCGGGCGACGTCGTAGAGGGAGCGGGCATCGCAGTGGAAGTGGGTGGCGGGCTTGCCGAGGGCGCGCTGGAGCTGCTCGGCGGGATCTTCAGCTCCTTCGGCTGACGCGACTATTGCGCATTGGCAGTATCTGTCAGCAGCTTCTTCAGTGCGTCGTAGTTGGCTTGGACGCTCAGGTCGTTGTCCGTCAGGTTGAAGGCCTGCAGGCGGAAGTTCTTGCTGTCCACGATCACCACGTCGCGGTAGCCAGCCTGCCAGCTCGATTCGACGTTCGCAGTCGTGGTGTCCTGGAGCCACGGCAATGTGCGTCCGGCGGTGATGCTGGCGTTGCCAGACTCGAGGCCGGCGCTATTCACCCCCAGGATGTCGATGGGCACTTTCGTGCCGGCGGCTTCTAGCTCTTTCTGCAGGGTGTCGAGGTAGCCAAACTGGCTACTGCAGTAGCCTCAAGTTGCGTGCCCAAAATACCAGGCGGAGACCTGCCCCAGGTAGTCTCGGGGTGACACGGACGTTTGGTACGTCGTCGACGCGGCGTTTTCGTCGACCAAGGCGAAGTCTGGCACAATCGCGACTGTCGCGTCGGCGTCCGACGCTGCATCGACACTTGGTTTGGCATCCGCGGTAGCGTCGGAGCCAACGTCCGCAAGGGCGTCACTCGCGGCGTCTTTGCCGGCGTCCTTGCTGGTTGCGTCGACCGCGGCGTCTTTGCCGGCAGCTGCGTCAACGGCGACCGTGCCCCCGCCACCCGCAAGGGCTTCGAAGGGTTCGTCCTCACCGCAGGCCAACGCCACACCCAGGCACAGTGGAAGAAGCCAAGCGCCGCGCGTCAACCTTGTCACAAACATTGCGCAAGCTTTGGCCGCGACCCGAGCGCTGTCAAGTTCTGCGGGGCCGAGGCAGCTGCTTGCAAACGCCGCATATTCATCCTCCTGGGCTGGCTGGCATGCTGCTGGTTGCGCCGGTGCGTGGGCGGCCCCCATATTGTAGCCGTGCAACCTGAACCCGCGCCCGGCCTCACGCCCTTGTCGCGTACGCTGCTGATCGTCGCTGGCGCTGTCGCTGTTGCCCTGCTGGTCGGCTACAACGTCGGCAAAACCCGAGTGCCCACCTTGCCGCCGGCGTCGAGCTCCGTGACGGTCGTACGTGCAACCCCCAGTGTGATCATTGCGCTGCGTGACTTGGCGCGGCTGGAGAGCGCGGAAGCCCATATGGAGCGCGTGATCGATCTGCGCGACAAACAATCTCGGCTATTCGGATTGGTTCAGGCCGAAGACGCCGTGCTGCTCGTGGCGAGCGGCACGGTCGTGGCGGGGGTGGACCTATCAAAGCTGAAGCAGGGTGATGTCGTGATTGACGAGGCCAGTATGAGCGCAAAGATCCGACTGCCTGCTCCGGAGATCCTGTCAGCGCGCCTCGACAACGAGCGAACCTTCGTTCACACCCGCAGCACCGACATGTTGGCGAAGCGTAAAGAGTCCCTGGAAACCGAAGCCCGAAAGGAAGCCGAACGCAGCTTGAAAGAAGCCGCACAAGACAGCGGCGTGATCGAGCGGGCCCGGCGCAACGCGGAAAGCACCGTGCGTAGTCTCGTCCAAGCACTCGGCTACAAGGACGTTTCCGTGGAGTTTCGCTAACGGAGCCCAGGGCGCGCCTACCTCTCGCTCCGCGGGACCAGCTTGGGGGCGTGCGTCCGCAGCGGACGGGGCGGGGCTGTGGTATCCTGGGCATTCGTGTCACGCCAGGTTGCACTCGGGTCGCTTGCCGCACTTCTGGTCGGTTGCTCCATCTTGGCTCCTGGGGACGACGAGTTCTTGGGTGGCGGAAACGCGTCGGCGGGTGCGGCGGGGGCCGGTCTCGGTGGCGGCACAGGTGGTGGCAGCGCGGGCGTGAGCGGACAGTCCGGCAGTGGTGGCGTGGGCGCCAGCGCGGGGGCCAGCGGTTCTTCCGGTGCGGGTGCCGCGGGGGGTGGCAGCGGGGGCACAGGGGGCAACAGCGGCGCCGCGGGCGGGGGCAGCGGGGGCACAGGGGGCAACAGCGGCGCCGCGGGCGGGGGCGCCACCG
>CALMUT010000146.1 GCA_937872925.1 uncultured Myxococcales bacterium | reverse complement strand
AACGGCGGCGGTCGCCAGCGCGCAGCCGCAGCCAAGCGGCATTGCAGAAATACGTTCCTTTCACCCAAGGTCCACGGGTCCCGTCGCGCAATCCGTCCACCGCTCCTCAGCCCCCACCGCGTCGCCCCGCGCGGTGCATTACACCGCGCCACAAAGCCCCCACCGCGCCACAAAGCCCCCACCGCGCCACAAAGCCCGCACCGCTCCGCGCCGGCACGGACGCCCGACGCCACGCGCCCCGAACTTTCCCAGCGAAGGTAGCTTCTGCCCCCGCACCGCTCCGCGCCGGCACGGACGCCCGACGCCACGCGCCCCGAACCTTTCCCAGCGAAGGTAGCTTCTGCCCCCGCACCGCTCCGCGCCAGCGCGGACGCCCGCTCCGCACACCGCACCGCTCCGCGCCAGCGCGGACGCCCGCACCGCTCCGCCGCCAGCGCGGACGTCCGCCCGCACCGCTCCGCGCCGGCACGGACGCCCGCACCGCACACCGCACCGCGCCGCACCGCATCGCGCAATCCGCAGCTCGTCCCTCTGCACCGCGGCCAAGCTTCCGCCGCGACCTCGGCCGACGCACCTCGCTGGCCCGCTCGTCGATCGCGCCGCCAACCCCATCCAACCCCTTCCAGCAGCTTCGCAATCTGACGCCCCAACCCGGGAAACACACGAAGCCCCGGGCGGGGGGGCATCTTGTTCGGCCCACTACGCTTTCGGTTGCGCGGAGTTTGTACGAACCCGTCCCGCGGGGTGGGCGTTTGTGTCGATCATACCGCTTCATTTGAATCCAGACTGACTCACCGCATTAGGCGTCACGCCTTGGAAACCCCGCCGCAGGACAGCAGCAGCCCCCTGCCCATGTAGCTGTGGCACAATGGTTCCGTGCGACGTCTCCTGGTGCTGGTTTGGGTTCTCGCGTCCGTGGCAATGGTGGCGTGCAGTTCATCCGAGGGCGGCGACGCGCCCGGAGGCAGCGGCGGCGGCAGTACGAACTGCGGCGTGGGGACGACTAGCTGCGACGGCGTGTGCACCAATACCGACGTGGACCCAAGCAACTGCGGGGCGTGCGGTGAGACCTGCCTGACGGGGCAGACCTGTGAGGGCGGCAGTTGTGCGGCGGGGTGTTGGAGCACCCAGAGCCAGTGCGGCGGCAAGTGCGTGGACACGGCTTCGGATCCCGGGCACTGCGGCGGCTGCAATCAGGCATGCACGGGCGCAGAGGTGTGCGCCCAAGGCGTGTGTTCGGATAGTTGTGTCGGCGGTCAGACCGCATGCAGCGGTCTGTGTACAGACCTGAGCGCGGATCCAGCGAACTGCGGCAGCTGCGGCTTGATCTGCGGCGTGGGCGAGGTCTGTTCCGCTGGCACTTGCAGCCCCAACTGCGGCGGTGGTTTGACCCAGTGCGCGGGCGTGTGTGTGGATACACAGTCGGACCCGGATCATTGCGGCGCGTGCGCCAGTCCTTGTTCCGTCGGCGTGGGCGAGGTCTGCTCCCTCGGCCAGTGCTCGCTCTCGTGTCTGGGTGGCACAGAAAACTGCAGCAATACTTGCGTGGACACGAGCGTGAGCAACGCGAACTGCGGCAGCTGCGGCAACGCATGCGCCAGCGGACAAATCTGTAGCGCCGGGAAATGCGCACTCTCCTGTAGCGGCGGCACAACGAACTGCTCAAACAAGTGCGTCGATACCGACGTAGACCCGAATAACTGCGGCAGCTGCGGTCATGGCTGCCCTTCGGGCCAGAGCTGTCAGAATGGCGGCTGCACCTTGGTTTGCAGCGCGGGTCTCACGAAATGCGGCAACCAGTGCGTGGATACGGGCAGCAGCCTTGCGCACTGCGGCGGCTGCGGCGTGCCGTGTTCTTCTGGCCAAAATTGCCTGAGTGGCGTGTGCACCCTGGTGTGTAGTGGTGGCACCACCAAGTGCGGAAACCAGTGCCTCAACCTGCAGACGGACATCAACAACTGCGGGAGCTGCGGCAACAAATGCGGCAGCGGCCTGAGTTGTGTCGCCGGCAAATGCAAGCTGGTCTGTCCCACCGGTCTGACTGCTTGCGGCAGTCAGTGCGTGGACACCAAAGTGGACCCCTCCAACTGCGGCAGCTGCAGCAACAGCTGCCCCGGCGGCCAAAGCTGCCAAAGCAGCGTGTGCACCTTGGTATGTGGCGGCGGCACGACGAACTGCTCTGGACAGTGCGTCAACCTCACGAACAACAACAGTCACTGTGGCGCCTGCAACAACGCCTGCACGGCTCAGCAAACGTGCGCGGGCACGACCTGCGTCACCACCTGCAACCCAACGCAGAACCACGCGCTTACCGCCACCGCTACCAGCAATTCCGGCAGTGGAGCAGGCAGCATTGGCCCCGCCAATATGAACGACGGCTACGGGGAAGCCAGCTGCAACGCGCAGGGCTGGCACTGGATCGCCGCGACGCCAACTCCCGGTAGCTCCTACGCGGAGCTGGCCTGGTCGACGAGCAAGACGATTGGTCGCATCAAGGTGGACACCGCAGCGTGTGGCGTAGCGGGCTGTGGCATCATCGCCGGTAGGGCCGTTGCGGGCGGCACCATCCAGTATTGGAACGGCGGCAGCTGGGTGTCCGTCGGCACCGTCGCCGGCAAGCAGGACGACTGGGAGTACGTCTTTCCCGCGCCGGTCGTCACCACGAAGATCCGCATCTACGCCCTGACGGCGTACAGCTGCGGAATGGCCCTCAATCCCGTCGTATACGAAATCGAAGCCTTCTCCTGCTGAGGGCCGGCGCGACCCGCCTGTGCTTCCTGGGGCCGCTTCGCGGGGCTAGCGCTCCCGCGGGCAGCCGGCGCTCCCTCGAGCAGCCGGCACTCCGCGGGCAATTGTTACGTCACGTCACGTGGTTTGCTATGCTCCCGCGGCTGCGCATCCTGCGCCCACGAAAGGAACGAACAACGTGTCGGATTACGCCTGCGAAAAGTGCGGAATGAGTGTGAAGGGCATGACCTGCGGCAAGTGCAACGCCGCCCTGGTACACGATACGCTGACCAAGCCCGACGGCACGGAGGTGCACGTCGCCAAGTGCCCAGGCGGCTGCGGCAAGATCAAGTCACCGATGTGCTGCGGCCAAGACATGGCCTGTAGCGTCTAAAGCTCCGGTCGGCTTCAAGGGGGGGCGAGCCGCTCAGTGTACCGCACCCACTAGCCAGGCGTGGACGGGCACAAGCACTTCCTCCGGTGAAGCGCCGCCCCGGTGCGCGGCACTCGTACCGGCGCCCATGGGCTCCAAGCGAAAGCCGTGGTCAGCGAAGACCAGCACCAGGGTACGCGGCGACTGCTTGAGCAAGTGCCCCGCCAGCGCTTCGGCGGTTTCGTCGGCAAGCGCGTCGAGGCGCTGCAGCAAGGGCGCACCGGGTACGCTCATGGCCGACTCGACGATGTCCAATTTGTGCAACTCACGCTGGCCCGCTCGAATGCGGCGCAGAGTCGCCGCCGCACGTCCGCGCGCTACGGGCACCTCGCTAATGGCCGCGCCGGTCATTTCACGCAGCCCCTGGGGCCCACGGCCCAGAAGTTCGAGCTGCACTTCCGTCGTCGTGGGCAACGCCGACCACATCAGCAAGCGCTCAGTCAGCGCCGCGTGCTGCCCCACGTGCTTTTTCACCCGCTCATTGATGCGCAGCCCCAAGTCGAATCGCATGCCGTCTACGAGCAAGAGTTGCACCGAACGCGCGCCGTGTAGCCGGGCCATGCGCAGGGCAATATCGGGGATGTCGAGCACCATCGTGGGCCGCTTGCCGCGCATGCGCAGTGCATCAAAGGCTTCGGTGTAACTCTTCTCGAAACTCTCCGCCCAAGTGCGCGCTGTGGCTTCCGCCGCTTCGTCCGCTTCCCCCCGCGCGATGGCCTCACACAGGGGAACGTAAGACGACACGAACATGCGCTCGATCACCGCAAGGGGCTTCGGCCCCCGTGCGCTTTCCAAATCGAGCACATGGCTGCGCCAGTTCGTCTCCGGCTTCGACGTCGGCTCGTTCGGATCCGCAAGCGGCCCCAGCGACGCATGCGGCTCCGTCACCAACTCGACCTCCCCCACCAACTCAGCCCCCACGCTCTCGCTCACGCTCTCGCCCTCGCTCACGCTCACGCTCACGCTCTCGCTCACGCTCTCGCTCACGCTCTCGCTCACGCTCTCGCTCACGCTCACGCTCTCGCTCACGCTCTCGCCCACGCTCTCGCTCTCGCCCGCGCTCTCGCTCGCGCCTTCCCCCAGGATCTCCCCAATATCAATCTCCGCCATGATCCGGTCGTCGTCGCTCTCGACATGCTCGTCAAACAGCGTCGCCATGGCCTTGGCAAGCGCAGCAGCGTCTTTGTCTTGCACCCGGGAGGGTTCCGGCGCTTCAAGTTGCAGCGCTTCGACCGCAGGCGGCACATCGCTCAATTCCATGGCGCTCGCGCTGTCTCGTACTTCCGGCGCGGCTGCTGGCGCCGCGTATTCGCTCGACGCAGGCGTTTCGTCCAACGGCGCCGGTTCGATCAATCGCCGCAGCGAAATCGGCTCGGCATATACCCCAAGATAGCGATCCCGAGCGTCAAACATCATACGCACCGGACGCTCTTCGGTCGCCGCAACCCACCAGCGCAAGACCGCGCTGTCTTCCGCATCGAGGGCCCCGGCCAGGTTTGCAATCCCCTCCAGGCATCCGAGAGAAATCAACAGTGCGTCCGAGCCGACAAGCCGCGCGCGATAGAGTTGATCACTCAGAGACGCATCAAGATCACTGGAAGCTCCCACCCCCGGCGGCGCCGCGCCGCGCCGCGCGAGCGCGTCCTCGACGGCGCTCTCCACAACCAACGCAAGGCGACCGCGGGCGGCGGGCCGTGGCGCAGACACCCGCACCACCAGCACCCCCTCATCTTCCGCCGCAGCTTCGAGCTCCGTACGAGTTTCCTCGTCGACGAGGCTCACTTCGCCGGTTTCCGTATACGCGTTGATCGCTTCGCTTGCCGCCCAGGTCATGCTCGTCCAGTGCCTGTTTCGGAGCCAAATGGCCCACTTTTCCGCACAGCTTGGGGGCGGCTTCAGGGCTTTTTGTCGGTTTTTGTGGCTGGGGGCGCGGCGCGACCGCCTCGGCTACGGCATGGGGTGCGCCAAGAAGAACTTCAGCATTTCCGTGCTGGCGCTGATGTCTTGAGTCAGCTTGCCGGCGGGTCCGGCGCTCTTGCCCCCGGGCCACTGGTGTCCGCCGCTCTGCACCGTGCACAGCCGGATGGCGGCTCCTTCTTTGCACTGGTTGTATTCCGTGCAGGTGCTGTCCCCGTTTTGGAATACCTGAGCGGGTGCCGCGTCGGTGCACCAGGCGTTCTTCTGCCAGAAGTCGATGTTGTCTTTGACGCTACGCGTGCCCGAAAGCCCACCACCATCATACGGCACGATGAAGTCACTGGTGCCGTGGAACTCGATCACGGGCATCACGCGCTGCGGCAAGCACTCGTCAATGGCAAGGGGGCCCGCTACGGGGCCAATGGCGGCAAAGCGATGAGACAGCTCGCAGGCAAGCCGATTGGACAGCATGCCGCCATTGGAAAAGCCAGCCGCGTAGGTGCGCTTGGGGTCCAGGCAGATCTGCGTCTGCAGATGATCGAGCAAGTCGCTTACAAACTGCACGTCGGGACGCTTCGAGCTCGAGCTACTCCCGCAACATTTGCCGGCGTTCCAACTCGTGGAGATCCCCTGGGGATACACAACGACAAACCCCGCAGCAGCGGCCGCCGGGGTCATCTGACTGATGTTTTCGATCTGCTCGGCCGTCTCTAGATAGCCGTGGAAGACGAGCACGACGGGCGTGGGCTGCGTCGCATCGTAACCCGGAGGGATCACCAAGCGCGCCGTGCGCGCCACCCCACTCGATGTGATCTTCACCTCACTGACGCCCGGCGCCATGGGCGCGACGCTACACTTGGCCACGATCCCGCCGCCGCCTCCCTGGCCGGCCGCGCCGCCGCTGGCGCCCCCAACTGCGCCGGCTCCTGCGCTGCCGCTAGTTCCGCCAGCCCCACCCGGGCTCGCATCCATGCCGGCGTCCGCTTTGGGCTGAACTCGAACCTCGCCATCGTCCGAGCCGCAGGCGACGCACAGCACGCCGAACACCCAAGCCGAGATCTTCATCTCGTTCAGGGTAGCACCGCAGCTATCTCGGGAAAAACACCGGATTTTTGCCGCACTGTGGTGCGCCCGGCCGGCGCGGCGATACAACCAACCCGCCGCGATGCCGATGCGCCAGATAAAGCTCGCCCGAAGACTCGACCTGGATCGGTCGCTCTCGGTGTTCGCGCGCGGCAAGCGAGACCCAAGTACGCAGCGAGATGCGGGCGGCGCCTGGTGGCGGGCCATGCGCTCACCCCTCGGGCCCACGACGCTGCGGCTGCAGCTCGCCGGCGAGCAGTTGCAGCTAGACGCCTTTGGTCCCGGCGCCGAATGGGCGCTGCATATCGGTCCGGACCTCGCCGGCGAAGGCGACAGCCTAGAGGGTTTCTGTCCCGAGGGTGCTGTTGCAGAGCTGCATCGTAAGCTCCCTGGTTTGCGCATTACCAAAGCGCACACGGTGTTGCAGTGCCTGGTGCTCGTGATCCTGGAGCAGAAGGTCGTGGGCAAGCAGGCGTGGCAGGGCTACCACGGGCTGTATCGACGCCTCGGCGAACCTGCGCCCGGACCGCTTCCGCTGCTGCTGCCTCCAGACCCTCAAGCCTTGGCCGAACTGCCGTATTACGAAATGCACCAGATGGGCATCGAGCGCCGGCGCGCCGAAACCATTCTGTTTGCAGCAAGGCGAGCGAAACGACTCGCGGAACTCCCCGACATGCCCCTGGCGCTTGCAAAGCAGCGGCTGGCGGCCTTTCGCGGGATCGGGCCCTGGTCGGTCGCCGAGCTCGCCCGGATCGCTCTCGGAGACTCCGATGCGGTTAGCGTCGGGGACTATCACTTGCCACAGGTGATTGCCTACAACCTGTGCGGACAACGCGAAGCGGACGACGCGCGCATGCTGGAACTGCTCGAGCCCTACGCCGGTCATCGCGGACGCGTGCAGCGCTTGATCGAGGTTGGAGGCAAGGCGCTCCCCCGGCGCGGCCCGCGCCTCGCTCCCATTGACCTGCGGCGGCGCTGACTCCATTGACCGGCGGCAGCGCTGAGTCAGGGGATCGGCAGGACTTCGAAGGTTGCCTGGGTCTGCGCTCGAGGCCGCGCTTTTCCGACCTGAAGTCTGCCGGGCGCCAGACCGAATCGGTCACTCGCCTGCCTGGCCAGGTCTTCGCTGCGCTTCTTGTCGACGGCGCCGCCACGGTGCACGGTGATGAGCAGGGGGGAGCGCGGAAAGACGCCGGCCAAAAGCCCAACCTCGCCGAGCAGCGCATCCTCATCCAAGCTTTTGCCCCGGGCTCGATGCACGAGCAGCGCCGCGGTTGGTTTTTCCGGCACCGAGACTTTGGGCGGCGCCATGCCCTGAGTCACCCGGCTGGCGCGGATCAAAAGCGCCACCACGCGGCCGTCGGCGACCACGCTTTCCGGTCCCGGCGTGTTCGAGAGTTTCGCCTCGCGCCAGAGGCGAAACCCCCGCGCCAGAAGGGATTCCACCGTGACGGCACCGCGCCCAGAGAGCCCAAATAGCTCCGCGTTTTCCGAAAGCGACACCTGCCCGAGTTCGCCGAGCCCACCGAGCAAGGCCACGGGCTCCGGCGCGCCATCGAGTTTGGAGATCTTGCGGGCGCTCGCAGCAGCATCTTCCGTTAGAACCTTCTGACCCTCAAGCAGGCCCAGCAAGAACGTCTTGAGGATCAGCGCATGCTTCTGAATGAACCCGCGTTGTGCCACCGCAACGATCGGGATCAGACGCGACGCTTCCGCGGTGCTGAGTACGGCATCAGACTGCTGCACTCCGCCTCGCTGATCCGCCGTCTGACGCATGCGCGCACGAACGTGTGCCTTGGGATCGTCGCTGCTTAGCAAATCGATCCGCGCCGGCTCCACCCCGGCAGCGTCCAGTAAAAATAGCGCCGCAAACGTGGCGGGGTCGTGCTCGGCGGGGGCCAAACCAATGCGGCCGGTGTCCGGCAGGCTGTCGAGGGGCTTTCCGCTTCGGGTCGTGAGCACCTCCCGCCCCCGAGACCAGTGGCTAACGTAAAAGATCACGGGGTCGAGGGCGCGCAGTTTTTCGTAGGACGCCAGGAAACTAGACAGCGGCACAAGCACGATGTCCGAACCGGCGTCGTCGTCCCCGCCGCGAGACAGCGCTTGGTTCGCGCCCGCTGCACCATCCACCACACTCAGCGAAAGCCGGAGCCCGGCTTTGCCAAAGGCGCTCTTTTCATTGGGTTCTATGCCGTCATTTTGTAGCAGCGCCGGCGCAATGAGTTCCCAGCCCACCCCGGCGACGCGCAGCGGTCGCGCCAACGTCGGTGGGAGATCCTTCGCTGGCGCGGCGACACTTCCTGCAGCGGACGCCCCCGCTGCCGCTACGCTAGATGCGGCCGGCGCAGACTCAGCGGCGGCCGGGCTTTCGGCCACCGTCACAGCGTGGTTCTCGCGCTTCTTGGTCAGCAGCGTGATCACGAGCACTCCCAAGAGGCCCGCGAGGATCAAGGTGACGACGTTGCTACGGATCGCCATTACCAATGCGAGCCTCCACCCTGCGAGCCGAACTTGCGCCGGTTCGGATACTGGGACCGCAACCGCGACTTGACCTCGTTCACCGGGATCGCCAGGTTCAGGTTCTGCGCGCGCCCGAAGAACCCACCCAGAACTTGCGCAGTCGTGACCCCGATCACATTGCCTTTGAGGTCGAAAACGGGCCCGCCAGAGTTGCCGGGCGACACAGGCACGCTCATTTGGATCCAGTTCTTGCCCTGGTACACGCGGCGCGCCGAGACCAGGCCGTCCGTCAGCGTATGTTCGAGCCCAAGAGGATTTCCGATGGAAATCGCGCGCTCGCCCACCTCGACTTTGTCGGAATTGCCTAGGGACGGAGGCGTGACTTTGGGTGCCTTGCCTTCTTTGGGTTTGCTCAACTTGATCGCCAAGAGCGCGAGGTCTTGCCCGGGATCTTCCTCCAGCACATCCACCTCGTCGTAGATGGCGCCGTTGAAGAACTTGATGCGGATCTCCTTGCCGACGTTGATCACGTGGTGATTGGTCACGATGGTGCCCTTGCTGTCGATCAAAAAGCCCGTGCCGCCACCTTCCATTTCCGGGCCGGCCTTGATGTTGATGGACACCACGCTCGGGGCGAGCTCCTTGAACAGCTGCGCCGGTGTCTTCTCGCCTGGCTGTTTCGGATTAGGCTTGGGAGTGCCCGCGTCTTCGGGCCGGGGAATGGCGTCAGCGCCGGTGCTGCCGGACGCCGCGGGCAGTGGAGCCGCCCCCGACGGCGCGCCACTTGCCGAAGCCGCGGCGCTGGCCTCACCAAGCACCGTCACTTCCGTGTTGACCCCGCCCAGCAAGTAGGCGACTCGCCCCAGGCTGCCGAATCCAGATTGGGTGAGGCGGTCGCCTTCGGTGCGTAGGAGTCCGCTGGTGGCAGCACCGAGCACGACGGCGAAGAGGACCGGCACCGCCAGCCAGAGCACCGCAAAAGCGTCTCCGACGACACCCTTGCCTTTGGAAGGGTCTTCATCAGGCAGCAAACGATCGGCGACGACGGCTGGAACAACCAGGGCGACAACCAGCGCCGCGCCACCACGTAACCAGCCGTTTCCCGTAAACTTCCCCACCAGCGCCTGCAGGCACACCAGAGTGCCCAGAAAGCCCACCGCGAGCGCCACGATCTTCACCGCGCTTCGCGCGACCCCCAGGGAACCTCCCGACGCCATCGGGGCAGCTTAGTGGCCTGGGGCGTAAGTCACAATGCTTCGTCGCACGAGCCGTCGAGCCCGGCGCTTTTCAACGCGCAGGCACTAACGTGCGTCGCTGAGGCAGCGCCTCACCTCAGCGAGAGTCGTTTCACCGCGCAGAGCCCGCTCGATCCCCGCGTCGAATAGCAGCTGCATGCCACCTGCCAAGGCGCGATCCATGATCTCGTCGAGGGCGGCTCCGCGCCGCACCAAGCTCCGCAACTCGTTGTCCATGACGAGTGCTTCGTAGACAGCAACCCGCCCACGATACCCTGTGCCGAAACAGGTATCGCAGCCCTTGCCGTGCACCAGGGTGGCGCCCTGTAGACGCTCCGGACTCAAACGGAACTCGATCTTCTCGTCTTCGCTCGGCACATGAGGCGCTCGACAACTCGGACAGACGCTGCGCACCAGTCGCTGCGCAACGATCATCAGCAAAGCATTCGCCAGCAAATAGGGCGCAACGCCCATGTCCTCGAGCCGCATCAAGGACTCCGCCGCGCTGTTCGTGTGCAAAGTGGACAGTACCAAGTGCCCGGTTAGCGCCGCCTTGACCGCGATCTTGGAAACTTCTGGATCCCGCATCTCGCCAACGAAGACGACATCGGGGTCCTGGCGCAAAATGGATCGCAATCCCGAGGAGAAACTGACTCCCGCCGCCTCATGGATTTGCACGTGGTTGATCCCGGGCAGACTCGCTTCTACCGGGTCTTCCAGCGTGACGATGTTCGTATCGGGATCGTTGATGTACGACAGTCCAGCATGCAAGGTCGTGGTCTTGCCGCTCCCGGTGGGTCCGGTCACCAGCACGATCCCCTGCGGCGTCTTGAGACATTTCTTCAGGGTGGTGAGCAGGCCTGGGTCGAAGCCGAGTTGGTCGATGTCGACGAGGGAGTCGTCCTTCTTCAGCAGGCGGATCACGCATTTTTCGCCGTACACCGTGGGCAGCGTCGAAACGCGATAGTGACAAGTTTCACTGCGGTAGGTGATGGCAATGTGCCCGTCTTGCGGGATGCGCCGCTTGGCGATGTCCATATCCGCCATGATCTTCATGCGAGTGATCATGGGACCGTGAAGACGCTCGGGCGGGGTGATCAGAGTCTGCAGCCGGCCATCGACGCGAAGCCGAACGCGAAAGAACGTCTCGTAGGGTTCGATATGAATGTCACTGGCACGTCGGTTGATGGACTCCACAAGGAGGAAGTTGCAGAGGGTGATGATCGGAGGGTGCTCGCCGGCGAGGCGGAGATCGTGCACGATCTCCGCTTCTTCGTCAGCCTCCAGGGGATCCGGTTCTTGATGGTTGTCGATGGAGGAGATGGCTTTGTCGTAGAACTGGCCCCCTTCCAAGATCTCCTCGATCAGACACTGCGTTTGGAAATGCGCTTCCATGAACGCCGCAAAGTCCGCCTCGGTACACGCCAACACGACGACCTTGAGGCCGGTCACAAAACGGATGTCGTCGACCGCAGTAAAATTGTAGGGATCCTTCATCGCGACGTAGAGCGTTCCGGCCTCCTGTCGCATCGGGATCGCTTCGTACTTCTTGATCATTTCCCGCGGCAGCAACTTCAACGCGGACTCGTCCATTTCCGCGTGGCCAAGGTCGAGCACCTCCATTCCCAACTGATCCGCCAGCGCCTTCCGGATCTGCTCGTCCGTGCACAGCTTGAGCTTGACGAGGATCCCGCCCAGACGGCCTCCCCCCATCTTTTGAACGCCCAGTGCCCGAGTCACGTCTTCGTCGCTCACCACACCGGCGGAGACCAGCACTTCCCCCAAGCGCTTGCGTCCAGCCTTGTGCGGTTCTTGAGGCAATGGAGGCGGACCTCGACGCGGCGCCGCCGCCAAACGCAGCGACGCGGGGTCGACCCCCTCGAAGGCCAGATCCACGGGTGCCGCGCCGCTGCTCGGTGGGATCTTCGAGCCCAGGGGCGTCAGCACCAGGTCCGCGAGAGGACTCGGACTTCCGGCGGGGTTTTGCGCGGTCATTCCCTTGGGAGAACGGCAAAGCCGCAGGCGCCTTGAATCTATGGGGATTGTGTCGCCCGGCCAGCGCGCCATGATTCCCGGCGTGACTCACTCCGAGAGCGGCTGCGTCAGCTGCCCTGGCCTGCTCTTGTCCCTGGGCCTGTCGTATTTGGGAGGCTGCGGCGGCGCGCCGTTAGCGGAGCAACTGGCCACCGCGGGCGCGCCCCGTGCCGCCTCGGCCGACGAATCCCTCACCCTCTACTGCATCGAGAGAGAGCGTTCGCGCATCGCCGCGGTCGCCT
>CALMUT010000145.1 GCA_937872925.1 uncultured Myxococcales bacterium | reverse complement strand
TCCCTAGCAGGCCTTGCCCATCCCGTCTGCGACGCGGTTGGTCGAACGGATACCGTTGATCTGCGCGGAAGCACCGAAGAACGCAGTGTTGACCAAGTGCAATACCTTGGCGCTGATGCCCACATCGCTCTCAATCACATTCGCGACGTCTTTGGCGCCGCTCTTCTCATTGGCGAGCACCTGGTTGAGCTCAAAAAAGACCTTGGGGCGAGCCGGCAACGCCGCGAGCCCGCCAACGATCTGCTGTAGCGCCGGGTCCTGTACCAGAGCCTGGGAGCGTGCGGCCCGTTCCAGCACAGCACGGAGCAACTCGGCGGGACAGGGCTTGCTGAGAAACTGATGTGCAACCGGCAGCGCGCGCAGCGCGGCCTCGAGCTCCGTGTGACCGGAGAGCACAACCCGAGCCACACGCGGGTGCTTTTCGTGAACGATTTCCAGAAGTCTGGCTCCGTCCATGCCTGGCATGCGCATGTCCGTGATCAGAACGTCTATGGCTTCTCCATCCAATACTCGCAGCGCGTCTTCCCCACTACCAGAGAACTGCATGTCCCAGTCGTCCGCGTATTGGAACAAAAGCCGTTCCAAGCCACGCAATACGTTCGGTTCGTCATCTACAAACAAGAGTTTCATCTGGGCCCTCCCTGAAATGGTGCTGTTGATCTCTTCCGCTTGAGTTCGGGGCCGACGACTCGGGCGCTGGCTTGTCTGTGTCGCTGCCGCTTCGCACGGCACTGGGGATTCCCTACAGGAAGAGAACGACCAATCGCCCAGAACTTGAGGAACGCCGTTTCGAATGCGTGCTCCGTCACGACTTTATGCCCGCCTGCCCCGTCCACGGAGGCGATATACGAACGCAAGCACTTCTGCCACGGCCGCGTACAACTCCGCGGGAATGGCCCGCCCCACGCGCACCCGTTCGGCCAACCCGCGGGCAAGAGGCACGTTTTCAACCGTCGGAACCCCGAGCTCCTTGGCGAGGGACTTGATGTACTGGGCCACCTCGTCGTACCCCTTGGCTACGACCACCGGCGCGCCTTCGTGCGCGCGGTAGCGAAGCGCGACCGCCACGTGGGTCGGGTTCGTAACGACGACGTCGGCGTTCTTCATCTCCTTGGCGATATTTCGCTTGGCCATCTCACGCGCCTTGGCGCGCTGTCGTGATTTGATCTTGGGATCACCTTCTTGTTGCTTGAATTCGTCCTTCATTTCCTGGCGGCTCATGCGGATCTGCTTTTCGTGCTTGAACCAGGACTGAATGTAGTCAACGGCAGCAAGCACGGCGAGCGCCAGAGTCGCCCACAGCGCTAGCCGCGAAGCGACGTCCACAATCGCTGCGATGCCCCCCGACAGTGGGGCTCGAGACAGGCGCGTCAACAGCGGGAAGGCATCTGCACAGACCTTGTAGGCGACTGCCCCCACTACGAAGACGCGCGCGAGGGCCAGTGCCGTGTTGGTCGCGCCTGACACCGGAGAAAACAGCTGCTTGAGTTTGCCCAAGGGCTCAAGGCGACTCCACTTTGGTTGGACCAACTCGGCCCGAGGCATGTAGCCGGCCTCGAAGAAGCCCATGCCACCCGCGGCAGTCGCAGCAACGATGGCAAGCGGCAGAGATGCCACCGCCAAGACGCGTGCTGCCATCTGCCCGACACGGTCATACCCGCCCTGAGATAGCTCTTGGGTTTGACTCAAACACATGATGGCGAACTGCCGGAGGCCATCGACCAGATCATCTCCAAAGGCCAATAGGCCCAGCAACACAGCCAGAGACGCGGCAACGGCGCCGGCGTCCTTGCTCTTTGGAAACTGCCCATCTTCGCGGGCCTTCTTCCTCCGTTCTGGAGTCGCTTCCTCTGTTTTTTCGCTGTCGTCTTGCTCGGCCATCGCTTAGCCCTGAGTGAGAACGATCAGCAGCGCCTCGATGCGCCGTCCGGTGTGGGAAAGCTCCGACAAGATTTGGTGCCCCATATCCGGAGCAGCCAGGATAAGCACGGCCATACCGACGATCAGAGTCACGGCAAAACCCACCGAGAAGATCTGCATCGCTGGCGCAGCGCGTGAAATGAACGCAAGAGCGACCTGGGTCATGAACAGAATCGCGATGACCGGCACAGCAATGCGAACCCCAGAGGCCAAAGTGTCCGCACTGAGCTGCAGCAGAGACGGCACGGTCGCGTGTACTCCGGAAACTGCCCCTGGAGGGATCACGCGAAAGCTCTCCAGAAGCGCGCCAAGCACCACGCGGTGCAGGCCCACCACCACGGCGAGCAGGATAGCGAAGTTTCGAAACAGTTTCGCAAGCACGGTATGGGTGCCCGAAATACTCGGATCGAAAACTTGGGCAACACCGAGACCAATCAACGGGCCGATGCTTTCCGCAGCAATTTCCGCCACGGCAATGCCAAGCCGAACGACGAAACCCATCGCGAGACCGAGCACAAATTCCGCGCCAGCCGCCAGCGCCAGGGCGGGTACCGAGTCGAGCACCGCCGGGTCCGCGGGAGTGCGCCCGTGCGCCACCACCGAAAGCACGATCACCAGTCCGGCGCGCACACGCGCCGGCGCGACGGACCACGCCAGGGGCGCGATCAGCAGCAGCCCCAAAATACGTACGCCCTCCAGAAGGAAGGCGTATAGCTCCAGAGTGATGATCTGATCGAGCGAGGTCACCGCGTCACATCAGAGATGGAGGAAATGGTGCGATGGGTGTAGTCGACCATCTGTCGCAAGGTCCAGGAGCCCAACACGATGAAGGTAGCCGCGATCGCGATCAGCTTGGTCACGAAGCTGATGCTCGCCTCGTTGACTTGCGTGGCGGCTTGCAGAACACCGACGACCAGACCCACGAGCAGCGCAGCCAGAAGCAGCGGCCCAGCAATCATGGCTGTGACGATCATTGCGTTGCGGAGCAACTCGACGGCGCCGTCCGTGCTCATACGAAGCTCCTCAACAAGGAGCCGGCGAGCAGACTCCAGCCGTCGACCAATACAAAGAGCAGCAATTTGATGGGCAAAGAAAGCGTCGTGGGCGGCACCATCATCATGCCCATGCTCATCAGCAAAGACGCCACCGCTAGGTCCACGACCAGAAACGGCAGCAGGACGATCACGCCCATCTGGAATGCCGTCGTCAGTTCGGAGATCACGAATGCGGGGATGGCGAGACGCAAAGAGACGTCGTCCGCGCTTGCGGGCAACGGTTCCTTAGTCACGTCGTAGAACAGCCGCAGGTCGGCTTCTCGGGTCTGCCGGAGCATGAATCGCTTCAGGGGAACGACGGCCTTTTCTACCGCTTGCATCTCGGTCAACTGACCCGCTTGGTACGGTTCGTAGGCCGCCGCCTTCATCTCGTCGAAGACCGGCGCCATCGTGAAGAGCGTGAGGAATAGGGAGAGCCCGATGATGACCTGACTCGGTGGGGTCTGGGTGCCGATGCCCTGTTTGACGAAAGACAGCACGATCACCGTGCGCACAAACGACGAGCAGGTCAGCACAATCGCTGGCAGCAGCGACAGTACCGTGACGATCGCGAGGATCTTCAGCGACGGCGCTAGCTGCTGTCCCGACAGGAGCCCGTCGACGCCGTTCATGACATTCCGTCCAGGCGCGCGATCAGACCCGCTGCCTGGCTTTCCACCTGAAGCATTTCGGCGCGCTTCTGACTCGGCACGTAGCGATCCTCGGTTTCTTCAGCGATGGCAAGGGCTGCTGTGGTTTCGGCGGGCGCCGACTTCGATGGCCGGCCAAGGGCCGTCATCAACACATCGCGAAAGCCGGCACTCTGACCACTCTGACTGGTGTTCGTCATCGCTGGCGCCGGGCGCGCAGCGGGCACGGCTGCGTAGCTTGCCGCCGCAGCGCGCGCTGGCTGAGATCGCACGCGTTCGTATGGACGATCTCCCGGCAAGGGCCCGTCCCAAAGATCCGACGGCTCGTCGACGTCGGGCTCGGCGACGGTCTCCGTAGCGTCGCTGCCTTCCAGCCAAGCGATCCGCTGCACCGAGTGATCCGTAACTCCGAGGAGCAGCGTGCGATTCCCCACCCGCGCGACGACCGCGTGAGCCTTCGGCCCGACACGAGTCGACGCGACGACCGCGAGCGCCGGGATCTCCCGTTTGACGACGCTGCGGCGACGCTTGAGCCGCATGAAGAGCGCGGCGCCACCAAGACCGGCCAAGACGATCAGCAGCGCCGCACTGCGCCAAGGACTCGGACCAGACTCTTTCGAAGCGATCGAAAGCTGCGGCGTGTTGCCCCGGGCGGAAAGCCATGCACGCGGAGATTCCACCGAGGCATCGGGGGCCTCGGCGCTTTGGGCGGCTGCGGTTGCCGGCAGCGCCACGAACGCGATCACTGCCAGCAGCCGCGTGAAGGTCTTCATTGCCCGCCCTTTCGTGCGTCATCGTTGACCAGCACTTCCGTTAGGCGGATCCCGTAGCGCTCCCCGACCACCACCGCTTCGCCCCGGGCGATGAGACGGTTGTTCACGTAGATGTCGAGCGGTTCGCCGTTGGCCTTCGAGAGCTCGATCACCGAGCCTGGCCCGAGGCGCAACACGTCAGATATCTTCACGGACTTGCGACCAAGCTCGATGGTCAGCTCCACGGGCACGTCCATGACGAAACCGAGGGAGTCGATGCCTCGTAGCGCCGCTGGTGGCGATGGGTCGGCTATCGCGGCCGCAATCGGCGATACCGAAGCTTCGGACGGCGGAGGCGGCAGAACGGATGGACGCCGCTCCGCCGAGGGGGGGTTGGGAGGGGGACTGACGCTCGAGTCGCTCATGCTGATGAGCGTCTACATTCATTCTTCGTGCCGACCTTGGACCCGCACGCCAATTTGTCCTCGGGACACGACCGGAACCGCCTCAAACTTCGTCAAACCGCCCACTTTGACGATGACTGGGTCGTCGACGGCTGCAGGCAGCCGCAACACCTGTCCGGCGTGAAGTGTCAAAACTTGCCGCAGTCCAAGTGTCAAAGTTCCGAGCATGGCGACAACGTCGACTGGCACGTCTAGAACGGCTTCAGCCATGCGGGGGTCCCCCGCCATGGGTTCGTCATCGGCGTGCTGCTCGCGAACGGCCGCCTCAAGCACCTCTGCGCTGACCGCGATCCGGATCGCGGCGCCCTGTCCGACGCCGTCGAAAGCGCAGGTAACGCTGAGACCGTCGGTGTCCGGCGCGTCCAGGGGCTCTCCCGCTCGCAAAGAACGGGAGGAGACCACTTGCATCGTGAGCCCGACTTCCTCTTCGACGGCGCTGCACAGGTCCTGCGCCAGGGATCGCGCGATGCGTCCGACCAGCGCCGCCTGAGCCAGGCTCAAGTCTCCAGTGAGGGAATCGACATCGGCGGAGTCGCCGCCCAGCGCCCCGTCGAGGAGCAGCCCAAGAGCGTTCGCGTTCAACGTCAACCTGCCCCAAGCGGGGCTGTCGTCATCTTCGAGTCGCACCTCGAAGGACAGCTCCGGCACCGCGTCTGCGTAGGAAAACGCGTCGCTGATCGCCACAGCTTCGGGCAGCAAGCGGGCGCGGCGGCGCACCAAAAACGGTAGCGTGCGGCGCGCGGCGCGACAGAAGTTCTGCGCGACCAGGCCCATGGCGTGCAGCGCAGCACGCAGATGTCGCTCCTTGCCCGTGAGGTTCAGGAGCTTGGGGCTTGCATGTTCG
>CALMUT010000144.1 GCA_937872925.1 uncultured Myxococcales bacterium | reverse complement strand
GCGTAGTCCGGAAGCGCGAGCGCGCGCTGCGGCTTCCCACCGTCTTCGGCGTGGACCTCAACTTCGATTAACCACCCGCGCTTGGTCGCGCGCGCGCAGTAGCGCCGAACTTCGGTGAGCGGCGCCGCGGCGAAGTAACGGGCCACCTCTGATGGCGTGGCCACGACCAAGCGCTGGAACGCTTCGCCGCATGCGAACTCGAGGTGCGCGCTTGGAGTCGAAGCGCGCTGGGCATGCTGCTCGGGCAGAACGTCCGCGCTCAGTTGGAATACGCGCTGAAAGCCACGCCGCGCCGCGATGCACACCTCACCGCTGCGCCACAGGTACTCCAGGGCGGCCTTTTCGGGATGCCAGTTCCACCAGCCGCCACTTTCGTCGGGCAGGGCGTTCTTCTGCTCGAAGTCCCGCGCCATCAGCGGGCCGTCCGCGCGCAGGCGCGCCCGCACTCTGCGGATCACCCGAGCCGGGTCTCCGCCCATGCGCCGCGTGCACCAACTCTTGATGCGCCCTTCGCGACGAAAGCGTTGGAAACGCACTTTCCAGTGCGGGTACCACTCGACGGGGATCACGGATGCGTCGTGGGTCCAGTGCTCGAACAGAGCGCGGTCTTTTTCGATCAACGTCTGCAGCACACGCGGCCGATAGGCGTCCAGGCGCGTGTGAAGCGTCAAGTGATGCGCGCGCTCGCCGACCGCATTGATGGAGTCCACCTGAACGTAGCCCAGGGCATGCACTAGCTTCTTCACCGCACGTTTGTCGGCGCGGCGCGTTGGGTCGTCGAGCAGCCCTTGGGCGCCGAGTAGAAGTTGCCGCGCCGTGGCAGCATCGACGATGGGTATTTTGGACGATGGCACGCCAGAAGGTGTACCCCAAGGTCGGCGCTCCTTGCACGCGCCCGCCCGATTCGGCGGGCCTTCGCAGGATGCCGTCCGCGCCACGAAGCAGGTGCCTAAGGTGGAGCCGAAGTGGGGCTTGCCCGTTGTCAGCAAGTGACGCGGCTCCGCTGATCCCGTGGTCCGGAATTGTGCCACCGCTGGCACACGGAGCGGCGCGATCTTGCGGCTATCGGGACGGCACGCCATGTGCACTACTAAAGAAGATGAACCCCAAGATCATCTTCGCCAGCCTGTTCGCCCTTGGTCTCGTTGCGTGTGGCGGCAGCACGGATGCCGGCGCTGGCGGTGCGGCGGGTGCGGGCAATGCCGGAGCCTCCGCCGGAGCTTCGGGAAGCGGTGCCGTCGCAGGTAGCGGAGGGATCTCCGGTGGAGCCGGCATTGGCGGAACGTCCGGCACCGGGGCCGTCGGGGGTGGCGGCGCTTCGGGCGGCAGTGGTGGCAGCACAGGCCCCGCGCCGGAGTGCACCGAAGATAGCGACTGCCGCCTCTTCACCGACTGTTGTACCTGCGTTGGCTTGCCCAAGGGGCACGCAGATCCGCCGTCCTGTAACGCCGCGTGCAGCATTGATCAGTGCGCTGCGCACGACGTGAAAGCGCCAAGCTGTCGCGCGGGGCGCTGCGTTGCGGGCTTCAACTGCGACGCCTCGCAAGCGCTCTGCTTCTCCCTGCCGCCCACGTGTGCTGCCGGCCAAGTACCGAGCGTCGTGGGGTCGTGTTGGGGGGGGTGTGTCGATGCCACGCAGTGCCTCGGGGTTCAGAGCTGCGCCGAGTGCACCGGCGTGAATACGACCTGCGTCAAATACGACCTGCAGGGCGGCGACACGTCCGTCTCAAGTCACTGCGTGACCGTGCCCAAAGGCTGCGAAGGCTCGCCGACGTGCAGCTGCATGGGCTCCAGCGTATGTGCGACACCGTATGTCGCATGTGGGGACTTCTCTGGCATCAAGGGCATGGGGTGCAGTTGCCCGAACTGCTAACGCTCCGGATCTACTTGCACAACGCCTGAAAGCGCGGCGCGCACCGAACGAGCGGCCGGGTTCTAGCCGCGCTGATTTTTTCCGGTGCCAACGAAACGCTCAGCCAGTTGACGTTTGTCATGGCAAACTGCGTGCTTGTTCTCGTCACGCAACCTCGGATTTGCCCTGCTGCTTGGCGCTGTCGCATGCCAGGGCGTGATCTCCGAGCCGGGCCAAGAACCCGGTAGCGGCGGCCCCGGCACCACCGTGCCGAGCACAAGCAAGGACGCGCTGCTGCCCGCGCCTCGGGTTGCGCGATTGAGCCATCAGCAGTGGGAAAACACCATCGTGGATCTGTTCGGGTTTGCGGCGCCCACGGGACAGTCCGCCTCGTTCCCGTCAGACCCATCGACCGCTGGGTTCCTTTTCGACAACGACGGTGATTCCCTTTCCGTGGACTCGGCGCTGTGGGGCAGCTACCAACGCGCAGCCACGGAGATCGCCGAACAGGTGGTCGCCGACGCTGCGGTGCTAGCCCGCATCTTGCCGCCCGACAGCGGCGACGACACCGCACGGGCCAAGGCGTTTATTCAGGACTTCGGCAAGCGCGCGTATCGGCGCCCATTGTCCCAAGCCGAACAAGACGAGCTGCTGGCCATCTACCAAGGGGCGCCCGCGTTCTTCAAGGGCAAAGACCCGTTCATGGCCGGCGTGCAGTTGCTGCTCTCCGCGTTCCTGCAGTCGCCCCATTTCCTGTACCGGATCGAGAGCAGCACGAAGAAGAGCGGTAGCGGGATCCCGCTGACAGGCTGGGAGCTAGCGTCGCGACTCTCGTACATGCTGTGGAACCGCATGCCGGACGACCAGCTGTTCCAGCGCGCAGAATCCGGCGAGCTGTCTCAAGCGGCCGGCGTCAGCGCCGAGGCAAAGCGTCTCCTTGCGGATGAAAAGGCCGCGGACGTCGTCACGCATTTCCACCAGACGCTGCTCGAGGTCGAGAAGTACGAAGTGGTCAAGCCGCTGCCCGCGCTCTTCCCAGATGCGCCGAGCGACTTGGGCGCCCTCGCCAAAGAAGAGAACGATCGCTTCATCCGCTTCTTGTTCCAGAGCGGCGGCGGCTATCGGGACGTGCTGACCAGCAACGTCAGCTTCGTCAACGACGATTTGGCCAAGGTCTATGGCCTTTCCGGCAGCTTCGACGCCAGCTTCAAGCAAGTCACGTTGGATCCTGCCACCCGCCGCGGCGTTTTTACTCAGGTCGGTTTCTTGGCGGCCAACGCCACGTCCGCAGATCCGGATCCCATCCATCGCGGCGCGTTCTTGGCGCGGCGCGTGAACTGCCTGCCCGTGGCCGCGCCGCCGAACAACGTGCCGCCACTTCCGCCCGCAGACGGACGCTCAAATCGCGCGACTGTCGAAGCTCATACCGAAGAGCCTGGCAGCGGCTGTGACGGCTGCCACGCGGTGTACATCAATCCCTTCGGGTTCGCTTTTGAGAACTATGACGCCGTGGGTGCCTATCGCACGAAGGACGGTGTGCACGATGTGAACTCTGCATCCGAACCGCTGATCGACGACCAGAACGTTCCGGTCCAAAACGCTTTGGAGTTGGCAGACGTTCTGGCTGACAGCAAGAACGTGCACGAATGTTACGCTCAGTACTGGGTCGAATACAGCTTCGGACGCAAGGGCCTGGACGCCGACGTCGGCGTAGTGCGCCACCTGGGTGAGCTTTCCAGGAACGGACAGAGTATCGAAGAGCTGATCGTGAGCTTGGTGACGACGCCCGCGTTCCGGAACCGCAGCACAGTGGAGATGCCATGAAGGTCTCACGACGTTGGGTCTTGCGTGGGCTGGGCGGTGTCGCCCTCGCGCTGCCGGTGCTCGAGTCCCTGAAGCCCCGCCGCGCCATCGCCGCGGGCGAAGTGACGGAGCCTTTCGCCATCTTCTTCCGCCAAGCCTGCGGTGTGGCCGCGGCTGGCACGACCGATGAAATCGGTGCCGAGCCCGAGCGATTCTGGCCGAAAAACCTCGGCGCCCTCGATGCCGGCAACGTCAGCGGCCGCGCCCTAGATGAGTTGAATGCGTATTTGGATCGCATGTTGGTGGTCAAGAACATCAACATGCAGAACTTCAACTACGGCGACGGCCACGCTCGCGGTGCGCTGCAAGGGCTGACGGCCCGTGGCCCGACGGTCGAAGATGCTGCCGGGGACTCCGAGGCGGCCGGCGAGTCGATCGACCACCGCATCGGGCGCGAGCTGAATCCCAGCGGTCAGGATTCCCTCTTCTTATACGCTGGCAAGAGCGGCGGCTGGCTCGGCGGTCCGTGCATCTCTTACCGCGGCCCGGCGCAGCGACGTTCTTCACATCATGATCCCTGGGCGGCGTATCAGGCCATCGTCGGGGGCGACACGGGTCTGTCACCCGAAGCCCGCGCAGAGCTGGTCGGTCGCCAAAAGAGCGTCAACGATCTGGTGCGTGGTCAGTTGGACCAACTGATGAGCCGGCCGGAGCTTTCCAAGAACGACCGCAGCCGTGTGGCGCTGCACCTCGCCAGCGTGCGTGATCTGGAGCTGGCGCTGACCTGCAAGTTGGCCGAGAACGAAGAGCTCGCGCTACAGAACCAAGCACCCGGCTACGACACCGCCGAGGGCGACAAGGTCATTGACCACGTGAAGCTGCAAATGGACGTGGCCGCTCTGGCTGTGGCCTGCGGACATACCCGCGCGGTCGCGATCCAAGTCGGCAGCGGCAACGATGGCGCGAATCGCTACCCGGATCCGGCCAACGGGCAGCTGATGAACGACAATTTCCACTACATCTCCCACCGCCGCTCGAGCCACGATGCCAACGGCGCCGTGATCGCGGGTTCAGATGTGCTGCATCACAAGGTGGACGTGCAGTTCGCCCGCATGTTCAAGCACCTCTTGGATCGCCTGGACGGCTACGACACTCCCGACGGCAAGAAGCTGCTGCATCACGGTTTGGCTGTTTGGTACAACGACAACGGCAACGGCCCGCCGCACAGCGCCAAGAACATTCCCTACATCATCGCCGGCAGCGCCAACGGCAAGCTCAAGCAGGGCCAGTACATCGAGGCCAGCGGCGGTGACAACAAAGCCCTGAACCACGCGCAGATGCTCAACACCATCGGCGCAGCAGTGGGCGCAACGAAGAACCTGGACGGCACCACGCCCCTAGACGACTTCGGAGATCCGTCCCTGCCCGGCGGACGCCTGACCGAGCTGTTGGTGTAAAACGAGATCAGTGGCGCTTGCCAACGTGAGTCCGAGCCGGGCGCTTGAATGATCTTGTATTTGGGTCGAGTGGCTTGCTCAACCCTGGGCCACTAATCCCTCCCTGGGCCGCGCAGCACGCTTGGAACGGCCCCGGCGTAGATGACCTCGGACGCGCAATATTCGAAGAAATCTCCCGCTGCCGCAACTTGCAAGCGGCACTTTGTCCACGTCAGGGTTAGCCTTTCGCCGTGGCGGACACACACGGCGCATCGGGAAACATCATCGCTGGGCGCTACCGGATCTTGCGCAGCCTGGCGGCGGGCGGCATGGGGGAGGTCTTCGAGGCGGAACACATCGGGTTGGGCCGAAAACTAGCCGTCAAGCGGATGTTGGGCGCCCTGACCCGTAGCGACGAAATGCTCCGACGCTTCGAGAACGAAGCGCGGGCAGCTGCTCGCATCGGCCACCCGGGCATCGTTGACGTCCTGGACCTCGGTTCCGACGAAGCCGGGACCTACCTGGTCATGGAGCTGCTGGATGGCGAGGAACTCGAACAGCGCGTTCAACGGGATGGTCCGCTCCCGATCGATGAAGTTGTGGCTCTCGGTACAGAAATCGCGGACGCAGTCGCAGCCGCCCATGACGCCGGTATTATTCATCGCGATTTGAAGCCGGCGAACGTGTTCCTGTGCAAGCGTCGTGGTGCACACCCCCGGGTCAAGCTGCTCGATTTCGGAATAGCAAAGCTCCTATTTGATGACGACGGGGCCCAGACTCGCACCGGAGCCGTGCTCGGAACACCTCTGTACATGGCGCCCGAACAGCTGCGCGACTCGAAACAAGTAGATGCTCGGGCCGACGTCTACTCCGCCGGTGCCATTCTTTACTTCGCCCTGACAGGAGCCCCTCCACTGGACGCAGCGACCCTGCCGGCGCTTGCATTCAAGGTCAGTGCGGAAGAACCAGCGCTTGCGTCCACAAAGCGGGCCGAGACACCGCAGTGGCTCGACGCGCTTTTGGCACGAACGCTGCGGAAGGACCCCGACGCGCGCCTGCAAAGCATGCATGCCCTTCTGGCTGCGTTGGAAGCGGGAGGAAGCAACCCGGGGGGCACGGTCGCGCTACCCAGCACACCACCTACTTCTCCGCCGCCCGCCGACCCAGCGGCAGCACCCGAGCGACAATCGGAAAGCCGAGACACCACCGTCGCCACGGCGCGCTCTGCTGTGAGCGAAAAGGCAACGCCGGCGCGTCGAGGGTTCTGGCTACTGCTTGTCGCGATGCTGCTCTCTGCTGGCACAATTTGGTGGAAGCTGGATACACCTTCACCGTCCGCCTCCGCTGATCCTGCGGCGGCAGAAGTCGCTTCCAGTCCAGCAACTCCGGTTCTGTCAGAGTCGCCGCAAGTCGTTGCGCAGCCCGCGACCGCGCCCCGCCTCAGCGCCAGCGTGGCTCCCGACGCTAGAGCCGTACAGACTCCCGTTCCCGTAGGAGTTTCGCCGAAGCTCAAACCCAGCACGACCTCGGTCGACTCGAAGCCCCCGCCGATAGTGCCGCGATGATGAGAGCTGCATACTGCCTCCTGGTCTTGCTGGGGCTGTCCTTTGGGACACGCTCCGCGCACGCAGACACGGCAAGCGAGGCGCAGCTGCAGTTCGAGCTGGGCGCAGAGCTCTACAAGCAGGCGCGCTACACTGAGGCGCTTGAGCGTTTCATTGCTTCTAACCGCCTGGTGCCCAACGCCAACGTCGTGCAGAACATCGTTCAAACCTTCGAATTCCTGCATCGCAGCGCCGACGCGTACAATTGGAACGAAACATACCTGGGACTGGTCACCGACGCCGGCAAACGGGAAGCGGCCCTAAGACGTCGTGAGGCGCTGGCAGCGGACATCGCCGTCGTCCACGTGCAAACCGATCCGTCCGGCGCCGAATTGTTCGTGGATCGTGAAGAGCTCGGTGTCTTCGGTACATCGCCGCGGCGGATCGCTGTGGAGGCGGGAAAGCGACGAATTCAGGCGCGATTGCCCAAACACAATGACGCCGTCACAACCGTGGACGCTGTCTTGGGACAGGCCGTCGCGGTGTCACTGCAGCTGTCGCCGCACAAGGGATCTTTGGCTGTGCACACGACTCCCGCGGGTGCGCTTGTTCGTTTGGAGGCTAGCGGGGAGGAGCTTGGCCGAACTCCCCTCCGCGCGCCACTGCCCGTCGGTGAGTATCGAGTCGTGATCACATTGCAGGGTCACCTAGAGCAGACGAAGCAGATACGTATCGGCAACCAACAGGAAGTACAGTTGTCGCTTAGCCTTCTGCCGCTCGCTTCCGAGGTCAGCGTGTTGACGGTTCAGGGCAATGTGCCCGGGGCGAAGGTTTGGCTCGATGGCGCGATGCGCGGCGCGACTCCGCTGACCATACCCACGGTCCGGCCTGGGAATCACCGTTTGGAGGTTCGTGCCGACGGACGCGAAAGCTGGACGGGTTCGGTATTACTCGAACCGGGGTCGGCCACGCGAGTTGACTATGACCTCGTGGACCCGCGGGATCGGCCATGGCCGGGCTGGCGATGGGTGGGGTATGGCGCGGGCGGCGCGCTCTTCGCAGCCGGTGCCGTGACTGGCCTGATCGCCAGAGGTACCCGCTCGGATTTCGAGAGGGAACCTTCCAGCGCGACGCTGGACCGATTGCGCGCTCAAAATACGGCTGCGGACATCTTGATGGCCTCGGGGTTGGTCACGGTCGGAGTCACTGCCGTTTGGGATCTAGTTCTGACCGGTCCCCCGAAAAAGAGCAACGGCCGAGTGAGCATCGAGCGATGAAAACGCGGGCAATCATAGCTGCCGTCGCGTCGCTGGTCGTGTCTCTCGTCGGCTGGTCCTGCGGGAGCTCAAAGCAGTCGCCGGCTGGTCCATGCACTGCCGACGCTCAGTGCAAAAGCACCGAGTGGTGCAACAACGGCACCTGCGTGCCGCTGCAAACAGATGGCGGCACCGCTCAGTTTCCGTTGCCTGAATGTACTGGTGCCAACTCGTCGCCGTCCGCAGGACAGAACTGTGGCTGCAGTTTCGACTGCGATGTCGGCGAGTTGTGCTTCGACGAGCGTGGCTTTGGCATTCCCGGCGGAGTCTGCAGCAGAGGTTGCGGTGGTGATCCATGTCCCGCGGGGCTGGTGTGTGTCGAGTTGGAGACCGGTGGCAACGTATGCGACATCCCTTGCAAGAACGCCGCAGACTGCCCCAAAGGCGGCTTGTGCCGTCCACGCACCTTCAACGGACCGTTCGTGTGCACTGAGCATTGTCAGTCGGATTCGGACTGTCCGCTCGTCGGCAAGTGCGATCGGTATACCGGAGAGTGCTCTGTGACGCCGACGTGGTTGGGGAACGGAGACGTTGGCGACGCCTGCGAGACGCCGAACGATTGTCGCAGTGGTGTCTGCTTTCCGCCGTCGAACAGCTTCCCGGCGGGGTACTGTACGGCCTATTGCGCGCCCTCCATGCAAGGGTGCCCGGCGGGTGCGTTCTGCGTGCTGGCGATAGATGGTGGAGAGGACTATGGCGCGTGCTTCAAAGAGTGCACCAGCCCTGCGGACTGCCGGCTCGGTTATGGCTGCGTGAAAGCCCCGGATGCGAGCGTTTGCGCCGTCGCGGCGAACTAGGAGCTTTCACTTTTGGTGCAGCTAGTCGCGTGGCCATAGTCTGTCGTAAGGCAACCACCACGCCATGGCCCCCAAATCACCGTTCGGTTCACCAGGGTGAAACACCCACACGTCGCTGCCAGCGCGGAACACTGCCGGGATCCCGCGGTTCTCCTGCGGAGCGCGGACTCCGATAGCAAAGCGCGTTTCGTCGCAGTTCAGTCCGGTAAATCGTGCACGACCGCCACTTTGGAAAAGGCGTGCCACGGAACCTCTCCCGGAGGGAGAACTCCAGGCTGCCAGAAGGTTGTCGTCAGGTAGATAGACGATTGTCGGTCGGCCGTGCCCCTCGCCTGTGCTTGGGTCCAGCCGCCAAGCCTTGCCGCGCGGTCGACCATCTGCAGCGTCAATCTCCTGAACGTGGGCAACGGGGCGTGTGTCTCGTTCCAGAGCACCGTGGAATGCCAGTGCATAGCGGTCCTCACGCGCCGCCACAGAGAGTGTATTGGGAAGGTCGGGAGTGCGAAATGCGGTGGGTACGGCGAGCTCAAAGGCAGTGGGTGCCGCCGTGGCCGCGGCGACGCGCGGTTCAGCGCCTGGCCCCAACAGAAGCGCCTTCAACCGGCGGCGATCGCTGAGGAATTCTAGAGTACTGTCGGAGGAAAACCAGGCCGCGAAGCCGCGACCGTCTTCTGCGAAGGCAGTTCGATAGCTATCGATGGTTAGCTGCCCTTGCACCAATACACTTGGCGGGTTTGGGATCTCGTTTGTGAGTTTCACACGGTAGATATTGCGTGTGTCATGAAACGTGGCCCACACGGCTTGGGCGCTCGCGTCCCACGTTAACGCGACGTCGTCGGTCGGGCTCACACCAGGAGCGATGGAGACCCCGCCAAAGGGTAAGCGCGGACACAGATCCGCGCCCATCAACTGGTACTTGACCGCGCGGGAGAATCCCGAGCCTCCTTCGGTCCAAGCCACGACGGCAACGATGCGCGATGCCGTCCACGGCAGATCAGTCGTAACGATCGTCGCCCGGGTCCCAAATCCCTGACTCAGTTCCAGATCCGCGTTATTCCCGCAAACGTCAAAGCGACCGCCCGTCGCCGGGTTCAGCACGACCAGACGCACGGATGACGTGTCGGTCACGCTCTTTTGCTCGTAAAGCGTAAGAATGCGGCCGTCCGGCAGGCGAGCGGCTGCCTGCGGGTGCCCGACTAACTCGAATTCGTCCGACGGTGTCGAGTAGCGCACTTCTTTCGCCGTGGCGCCGCAGGGGTCCACATCGTTGACGACGGTACATTGCACGGCGGCCGTTGCGGCTCCCAGGGCGAGCATGCGAGTCCAAACGAGCTGCACTAGCAGACCGTATCACGCTGCCTTGCACGGTTCATCCCCACCGCGAGGCGAATGTTGACTGCCCGCAGCCAGAGCAAGCGTATTGAGTCCTCCCAAACGTGCTGCCATGATTGAGCATGCGCCACGCCTACGTTGCAGTTCTCTTGTTCGCGTGCAGCGGTGCTGAGTCTCCGGACGGCGCCGGGGGCGCAGCGAGTGGCGGCGTGGCGGGTGCGCCTACCGGCGGCGCGGCAGGGAGTGGTGGCGCTGCCGGAAGTGGCGGAGCGGCGCATGTCTGCGCGGGCACCGCCCCCGCCTGCCCGGCGTCATCGGGCGTCACCACCTCAGGCGGCCTGGTCTCGATTGCGCGCTGCGCGTTTCCCCTCGACACCGGCGACGAGTGGCAGTCCCTTGCGCCGTCGCTCGCTGGGCTCGCGACCAAGTTGCCCAAGGTGACGCTGTCCCAGGTGCTGGGGGATCTCAACCGCACGCCGATCCCCGTCGCGTCGGTTCCGGGCAATCCGCCTGGGGTGAGCATCGCGTTTCGCTGGGACAAGGGCGAAGAGGACAAACCCTATTGGATCCCCCAAGGCATTACGGGCTCTGCGGACGCGGCGGCGAGCGGCATGGTCGCGGGGCGGCGCTTGGTGTTGGTGTCCTTCTACTACGACGCCGCAAAACACCCCGGCTCGAAGGGCGAAAAGGGCGTGCGCGTGGCCATCGTCGACGTCAGCAATCCAAAGGCACCGAAGTACCGCTTTGCCCTGCTCGTCGAGCCCACGGGCAGCGGCGGCGCCGCAAGCATCAAGCCTATCGTGATCCACGCTGGAGGCATGGCTTGGGTTGGAGACCTGCTGCATGTAGCCGACACGGGCAAGGGATTCCGCGTCTTCGACATGAAGCAGATCTTTCGTGTCGACACCGGGGTTGACGCCATTGGCTGCAGCGGCACCGGTTGCACCGCCGGTCTCTACAAGTACGTGTTGCCCCAGGTGGGCGCCTATCGGCACGCTTCCAACTGCTCGCCGCGGTTTTCGTTTGTATCCCTCGACCGCGGCTCAACGCCGGCCACGCTAGTCAGCGGCGAATACTGCAGCGGGACTGCGTGCAGCGCGCCCCTTGCAGGTCGTCTGTTTCGCTGGCCGGTGGATCTCACCAGCGGTCGGATCGACGGGCCGCGCACCTGGCCCGAGAGCGCGTTTTTCGCCGGCCACCCACAGCTCCAAGGCGCTGCATTCGTGGGCAGCACGGCCTATCAGTCTTCGAGCGCGCCGGCGGCCGGCAAAGGCGCGCTGTACCGCGTTCAAGTCGGCAAGACCAAGCCCAGCGCCTGGATCGACGCTCCCGAAGACCTGATGGTCGACACGCCGAACGGGCTGTTGTGGAGCCTCTCTGAAGGCACGTCCAATCGCTTCGTCTTCGGCGCTAAGCTCTCCAGCTATCCGCCGCCTTGATGCCTGAGGGCCCGCGCTAGAAAGCGCAGTAGTGAAGCGTTGGCGAGCTACGAACCGCTGTAGAGATCGCTAAGCGAGTAGTCCCTTGCCCGGCACGTGGTTCACTTCCAGCCGAATGCCGTCGGGATCTTCGAATAGGACGGAGTAGTAGCCCGGCGCCCAGTGCGCCTCTTCAGGGGCGTGCACGATGGTCGCGCCCAAGTCCTGGACGAAGGCATGCACTTCGTCCACGTGCGCGCGCTCTCGTGCCCGGAAACACACATGGTGCAGTCCCACTCGGCGCTGCACGAAGCGTTCGCCTTGATGCGCGTCGTCGGCCTTCGAGATGGCAACGCCCGTGCGAGCGCCCACGCAGTAGAAAAAACCGTCGAACTCCATCACTGGCTGCAGGCCCAGGAACGGCAGCAACTTGCTGTAGAATTCCCGGGCGCTCGCGAAGTCCGCCACCGTGAGCTGGATGTGTGCGATTCCGTTGATTTCCATGGAGAGAGTGTAACCTGGCTCCGTACGGAACTCGACGCTGGCACCGGCGCGGCGGATCCCCCTAGAGTACGAAGCATATGGGCAAGAAACACAAAGAGAAGCAGGTTGCCGAAGCGGGTGGAGGCGGAAAGCTCAAACGCAAAGCCTACGAACACGAACTGGCGCGCCTGCAAATCGAGCTCGTCAAGCTTCAGGAGTGGGTCAAAGAAGAGGGGCTGCGCGTCGTGGTGCTGTTCGAGGGGCGCGACGCCGCAGGCAAGGGCGGGGTGATCAAGCGCATCACGCAGAGCATGAACCCACGCATTTGCCGAGTGGTCGCCCTGGGCACTCCTACGGAGCGGGAGAAGACCCAGTGGTACTTCCAGCGCTACGTGGCGCACTTGCCCAGCGCGGGCGAAATCGTGCTCTTCGATCGCAGTTGGTACAACCGCGCAGGTGTGGAACACGTCATGGGTTTTTGCACGGAGGCCGAGTATCGGGAGTTTCTACGCTCCTGCCCGGAGTTCGAACGCATGCTGCAGCGCTCCGGCATTCAGCTGATCAAGTATTGGTTCAGCGTGAGCCCGGAGGAGCAAGAGCGGCGCTTCCAGGGGCGCGTCGCGGACGCCACCAAGCGCTGGAAGCTCAGCCCCATGGACCTAGAATCACGGCGCCGTTGGGTCGAGTATTCCAAGGCCAAGGACGAAATGTTCGCCCACACGGACATCAAGCAGTCGCCCTGGTACGTGGTGAACGCCGATAGCAAGAAACACGCGCGCCTCAATTGCATCACGCACATGCTGAGCCTGATCCCCTACGAAGATCTGACGCCCGAGCCAATCCAGCTCGAGCCACGACCGCAGCCAAAGTCCGACTCAATATCCAAAGCCATGGGCTACGTGCGCCCACCCATGGCAGAGCAGACCTTTATCCCCGAGAAGTTCTGAGCTTCGCTCCCCGCGCCGCAGCGTCAAGTTGAAGTGGCTACTATGAAATGCTAAAAGTTGCGAACCTGGGAGGTTGCAATTGTTACGCAGGGGGTTGGTTGCCCTGGCCAGTGTCTCAATGGTCGTCGCGTGCTCTTCAGAGGAGCGCACCTTCACGGAAACCGACGGCAGTGCCGG
>CALMUT010000143.1 GCA_937872925.1 uncultured Myxococcales bacterium | reverse complement strand
GCGCCGCCGCCGCTACCACCCGCGCCGCCGCCGCTACCACCCGCGCCGCCGCCGCTACCACCCGCGCCGCCGCCGCCCCCGACCCCAGCCGTGCCGCCCGTCGCACTGCCGTCCGCGGTGCCGGCGTCCCCAGCGCGAGCCTGGGTGTCGTCGCTGGAACACGCCAGGATCCCGACACAAACGACGCAGCAAGCCGCGCTGGCCCAACGGCGAGGCGATGCAGCCACGCAAATAGCAGCACTCATGGCAAACCTCCTGCTCCCAAGATGCCACTGCCACGGACTTCTTGCAGACAAATCTCTGCGGCGGCGCGTCTGACCGTGGCCCGACCCGTTGAGCCGCCCGTGCAGAGTCACCACAAAACACCCAGGGCGCCCTTTCGAGCGCCCTGGGATTTTTCGGACTGCCGCACTGCCTCCGCTAGTGGGGCATCAAATCTGGTCGGTCAAGATGAGCAGTGCCGTCTTGCCCTTGGAATGCTCGGCCGGAACCCACTCGAGCCCTCGGGGTGCCCCGTTGTCTTCGAGTTCGTCGACAACATCTTCGCCTTTGAGCTGCGCGATGGTGCTCATGCTCGCTTCCATCTGCTTGAGCACGAAGCGCGCGCCTTCTAGCTGCGCCTCAAGTTCCGGGGTGGAGCCCGCGGCGATTTGCTCCTTCAGCTCGTCCACTCGCTTGATGAAGGGCGAGATGCTTGTCAGCTCGATTTGTACTTCGTTCACCAGGGTGGTGTGGAACACCTTGCACGCGGGCAGGGGGTTCTCGAACGTGCGCTCGGCTTCGGGGATGTTCTGCCACGCGGCGTGGGACAGCATGTCCGTCATGTCCATGGTGTCGATGATGAAGTTGCCAGACGGACGGCTGGAGCTGGGCACGAAGAACTCACGCGCCAGGTCGTGGTACATCGTGAGCGCCACGGTGCCGGCTGCGGCGATTTGACGCTGGTCGATTTCCAGCATCTCCGCTTCCAAGTGGCGCCCCAGGTTTTCCCAGATCTCCGGCGTCACGTCCGTGAAGTCTTCGAAGTCGTCGTTGCCCGCGGCTTTTTCGGCGTTGGCGTAGGTGTTGAACGCTTGCCATTGCGCCGCGCGATCCGTGTCGCTCATGGCGTCGATGGTGTTGTAGCGGTCGTAGAAGCGATGCGGCGTGGTCTTGATGCGCAGGGCATTGTCTGCGGATTTCGCCCAGAGCGTGAACATGTCCACGAACTCGTCATGGTCTCGGCCGCCCGCGCCGGCGATGTCCGAGTTCAGGTCGTCGAGTTGGTCCGAGACCTCGTGGTACACGGTGCTCGACATCTCCGCGACGATGCGTCGCTTGGTCAGCGCGGTGTTGTCCGCGACATTGGAGTTCAAGAAGTTCTCGGCATAGACGATATCCGTCAGCCCCGGGTCTACGTCCGATAGCGCCGGCGTGGCCCGCGCGAGGATCGTGCTGTTGTCGAGCACGGCGTTGCCCTTGGCGATGAAGTCCTGCACCGGCGCCACGGCGTTGCCGGTGATGGTGCCGTCGCTGAGGCGCGTCTCTGCGATGGCGATGGCGGCTTGGAGCCGCGAACGCCCATTGTCGAGCACCTTCTTCAAGTCATTGCTGCTCGTCATGTTCAGGTGGTAGCGGCTGCGCGTGCCGCGCAAGTACACCTTCGGGTCGAGCGCCAAGACGCCGGTCTTGCCGTCCACGTCGATCAGCTTGGAAAGCTCCCCCATGCGATCGTACACGGCTTTGGCGGGTTCGATGGGGGTCCGGCTGCTGTTCCAGCCCACGGTGCCGGACTGCGCGTCGCTGTCCAGACTGGCCAAGTGGCTCGTGCCATTGTCGTTGCGCACGTCGATCTTGCCAGCGCGCTTGATGCCCTCGGCGTCGACTTCCGCGTCGAACTTGGCTGCGATAAGCAGGCGCCGCACGGTGGTGGGGTTGTCCCAGCGTGCCCGGGCGCGGTACTGCGCGCCGCCTGTGAGCAGGTCATAGTCCTTCGTGTCGTAGTAGATGTCGTCCATCAGATCCGTGCCGAGGGAAAGTTCGCGCGTGCCGTCGTCGGGGTCGACATCGAAGCGTCCGGATTCGATCGTGTAGGAGATGTACGGCATGGACTCACGCGCGGCATGCGCGCTGCGGTTCCACGGGATCTCGTCCAAGTTGTAGCCGAAGCTGAACGCCTCCATGGCTTTACCGCGGCGCACGCGGGTGAAGACTTGGCGGTCGCGGTTGTCGTTGGAGAGCAGCACTTCACGCAACTTGGGACCACTGATGCCCTTGATGGTCATCGTGGCCTCCATCTCGATCTCGTCGCGGGTCCAGCCGCCGCCGGTGAAGCCGGCAAAGGTCTCGCTGTCCATATAGGAGCGGTTAGCAAGGCTTACGCTGCAGCGAGGCTCCACGTAGGTCGCGAGGGCCTTGAGCGCCGACTTGCCGACCCAAGAAACATCGTCGAGCTCTTTGAGGTCGTCGAAAATCTCGTCGTCGCCCGTGCCGCACTTACCGTCGGGGCCCAGGCGGTACTTGACGATGTTGTCGGCGGCGCGGGAATGCACTTTCGCGACGTCTTTAAGGAAGGAAGCGTCCGTGGTGTCGTTGACCACGAGTAGAACTTCACGCAACTGGCAGGCTTCATAACCGCCCGCCGGGCCATCGGCCTTGCCGATGTTGAAAGAGTCGTATTCCCCATCCGGGCTCGGACCGTCCGTTGGACCCACGTCCGCGGAGCTGCAGCCCCACATCGCAACCAGAATCCCCAAGCCGCCGAGCAGTGCTGTTTTCCTCATGACCTACAAACGAATACAATGTACTCCGATGTAGGTCTAGGTCATAAGTGCTTGAAATCAAAGAATTATTGCCGCCGCGTCGCATTGTTCCAGTTCCGCTGGAATTGCCCTGTGCTCGGGGTCCGTTTGGTGGCGCCCGCTGCGGGTTGGGCCGCTAGTCTTCCCTTCGCGGCACTTCCGTCAGCAAACCTCGCATGCGGTATTTCGTTACAGGGGCCACAGGCTTCATCGGCCAGCATCTCTGCCAAGCGCTATGCGCGGCCGGTCATGAGGTGACGGCGCTGGTGCGCTCCCCGAAGAAAGCCAAGTCGCTGCCGGAAACCGTGACGCTGCACGCCGGAGACCTCTCACTATTCCGCCATGCGGATGCCGTGCTGCCAGAGGCGGACGTGGTGATCCACCTAGCAGGAGTGGTTAGCGCTCCTTCGCCTGCCGAGTACGAAGCGATCAACTACGACGCCGTTCGTGATTTGCTCGGCTGCCTCGAGCGACAGTCCTGGACGCCGCGGCGTCTGTTGTTTGCGTCTTCCCTGGCCGCGGCGGGTCCTTCGTCAGCGTCTGTTCCGTGGACCGAGGACGCCCCCCTCGCGCCCATTGAGCCCTACGGTGATGCCAAGGCGCGCGCGGAGAAGTTGGTGGCAGCTGCGCCATTTTCCACGACGAGCTTTCGGCCTTGCGTGGTCTTTGGTCCCGATGATCCCGCGACGCTCACGCTGTTTCGAGCCGCTCAGAGCGGTGTTGGGATCCGCGTTGCTGGCGAAGCGCAACGGATCTCCTTCGTGGACGTGCGCGATCTGGTGTCCGCGATCCAGTGCATGGCCGAAGACGAACGCGACGGGCACTTCACCTACTACGTGAGTCATCCGGAGCCGATTGACATGTACGATCTATGGCGTGGCCTCTCCCGGGCGGTCGGGCGCAAAGTGCGCGTCGTTCCCATCCCCAAGGCGGTGCTGTACGGCGCGATGCGCGTGGCGACGGCCGCGTCCCGAGTTTTCCCTTTCCAAAACCAGCTCGACGAAAAGCAGTACCGCCAGATGGCGGCGCCCGCGTTCTTGTGTTCCAGCGCTGCACTGCAGCGCGAGCGGGCCTGGAAGCCCGTGGTTGGCTTGGATGCGTCCCTGGCCCACGCGGCCGCGGGTTATCGGCGTTCGGGCCTGCTGCGGGCGTGAGTCCGGGGGTGACACGCGCCAAGGGGCTGAGTCTGCCGTGGACTGTTTGCCGCCGCTGCTACGACCAAGTGATCTCCAGAATCGTGCACGGGTCGCCCTCCCAAGTACGCTGTGAGAACGCCGCCTGCACGTTGCGTCCGCCCGCGCGGCGCGCCAGCTCTTCCAGGGCTCCCAAGGTTTGCGAGCACGCTGCCAACTCCGCAACACCGCTCATGGCGTAGTTGAGTTCGAAGCGCGCGTGGTCGTCGAGGATCTCTTTCACTGTCAGCACGTCGTAGTCGAAGAAGCCTTTGCGGTGCACTACCACCCGCATCAAGGACTCGCGTGGGTCGCCTGCTTCGAGAATGTCCGGGCGCAGGCGCAGCATGGCGTCCACTTGAAACTGCCCCCACATGCGCACGGTCGCCAAAGAGTTGCCGGCGACTGCGGCCAGAATGCCGACGCCGAACCGTTCGTAGGTAGCGATCGGGTACCACGCGGAGTCTTCGACTCGGCCCTGCAGGAAGGCAAAGTCTTTGGGCTCCAGGTAGCGGGACCAGTCAATGTCCTTGCGTGAACGGATCAGGCGTACGTAATCGACGAAGAGCGAACCGCGAACGTGCTTCAAGCGGGGACTCCGGGCTGCGGGGCAGGGCTGTGGGAATTCATGGATGTGTATTTCGACTGCCTGGGGCGAGCGGCGTTCGAACTGCTCCCAGGACTGCTAGCACGGAGCGCGCACGGATGTGACCCGTCGCGGCGGCGGCAGCAGTACAGCGATGATCTGAAAAGCGGCGGAGACAACGCGCGGGAACGGCCCGCGGAGCGGGCTGCACTGAAACGCGGCGGGGCACGTGATGACGCGACCACAGGACCCTGTTCTGGGCAGGAAGGGGATAGACTCGTGCCCGAAGATGCCCAGCATGCGACCCATCCTGCACGCCTGGCCGAACGTGGTCTACGCCAATGCGTGCTTTGCTGCCTTCTTCCTCGAAACTGGAAACGAGTCCATCGGACCCTTTGCTGCCTGGATCGCGGATTGGCCGCAGTTCGAAATTTACGCGATGCTGATCGTCCCGCCCTTGGCGCTGGTGCCTCGCCCCTTGAGTTTCACCGCGCTCACTCTCCTCGGACTCTGGACTGCGCTCGCAACTGGGCTCATGGCGCTGGCTTCCGAGAATGCACTCGCTGCCATCCCGCTGCTGCTCTTTTTCGCCTGGAGCCGGGCGCGATCGCACGCGGTCATGTCCGTCGAAGACCGCGATCGCCTATCGTTGAACCTCCTACTCTTCCTCGTGCCGAGTCTGTTCGTGAGCTTCTTGGCGGGCATGGTTTTCACCGGGCTCTTTGGCGTGCCCATCGCCAGCTCGGCGCAGTTTCACGATCGCGAACTGATCGACGCGCTCACCTTCCGCGACTACGTGCTGGCAGCCGGAGGCTTCTATTTCATCGCGGCGACCGCCCGGGAGTTCTTCGTCGCATCGCTACCCAGCTCGCCGCCGAGATGAAGACGCAGTGGGAAACCCGACCGCGAGGAGTTCCCTAGCCCTCACTTGTCGGGGTTCGGCGGCACTCCATACAGCGCCTTGACGCCGCCCGGATCCGGCGGAGGTGGTGCGCCGTACTTGGGGCGCATCCCGCCCTCGTCCGGCGGAGGTGGCGGCGCGCCGTATTTGGGGCGCATCGCGCCCGCGTCGGGCCCCGGTCCCAGCTGGCCGTCGGGAGGCTGCGCAAATTCCCCGCCGCCGGGGTCGCCGGGTTCGGGCTCGAGGGGCATCGACTCCTCCGGCGGCGGTTCCTCGATGGAGGGCGGCCCGCCGTAGACTGGTGCGGGCGGGTTGGGGGGTGCGTTCGCGCTGCTGCCCCCGCATCCGGGCAGGGTGGTCGTGGCCAAAGCGACTCCAAGCGCTACGCGAGCGCTGCGCGATAGGCGTGTATCGGCCCAGCTGGTCTTTGGCGCGTCCGTTTGGGGAAAGTCTACCCCCTCGGCGCAAAACGGACAGCGCGCTTCGGAAGCACGGACATGTCGTAAACAAGACGGGCAGGGCAACAGGCGAACGTTCATGCCCACATGATGCGACAGTGCGTCTTCGAATGCCAGTGCGCGGCATCGGGTGCGCCCAGTGCATGCCGCGAGGGCGACAGCGCGGCGTATCTAGCGACGACGGAAGCGATCGATGGCGACGGCGATGACGATGATCGCGCCGGTGAGGATCTCCTGCACCCAATTGGGCACGCCGGCATGGGTGCAGCCGGTCTTTATCACCGTCATCAAGAGGGCGCCGACCATGGCGCCCCAGATGGAGCCCTGGCCACCGGCTAGCGATCCGCCGCCGATCACCACCGCGGCGATAACTTCGAGCTCGAGTCCGATGGAGTCCGTCGGATCGCCGACGGTCAGCGTCGAGAACTCCATCACGCCCGCGAGGCCCGCCAGAGCGCCTGCAAGCACGTAGACCAAGATGGTGACGCGTGGCACCGGCACGCCACAGAGCAGCGCCGTCTGCTCATTCGAACCAATGGCAACCACGTGGCGCCCGAACACGGTGGAGCGCAGTACCACCGCTGCGACCACCGCTGTGGCGAGGGCAATCCACACGCCCGTGGGCAACAGCTGCCAGCTGTCTGGCGGCACGGCCGCCATCAGCTCGTCCAGCCCACGCGGATCCGCGTCGATCTTCTGCTCGTTGGCGAGCCCCTTCGCAGCGCCCCGCAGTACACTCATGGTGCCCAGGGTCACGATGAAGGGTGTGATGCGCAGGTGCGCGACCAGCACGCCGTTGACGAGCCCTGCCAAGAGCGCCGCAAGCACGCCGATACCGCTGGCGGCCAGGGGCCCGTAGCCCGCGCGCAGGCACTGGGCCACGACGACGGTGGTCACCGCGACCACCGAGCCCACGGATAGATCGATGCCGCCGTGGATGATCACATAGGTCATGCCCACGGCCGCGATGGCCACCACCACGGTTTGCCTCGCCATCGTGGACAAGTTCACAGCGCGGGCAAAGGTATCTGGGCTAACGGCCGCAAACAGCGCGTACACCAGCACCAGCGCCACAAGTGGGCCGAACCATGGGCGACGCAGTAGCGTGGTCACGCGCCTGCCGCCTCGGCCAAGAGTGCGTGCTCGCTTAGTTCGGCGACCGGGTGCGCCGGGCCCAATACTCCCCGGCGCATGACCGCGATGCGGTCGCAGATCTCAAGCAGCTCTTCCAGCGTGCTGGACACGACCAGCACTGCCTTGCCGCGTCCGGTGAGCGAGTCGATCAATGCGTGGATCTCGCCGCGACTGCGCACGTCGATACCGCGCGTGGGCTCGTCCAACAGCCAAACGTCCACGTCGTGGTGCAGCAGCCGCGCGAGTGCGACCTTTTGCTGGTTACCGCCGGAGAGCTCGCCTGCAGCCTGGTCTACATCGCGACAGCGAATGCCGAGGCGCTCGACCCAGTGCGCGGCGGCGCTTCGCTCCGCGCGTTCCGAGAGCAGCCCCCCGCGTCGAAACGGCTCGAGCTTGCTCAGGGTGATGTTGTCCCGAACGCTTAGTGCGAGGGCCAGGCCTTCTTGTTTGCGGTCTTCGCTGGTCAGCCCGACGCCTTGGGAAAGCCGAACCGACGGCGCCTTGCTACCGGTCAGCGAGAGCACACGCAGCTTGCCGGATAGGACCGCATCCAATCCGAATACCGCACGCAGCAGCTCAGTGCGGCCCGAGCCTACCAGTCCAGCGATGCCAAGTACCTCGCCGCGACGGAGCTCGAGGGATGCTTGTTTCGGCAGACGCACACCCGCGACTTCGGTCAGCTGCAGAACCACCTCGCCGACAGAGCGCGCGCTGCGCTGCGCTCGCGTGACCGCTCTGCCCGCCATCAGTTGGACCAGCGCGTCGTTGTTCGTAGCGGCGATCACGCCGCTCTCGACCACGCATCCGTCGCGCAGCACGGTGAAGTCGTCTGCAACCTCGCGCACCTCTTCTAGGAAATGCGAAATGTACAAGACGCTCAGCCCCTCGGCTGCAAGCTGGCGCAGGGTGGAAAGCAGCCGGCTCGCGTCTACTGCGGAAAGACTGCTTGTGGGTTCGTCCAAAATGAGCAGCTTGGGGGACTCTGCGGCGATAGCGCGGGCTATTTCGACTAACTGACGCTCAGCGGGCGAGAGGTCCGCCACGAGGGTGTGGACGGCGATTCGGTCCCGTTGCCCAGTGACACGCTCTAGTGCGCGCTGTGCGCGCTCCTCGATTGCCTGAGGCTGCAGCAGGCCGAAGCGGGTGGGCTCCACGCCCAGCAAGATGTTCTCGGCCACCGTCAGATCTGGGCAAACTGAAAGCTCCTGATACACGATCGCCACGCCCTGCTCGCGCGCCGCGATGGTGCTGTGCGGAAGGAACGGAACACCGTCGAGTCGCATGTGTCCGGAGTCCGCAGGCAGCGCTCCGGCAACGATCTTCATCAACGTGCTCTTGCCAGCCCCGTTTTCCCCAATCACCGCGTGCACCCGACCGGCGCCGACTTCGAACCCGACTTCGTGCAGCACGCGCGTGGGACCGAAGGCTTTGCACACGCCCTCCAGCGTCAGTCGCGCTGCTACTTGCCCAGCCACTTTTCGATCTCGGGCCGCAGTAAGCCCGCGATCTTGGGCTCCGCCATGTTCGCTTTGTCGACGAGGGAAGCGCCCGTGTCGATGCGCGCTTCAACTTTCGTGCCGCGCACGTGTGTCACCAACGTCTTCACGGCGGTGTATCCCATGCCCAGGGGATCTTGCAGCACCAGCGCGTCGATCTGCCCGGACTTCACTCCTTCCACCAGCTTGTCGGAGGCGTCGAAACCGATGAAGCGGACCTTTCCCGTGAGCTTCGCTTTCTGCAGCGCAAGCAACATGCCGAAGGTTGTCGACTCGTTGGGGCAGAACACGCCCCCGACGTCTCCCTTGTCCGCGCCTTTAGCGAGCAACAAGCTCTCGCTGGCCGAAAACGCCGATTCGGTGGTGGCGCCGCCGTACTGGTTGTCGCTCACGATCTGAATGCTTGGGGTCTTCTTGATGCCCTCGAGAAAACCCTCTTCGCGCTCGAAGGTGCTCGCTGAGCCTTCTTGGTAGCGGAGCAACACTACCTTGCCGTCGCTTCCGAGCAGCTTCGCCATTCGCTCGCCTGCCAAGCGGCCGGCTGCACGGTTGTCCGTCGCCACGAAGCTCACGGTCTCGCCGCCGGCGAGGGCGGAATCGAAGATCACGACAGGGATCTTCGCCCGCGTTGCGCCTTTCACGCTGGAGATGAGCGCCTTGTCGTTCAGCGGCGCTAGTACGATCCCGGAGACGCCTTGCGCAGTGAAACTCTGCACTAGGTCGACCTGGCTTTTCAGATCGTCTTCCTTCAGTGGGCCCTTCCACACCACGTCCACGTCCAGCTCTTTGGCGGCCTTGACTGCGCCGGCGTGCACGGCCTTCCAGAACTCGTGCGTGGTGCCCTTGGGGATCACGGCGATGCGCAACCGCCCACCGCCTCCAGCGCTTCCCGCACCGGTCGGCCCGCTCTTCTTGTCACACCCAAGCGCTGCGCTTCCCAGCAGCACCAGGCCCCCAACGAATGTCCTGCGCTTCACGGCGTGTTTTGTAACACGGAGGCCCGCGCTGGCGCGACGCCCGCGCGCACCCCGGGTTTCGGAGCAGTGATCCGCTCAGGTCCCGCTGGAGACAGTGACGCGGGTGGGACCGCCGCCCCGAGTCGGGGTTGTGCGTCTCAAGGTGTGCTACTCTTGCTCTTGGCTGCGACCCCCGAATTGGTGGTCGTTCCGAATGCGCCGACGGCATGGTGAGCGGATCTCATGAAATCAAACATCGTTGCCGGCTTGACGTTGTGTGGGGGCTTCATCATCAGCTGGGGCTGCGCCACCGGGGAAAGTGATCTCGGAGCGAATGCAACCGGCGCCACCGGCGCGGGCGCTACGGGCGCAACAGGCGCAACGGATGGCGGAGGCGCAACGGGCGGGACCTCCACCGGCGGGATCAGTGCCACTGGGGGGTTCGGCGCATCCGCGGGCGCGGGGGGCGGCGGTGCCGGCGCTGCGGCGGCAGGCGGCACGGGTGGCTCCAGCGGGACGGGCACTGGCGGGATCGGCACGGGCGGTGTGAGTACTGGCGGCAGCAGCGGCAGCAGCGGCACCGGCGGCGCGACCGGCGGCAGCAGCGGGACGGGGGGGGTGAGTACCGGGGGCAGCAGCGGCACGGGCGGGGTCAGTACCGGCGGCACGGGCGGCGGGAGGACCGGCGGCGCGGGGGGCGG
>CALMUT010000142.1 GCA_937872925.1 uncultured Myxococcales bacterium | reverse complement strand
AACCCGCCCACGGCCAAAGCTTCAGCCCGGTGGACCTACTGGCCAGCTACGATCCGCCTGCCGTGCCCGGCGCGCCAACTCCTAGTACACTGTTCGCGTACGACTTGGACCGGATGTTGACGCAGACCACGAGACCCGACGGATTGTTGATCGGACGCACCTACGATTCGGCGGGCAAGCTCGACTTCATGACGACGCCTAGTGGCATCGTGGATTACACATATTTCGGTCTGACGCCGTGTCCGGGGTGTGCGCCGGGGCGGCTCGCCGCCATCGCAGATCCAAGTGGCGTGACACTGTCGCACAGTTACGATGGCCAACTCCTTTCCACGGTGACGTGGAGCGGGCCGTTCAGCGGGAGCGTCGGATTCACCTACGACAATTCGTTCCGCACGATTGCGGAAACGGTCACGGTGGGTGCGACGGTGTCACCGGCGTTCTTCGGCTATGACCCCGACGACATCACGATCTGCGCCTCGCAGACGAGCTGTGCGCCTCCGAGCGGCGATGCGCTCGCCATCACGCTCGATGCGCAAAACGGCCGCATTACGGGCAGCTCGATGGGCGTCGTGAGCGACACCTGGACCTACAACGCCTACGGCGAGATGGCGTCCTACGTAGGCGGCACTGGCGGCACGACGCACTTCTCCGAGGTGGTGGACACCGCCACCAAGCCCCGCGACCAACTGGGTCGCATCGTGACGCGCGTCGAGGCAAACGGCGCCGCTCCGATCATTTGGGAGTACAGCTACGACTTGCGCGGCAGGCTCACGGATGTGTTCAAGGACGGGGCGTTGGATGAGCATTACGAATATGACGCCAACGGTAACCGCACGATGCTGCAGACGCTCACGTCGAGCGTGGTCGGTACGTATGACGCGCAGGATCGGCTACTGAGCTACGGCTCACTCTCGTACACCTACACGGCCAACGGCGAGCTGAGCTCGAAGACGGACTCGAGCACGAGTGAGACGACGCTCTACCAGTATGACGTGCGGGGCAACCTCCGGCGCGTCGACCTGCCGAGCGGCGATGTCATCGAGTATCTGATCGACGGCCAAGACCGCCGCGTGGGCAAGAAGCGCAATGGTGCGCTTGAGCGCGCGTGGCTGTATCGGGATGGACCCAATCCAGTCGCGGAGCTGGACGGCACGGGGGCGCTGGTATCACGCTTTGTCTACGCATCTCGACCAAACGTGCCTGAGTACATGGTGCGCGGCGGCGTCACGTATCGCATCTTGAGCGACCACCTGGGGTCACCGCGTGCAATTGTCGATGTCGCGAGTGGTGCAGCGGTGTGGCGCGCGGATTGCTCGGCATGGGGTATTCGGACGGTGACTCTCGGCGCGGAAGATTTTGTTCCGTTTGGGTTTGCCGGCGGCATTCACGACGCGGATACGCGCCTCGTGCGCTTTGGGGCGCGGGATTACGACGCCGCGACCGGCAGGTGGACGGCGAAGGATCCGATTGGGTTCAGAGGCGGGAGCAGCAACTTGCTGGCCTACGCACTATCGGATCCGATCAACCTTTCCGATCCTGCCGGCCGCCAGCCCATCCCTCCGCCGTATCCACCAGACAACTACGACAAGGAAAACTGTGTTCCTTGGGTTGGCGGACAGCAGCAGAAAAGCGTCTGCTCGCTGGCTGCGACATTTCGAAAGGCCGAGTGTGTGCAGGGGAAGAAAGTTGTCGACAACGTGCTGAAGTTCTGCGGACTTCCGACGACCGATCAGAACACGTGCGATCTGTGGGAGTTGCAGGACCTAGACTCCTGCAACACGTGCGGTTGCCTGAAGTGCTGAAGTGCGCGGGACTCTTCCTGCTGGCAGTGTCGTGCACCGGAGGGAAAGGCCGCCCGAAGCTCGCAGCCGGCCAACAGTTATCAATCCTGTCGAGGCCGGGCGAGCCACCCGAACAGACTGAGCATGTTCCGCGCCAGCGAACAGCCGAGCAAAGCGCGCACAAGAAGATTCAAGTTGGAGTCGATGGAGTTTGCGTGCTTGCAAGCGATGGCGTCCTGGAGTGCGTACCGCGCTGCACCGGGGTGCCCGTGGTGATCGACGAGAACATCGTAGACTTTGGGATGCGCGATTCTCTCCTTTGCGCGATCACGAACGAGGGACAACTGCGCTGCCGGAATCGCTTTGACGAGCAGCCCCGAGTTGCACAAACAGGTGTCGCTGCAAGCGTTAGCGTGGGCAAACTCAACGCTTGTGTTCACCTCAAGAGCGGGCAGATCCAGTGCTATCGGGCCAACAACGCACCGCTTCGTCGGTGGGGTACGGGTTCGACGTGGAAGCTGTGGAGTTGGGAGCCCCACGAACCGTCCTTTCTTGACGTGGCAGCCACCGAGGTTGGATGGGGATCTGCGTTCTTTGTACGCACGTCTGGAGACGTCTGGTTCGTCGGGTTGAATCCAGTGTCAATGGCGGGGGCTCAACCCCCTGCGAGGTTCGCGCAACATCCTGTGCGCGTCGCCGCACTGAGTCAGGTGGTGGCGGTCGCGGCCGCGCTCAGCTTCGCTTGCGCCATTGACCGGAGTGGAGAGATGCGATGCTGGGGGCTTGCAAGTGCGTTCTCGCACGGGTCAGGACCCACGCTGCGGCCACCCACCCAAATCGCGGCCGGAAGCTACCAGAAACAGATCGCGGGGGGGCAGAATCACGTCTGCGCTCTTGATGTCGCCGGCGTTGTTACCTGCCTCGGGGACTTCTCGTTGCCAGACGGCAGTTTCGTTTTCGACGCACAGCGCACGGTCCTACGCGATGAGCGAATCGTGCAGATCGCGACCGGTGCAGGAGCGACCTGTGCACTGTTTCGTTCCGGTCGGTACGATTGTTGGGGCGGCGGGTGGAACCTCTGCCGAGGAGACTCCCCAACATGGCGAGAGTAGGCCACCCACTTTCGTCGCAAGAAACCGCGCAAAATGGCGCCGTTCCCATCACCCCGTTGCGCACCAAGATCGTCACCAAGACGACGCTTCGCGGACGGCGCCGATGGACCAGCAGTTCAAGGCGGATCCGATCGTGATAGCCACCGCACGCGCTCACGAGAGCGCCTTCCGCACCCGCTTCAGCGCCGCATCCAAGTCCGACACGACGAGCGCAGCATCCAGCCGGAGCACGCGCCAGCCAAGGCGCGCCAGCTCCCGGTCCCGGCGCGCGTCCTTGGCGGCGATGCGCGCGTGGTAGCCGCCGTCGATTTCCACGGCGAGCCGCCGAGACGGCGCCGCCAAGTCCACGATGAAGCGGCCGACGACATACTCGCGACGGAAGGCGACTCCAAGCCGCGAGCCCTTCAAGCGGCACCAGAGCTTGCGCTCCGAAAGCGTCGGGGTGGCGCGGCGCTCCGAGGCGATGGCGGCGATGGATACACGAGATGAGCGATGCATGTTGACCTCCCGCCCCGCCGGGGCGGCGGGGCCTTGCATCCGATTCGCGCAGGCCGCGTGACACGGCGAAGGGCCGTGCCCCGTCGCCATCACGCGCGCACCGGCTCGCGCAGCAAGAAACAACGCACGCCGTGGCACGCGGCGTGCGCGCTCCTGCAAGGCCCCGGCGACCCGGCGGGGTGGACGACACCCATCGCGAAAGCGCATTCGCCTCCAGCTCGGAGGCGCCGGCAGCCCCGGAAGCACCCAACCCGGCGGCACGCACAACTCGCCTCCCCGCTTCGGGACCTCTCGCATGCGCGCAGGCCGCCAGCCGGAAATGCTCGTGCCGCGACTGCGGCCGAGCACATGCTTGAGGGACCCCGCCGCGCGCAGCGGAGCGAGCACGGCGGGCGCTAGCGCGTGCGACCGCGCGGGGGAGCACCCAACGACCAAGGCCGCACGACACGCCGCGACGTGCCGGGCATTCTGCCCATCGACTTCGCCTATGACTTGCGCGGGAGACTCTCGACCATCACCCAGGGCACGCGTCTTCGCACTACCAACTATTTCGACACCAGCGACACCCGCAACGGCTACGTCCAAGCCATCACAGACGCGCTGTCCCAGACCACGAGCTTCACCCCAGACGCGGTGGGCCGCGTCCTGCAACAGCTCGATCCCGACGGCGCGCTGACGGCGTTCGGGTGGGACGGCAACGGCAACCTCACCTCGGTAACCCCGCCGGGCCAACCCGCCCACGGCCAAAGCTTCAGCCCGGTGGACCTACTGGCCAGCTACGATCCGCCTGCCGTGCCCGGCGCGCCAACTCCTAGTACACTGTTCGCGTACGACTTGGACCGGATGTTGACGCAGACCACGAGACCCGACGGATTGTTGATCGGACGCACCTACGATTCGGCGGGCAAGCTCGACTTCATGACGACGCCTAGTGGCATCGTGGATTACACATATTTCGGTCTGACGCCGTGTCCGGGGTGTGCGCCGGGGCGGCTCGCCGCCATCGCAGATCCAAGTGGCGTGACACTGTCGCACAGTTACGATGGCCAACTCCTTTCCACGGTGACGTGGAGCGGGCCGTTCAGCGGGAGCGTCGGATTCACCTACGACAATTCGTTCCGCACGATTGCGGAAACGGTCACGGTGGGTGCGACGGTGTCACCGGCGTTCTTCGGCTATGACCCCGACGACATCACGATCTGCGCCTCGCAGACGAGCTGTGCGCCTCCGAGCGGCGATGCGCTCGCCATCACGCTCGATGCGCAAAACGGCCGCATTACGGGCAGCTCGATGGGCGTCGTGAGCGACACCTGGACCTACAACGCCTACGGCGAGATGGCTTCGTACGTTGGCGGCACCGGCGGCACCACGCACTTTTCGGAGGTGGTAGACACCGCCACCAAGCCCCGCGACCAGCTCGGCCGCATCGTGACGCGGGTCGAGGCCAACGGCGCGGCGCCGATCACTTGGGAGTACTCGTATGATCTGCGAGGGCGGCTGACGGATGTGTTCAAGGATGGGGCGTTGGATGAGCATTACGAATATGACGCCAACGGCAACCGCACGATGCTGCAGACACTCACGTCGAGCACGGTGGGCACGTATGACGCGCAGGACCGGTTGCTCACGTACGGCTCGCTCTCCTACACGTACACGGCGAATGGTGAGCTTAGCTCGAAGACCGACGCAGCGACGTCGGAGACCACGCTCTACACGTATGACGTCCGCGGCAACCTGCTGCGGGTGGACCTCCCGAGTGGCGATGTCATCGAGTACCTGATCGACGGCCAGAATCGGCGCGTGGGCAAGAAGCGTAACGGTGCGCTTGAGCGCGCGTGGCTGTATCGCGATGGGCTCAACCCCGTGGCGGAGTTGGACGATACGGGGGCGCTGGTTTCGCGGTTTGTCTACGCCTCGCGGCCCAACGTGCCGGAGTACATGGTGCGAGCGGGCGTTACGTATCGAATCCTCAGTGACCACCTGGGGTCACCGCGTGCAATTGTCGATGTCGCGAGTGGTGCAGCAGTCTGGCGCGCGGATTACTCGGCATGGGGCGAGCGCACCGTGACTCTGGGTACGGAGGATTTTGTGCCGTTTGGGTTTGCGGGCGGCATTCACGATGTGGATACAGGGCTCGTGCGCTTTGGGGCGCGGGATTACGACGCCGCGACCGGCAGGTGGACGGCGAAGGATCCGATTGGGTTCCGGGGTGGGGCGACCTCGCTCTACCTGTACGTTGGGAACAACCCTGTTGGGTTCTTCGACCCCAGCGGATTGCAGCAAGCAGTTCCATGGTGCGGCCCTGCGCCACCGCCCCCGATCCCATGGCAAGTTCTGCTCGGTCTCCTGCGCACGAACCTTCTACTCAGTCCGATTGTTTGGGCGACGAGTGACACGCCTCTGGACAAGGACACGCCCGCCCCGCCGCCGTCTGGTGAAACGTGCCCATACGTCGACTGCATTCCAGTCGGTTCGCCACCGGGTGCGTGTCGTTGTTCGTATCAGTGCTACTCCGGCAAGAAGTCCGGACAGTTGGTCTCAAACCCGCTCGCTTGTCCTGCAAAACAGTTCTTCCCGGGATTCCCGTGAAAGCAGAGTTGGTCACGGAACTTCGCCCCGCCGCATCGCTGGAGCTTGCGCAAGTTGCTGTCGCCGATCATTCCAGCGTTGCCATTGTGGACCTGGGCGCCGATCCACACAGGCTGCGTCGTGTGGAATTAACGTCCTGGCCAACTGAACCTCCACTTGTGCGTACCGTGGTCGCTACGAAGAACGGCGTTGTAGCCTCCGATGGGCGGCGCACTTGGCTATTGGACAAGCCCGGCGCTGTGCGCATAGTCGATCGCACCACCGCCGCTATACCGACGGGCGCCAAACTGACGCCGCTGGAGGTTCCCGGGGAAGCCACGGGCATCTTTTTCAAGGTGGAGCCGCTTGAGACGGGCGCGCGATCGTTCATCGGGCGTCTGAACTGGCAGGATCACAGGTTCGAGCGCCACCCTTGCGAGGTGGGCCCCTGGGCGCAGTCTCTGCCCGGAGCGTTCGAACCCAGTTTCGTAGATTTCGATGCACGGGGCCTTTTGTATGTTCTGACTTGGCCTGACGCGATCGCAGAATTCGACGTGGGTGCGCCATTTACCTTCTGCGACAGATCGGGTGAAGGCGTGCTGCTTCTGTCTTCGAGCCAACCAGCCGCTCCCTCGATTTCTTTGCTCGAGCCTTCAGCCCGGCGTTGCAACCGACTGGGCGTGGGAGGACAAAACGCGACATGGGTCACCGACTCAGAATTCGTTTTTTCCGCCCTTGAGTCGGGAAAAGGATTGTGCCTGCGCCTGTTTGACGTCGAAACGCGTACCATGCCGCGACTGGCATTGATCCAATCTCCCGAGCGCGAGAACTGCGCACTCGAAACCGAGATTCTGCGATTCGATCGCTCTAGCCAACGCCTGCTTTGGGGCTGGTCGGTGGTCTCCGAAGGGACGGTCGCCGAGCGGGGACTGATTGCTGTAGATTTAGAGTCTCAAGAGTTCGTTTGTATTTCTGGGCAGTGGTGGACTGCGACATGGACGGGCTAAAGTCGCCAATGCCAGTCGGCTTCACCGCACTGACGCCGTTACCACCGCAACCGCCGCCTCCAAATCCGCCATGACGAGCGCCGCATCCACGCGCACCACGCGCCACCCAGCGCGCGCCAACGCCCGATCCCGCCGCGCATCACGCGCACCAAGGCCCACATGATAGCCACCATCCACTTCAACAATGACGCGCAGCGAAGGCGCTGCAAAATCCGCAATGTAGCGGCCCACTGCAAACTCCCTGCGGAAGCCAACCCCAAGCTGGCTACCCTTCAAGCGAGACCACAATTTTTGCTCGGAGACCGTCGGATGCTGGCGACGTTCGTGGGCGAAACGGGCGATGCGGGGACAAGAGCGAGACGAGCGATGCATGGGTACCTCCCGGCCCGCCGCGGCGGCTGGGCCTTGCCCACCCATCGCGCAGGCTCCGTGACACGCCCGAAGGAGCGACGGCGTGAAACCCGTGCGCTGCTCCCGCTTCAGTGTTGAAAACACATCAGGGCGTGGCGCGGAGCGTGCGCGCTCCCGGCGGGGCCCGGCCGCCGCGGCGGGCTGGTGCCCTCGGCAGCGCACGCGAGAGTCCGCGTTGCCATCGCTCACACCGCCGCAACGAAGCTCAGTCAGCGCAAGGCAACCCGGGCGGCGGAGGGAGTTACACCGCGCTCCGCACCCCACCGTCCAAAGCAACGCGGTCCGAATTCACCGACGCGGGCTGCCGCGACCGTCCCGCCCACTTGCGCGCAGCGCAGGCGGCAACTCTCCACCGCGAAGAAGACACGTTGCGAAAGCGGGCGCCGCCTGCGCGAGCACAAGTAAGGGCTGGGGACCGGCGAGGCGGCGCCAAGATTGCGCACATGACATCATTGTTCCGGCACTTGACGGCGCCGCCGAGACGAGGGGGGGCAGGCCCACCTTCCCCGACGGCACCCAAAGCACCCGAGCCGTCGGCAAGAACCGCGTACTCACGACCACCTTGCCAGACGGCACGGCAATCACGACCACCGAAGCCCCCGACCCCCGCTTCGGCTTTGCAGCGAAAGTGCTCT
>CALMUT010000141.1 GCA_937872925.1 uncultured Myxococcales bacterium | reverse complement strand
GTTTTCCCAGCGGCGGCGGCGCAGAGCTCGTCCGGCACCGACCCTGAACGGCCTGAATGACCCCCTGACCTATGATCCGCGCCCGACCCCGATCCCCGGATCGTGACTACCACGGACTTCGCGGGCGCAGCCGATTCATTCCGGCGCCGTCGACCTACAAGCACTTGCAAGACCTGTCCTGATGAGTACGATACCCGGAGAAGTTCGACATTGCTTCGCAGGCTAAGGGCAGTTCCGCACCGGCTTTGATCGTTTGGTCGCCGGTGTGGACGAGCCCGTTTTTTTTGTGGGGAATCGGGTGAAGCGCGACCGAGCACGCAGCCTCTTTCTCGCTCGTTTCAGCGAGCTGATCTCGCCCGATACTCCGCTCGGCCGAAGACCGCGGACGCTGGTGCCCAGGGCGGCGATTGCGGAGACTTGCTTGCTTGCGTGGTCGCACTTCAAGGCAGGGGGCACCACAAACCCGGCGGCAGCCCCTGCAACCGCCGGCCACGGAATCAAGATGCTTCCCGATGTTGCCGCGGAAGCTGCCTTGGTCATTCGGTGTGACCCAATTCTAAAGGCGGTGAGGTCCACGATTCCCGAGCTGACAAGGCCGACCCTGACCAGGTGGGCCAACGCGACCGACCCGAAGATCGACCCGGCGAGCATTACCAAGATTGAAGCGCTGGCTGCGGCGCTAGAACGAACCTACCTCGCTGATGCATTTCAGGCGGTGGAGCGTTTCGCCGTAATGGAACCTCAACATTTGTTCGCACTTGAAGCTGTTTGTGGATGCTTGGTGTCGGAGCTTCGTTACCGCGGGTGGTCGGACAAGGCACTTGCCAAGCGCTTGGCAGAACTGAAATTGGCCAACGGGCACGCGCTGCGCGAAGCAATGGAGCGGGCGTTTCCGTCGCGTCAAGAATCGCATAAGTGTTTCGTAGCCGTCACGCTGGGCAGTCGCGAGACGGAAGATGCGTTTCGGCAACATGTGAAACAACCGCTAATACGGCAACTCCCCCAGGCGCTGTTCGACCGCACGATCCCGAAACGCGGACCTTTCGTAGAGATAGAGGTCTACGCGTACGACCCGCAGGCTGCTGCGGAGCAGGCCTATTCCCAGGTTGCTGGGACGATAGGCGCGTTGGCGATCTTCAAACCGCAGAACGTGGAGGTCCGATCGAAGGTCGTCGGTGTAGCTGCTGGAAGCCAGATTGTTGGCGTGGACGTTACACCACCTCAACCAGTGGAAACCCGTGAAACGACGTCGATGGAGGTTGGACGAATACTTGCCAGTAGCAATCCCGAGAAGGTCTTCGAACACGACGCGGTGTTTGATGCCATTCGGCACCGAACTCGAGCACTGGAAACCCAGGACCCCGAAAGCCGGTTCATCCTGCTGTGGTTCGCACTTGAGCGCTTGGTGCTGGGCGCGCCCGGTTACGGCACAGCCCTGGCCGCCGCGCGCTCCCTGATCCCGAAGTCCATCGCAATTGGCAAACTCCGAAACGAAGTAGCTGGATTGGCGGCTGCGACGACCGCCCTTCTCGACTATAACGAGTGGAAATTGATTCATCCGCTGATCGGATGGCGGTCGTTGGAACAGCGGCGTGTCGACCATGTGAAGCTCTGCGCCCTGCTTCAGGCACCGAAGAAGGAATCCCAGCAATTTACGGCAGTTCTGTATGACCGGGATGTGCGATTGGTTCAGTGGTATGAACGCCTGCGTCGTTGTCTCTACGGCAGCAAGCCCAAGCATGTTGCGCAGTTTTTTGAGGACTCCCGACAGCGGATCGAGTGGCAAGTGCTCCGACTGTATCGGGCTCGCAACAGCGTGGCCCATGCCGGTCAGGGCCCATCGTGGTTGCGGGATCTAACGACGCACGCAAGCTACTATGTAACGCAGTTGATAGCGATCGTCGTTCACTATCGCCACCGGGCGCCAAGTCGTTCGCCTGCCGAACTCCTTGCCAGTCGTGCGGGTCAGTACGATGCTTTTCTCGATCTTGTGAAGATGGGCGATGCTGCTGCCCTGCAGCCCCGGCACCTGCTGAAACCGACACTGTTGGTAGGGCAATAGCTGCGGTGCGTGCGTTCGGAGGCCTGTCTAAATCTGCCCACCGTGCAGCAGAGTGAAGAAAGCGCGCAGCGCCTTGCCAGCGAGCGCGCGTCGTCGACGAGGGTTCTTCTGGCGGTCCGCCCGGCCGCGCCTCACGCCCGCAGCGCGTCGTACAGGCTTTGAGACGAGCGCGCGCCGGCGTCCGTCAGGCGCTGTTTGCTCATGGCGATGGCCTCGGCGTTGATATCCGAACCGAGGAAATGCCGTTGCAGGGTGGTTGCGGCCACACCGACGGAGCCCGATCCAGTGAAGGGATCCACGACGACGTCGCCTTCGCTGCTGCTCTGGCGGATCAAGATCTCCGAGACCTGTGGGGGCTTTTCTGCGGGATACCCGCCGCGGATGCGCGGCACTTCGAGCACATCGGGAATTGACAGATCTGCCAGGCGGCGTTTGCCCTTTTCGAAAAACAGAATCAGCTCGTAACGGGAGCGGTAGTGGTAGCCCATGCCGATCTTGCGTTTGTCCCAGATCAGCGGCTTCCAAAAGCGGAAGCCAGCGGCCTCGGCTGCGGGCTTGGCGACGAACATCGTCTCTTGATCGCAGAACAAGTAGAAATGCGTGTGGTTGCGCAGCACGCGATACGCTTCCGCAAACAGCTCCGGGAAGCGCGCGTTTGGGAAAATGGCAAACCACTCGTTGCTGCTGGACTTACTGCGCTTGAGTCGCGTGGTGGTGCCGACGGCACGATGCTTTTCCAAGGACTCGTAGGCTGGGTCCGTGACGAGTAGGTCGATGCTTTCGGTGGCGAGACTGCGCAGGAACGCGACGGCGTCTTGCTGCTGCAGCGTGAACTCCACCCGACTGCGGTCCGTATGCACCGGGGGCACGGGACCGGGATGGGTCAGGCGGAACTCGGTTTCGCGGGTGTCGTGGGCTGCGTCTGACATCGTAGGATCAACGTCTAGCACTGAGCGTGCGTGCAGTCGCTTCTTGTCGGAACGAGCTCGGACATTCTTTGTCATGCCGGCGCCGGTCCTGGCTTGGGAGCTTTCGGCGCTTTCTGTTCCGGCGATGCGGCCAAGGCGAAGCGATATCGGCGGCGCTTTTTGTCTTTGCCGGTGAGCTGCAGCTGCACGGACTCCCCCAAGCGACACAGCGGCGAGCCGTCTTGGCGGAACAGCGCCACGCCATCGTCTTCGGCCCGTACCGCCGCGCCCAGGGCTTCGGCAATGTCGCTATTGTAGGCTTTCACCTCCAGGGGTGGGTCGTCGAGCAGCACGTGCAGCTTGTTGCGGGCGACGCCGAGCACAGTGCCTTGAAAGCGTCGATTTTCGGCGGGCGCCGACAGCAGCGCGTCAAAGACCTGCTGTAGCACGTGCATATTTGCGTCGCGGGTGAGCTGCTTCTGCAGATCCTTGGAACGGTTTGCCGCCTCAAGCACGGCATCACGAAGTGCAACGCCGGAAGCGGCGCCCGGCGCATCCAGGGTGCGTCCGCTGACCCGTTCCATCAACTCTCGATGCAGGTACACGCCGACAATCTCGCGCATCGGCGCCGAGAATCGCGCGTAGACCTCCGCGCCCACACCGAAATGCGCACCAGGCTCCGCACTGAACGCCGAGCGCCCGGTCTTGAGCATGGTTTGGCGGTGCACGGCCAGGGCAACACGCTCTAAGGCGCCGCTGCGGGGAAGCGCGTCCAGCCACTCGGAAAGACTGCGATCGTCCGGGCGCCTTCGCCACACGCGGGCGTCGAGTTGGTGCAAGTCGACCAACTGTTCGAGCAGGGCGTCGAGCTCGGCCAGGGTTTCGGTGTCTGGTCCCGAGTGAATGCGAAAAATGGGTTCGACGGCGTCATTCGGGGTGTCCCCGTCTTTTAGTTTGCGCGCGCCCTCGACGTTGCACAGCAAACTGATCTGCTCGTTGTACTTTTCGACGGGCAGACGAAGCTCGCGCGCGATCACGGCCTTGCCGTTTGTGATGCCCACGCGCACTTCCGTGCGCCGGAAACGCACCACGTTGCGCTCCTCGGCGCGGTCCATGCGGAGCTGTCCTACCGTCCGAAGTAGCGTCAGGCTTTCGGCGAAGGGCTCACGATGCAGCGGATGCTCTTCCGGCGCGGCGTAGAAGTCCTCCACGTCTTCGAATGCCAGCTTGGCTTGGCTGAAGATCCGCGCGTGGGTGATGCGGGTCTCCCGTACCGAGCCGTCCGCGTCGAGATGCATGCGGAAGACCACGGCGCGCCGCGGCACCTTGGCATTGAGCGAGATGGCGCCTTCGCTCAAGCTGCGCGGTAGCATCGGGATGCAGTACCCCGGCAGGTAGAAGCTGCTGCCGCGCTTGAGGCCTTCGTCGAATAAGGGCCCACCGGGCACTACAAAGCTGCCGGCGTCTGCGATGGCGTAATCAACCCGGTAGCCGTCTCGGGTGCGTTCCACGTACACGGCTTGGTCCAAGTCGCGGGTATCGCGCCCGGCGATGGTGACGAAAGGCAGGCCACTGAGGTCCACCAGCGCTGGATCGGAAAGTGCCGCCTCGGAAACCGCTCGATTCGCGGCGGCGCTGACTTCCGGCGGGAACTCCGGCGAGAGACCATGTTGTTCCGCGATTTTTTCCAGGGCCGCGCGCATGCGGACATCCTGCCGCTCACGGCCTCCCGGGAAAAGGTGTTCAGTGCGGGGCGCCTTTTTTTTGCGGCCTGCTGCGCGTATCCTGAGAGTGCACGTTCAGGCGTGCGCCATGGCCGGAAGTGATCCACCACCAGATAGAGTCCCTGACCTATCGCCTCCGAGCGAGTGGGAAGAGACAGATACGATCACTGGCACCGGAAAATTGAAGGCACGCTGGGCGGAGGTGGTCGCCAAGACGAGCGAGCCACCGGACGTTCCGATCTTCAAAGCGCCGCTTCAGGCAGGGCGCAAGGTGGGGCGCTACACCTTGGTCACACGCCTGGCCAAGGGCGGCATGGCGTTCGTTTGGATGGCTTGGCGGCGCCGCTCCACCGGCAAACAGGAAGTGATTGCCCTCAAGACACTGTTGCCAAGCCTCAGCCATGATCAAGGGTTTGTGCATATGTTCTTGGACGAGGCGAAGCTGCTCTCGGAGATCCGCCATCCGAACGTTGTCAGCATTCGCAACGTCGGTGTGTATGGGGACATTCCCTACGTCGCTCTGGAGTGGGTGGAGGGCGACACGCTCAGTGCGCTGCTCAGAGCCCTGAACGCCAAAGGCAAAGAGGTGCCGATGGCGATTGCCCTGCGCATCATCGGAGAGTGTTGCCTCGGGTTACATCAAGCGCATGAACTACGAGACGCTCGCGGTGAGCACCTGAACGTCGTGCACCGAGATGTTTCGCCGTCGAACATCATGCTGTCTTCGCATGGTGACGTGAAGCTGATCGACTTTGGCGTGGCCAAGGCCAGCGAGCGTCTCGCCGAAGTGACGCGCACGGGAGTGCTCAAGGGCAAGGTGAGCTACATGGCGCCGGAGCAAGTGCTGCGCGCCACACCGGATCGCCGCACGGACATTTGGGCCGTGGGCGTCGTGTTGTATCGCCTGATTGCGCAGCGCCTACCCTACGAGGGCGATATCCCCAGTATTGTGCGGCAGATCAAATACGGTGAGCCGGTGCCACCGCTGCCCGCAGGCACACCGCGCCCCGTCGCGGAGATCGTGTATCGCGCGCTGGCGCGCGAGCCCCAAGACCGCTTTCAGACCGCCGCGGAGATGCGGCGCGCCGTGCAATACGCTTATGCAGAAGTATGCGCGCCGGTGCCCAAAGATCAGTTTGCGCGCTTCGTGATGACGTTCCTGGGCACGACGATCCAAGCGCGACGGGAGTCATTGGCGCGCGCGCTGCAAGAGACCAAGCCCGGAGCGTGATCCGGCCTGCGCGCAGCTCGCGCACGCGTAGAGCGCATGTTCGACGAGGACGCGGCCTACTGCTTGGAGTCCATGTTGCCAGTTGGCGCTGACTCGGCGGCAGCCGGCGCGGTGGCGCCGCCATAAACCTTGCACAAGGAGTCCGCTGTATTGAGCGGTCTGCCATAGGGAAGATTTGCGCTAGCGGGCTTGATGTAGATCTGGCCGGTGCCGAGGGGCTTCGGAATGATGGCGCCTTGGGTGATGGGCTTGCCGAACCTCGCGGACTCCACGATCACGATGACGTCTTCCCCAGAAAGACGGTAGCCCCAATACGAAGCGCCCAGGGAGCCTTCGGGTGCGCCGTCGCATGGTGCGCCCTCCGAAGAGAGCCCGAGCACGAGTTGCGACGCAGGGTTCATTTTCGGTGGTGGCCCCTGCCACGAAAGCCCCGCTGTCGTCGGACCGCCCACAACGACCGAGAGGCATTTGCAGCTCGCCGCACCCTGAGTGCTGGCGAGGCGTAGGTCGTGACGCGCGCCGAGCAGGGCCGTGTCGCTGTCGTTGAAGTCCGACATGGCCTGGCCCTTTTCGCCACCGCTGCTGTCCGTGAATTCTTCGTTCTGCTTGGCGTTTGCGTTCAAGCTCGCGTTGGCATTGAGCCGCGCCCGGCAGCCTGGCGCGGCGACCCCCACGAAGACCACGGCTAGGAGCAGATTTCGCACGTTTAGAAGCCTGGCACCGGAGCGGCCCCTTGGGCAACTCTTGGTCGTTTTAGGCGGCTCCGGCCGGGGAAACGCGGCCGTGGGGGCGTGGCAGCGCGATCGGCTGCCATTCCTCTATACTGGGACGCCGTGGACCTAGACGCCCTGCGCGCACGCCTAGCGGATGCTTCCGCGCTGAGACCCGTGGGCACGGTGCGCGCCGTCACGGGTCTGGCGATCCGCGTGGCGGTGCCGAGTGCTCGCGTGGGCGACATCGTGGTGATCCGCCGTCGTGGCGACCCGCTATTCGCGGAAATCGTTGGATTCAACGGCGGGGGGGGCGGGGCCAGCCCCCTGGGCGAGCTCGCGGGTGTCGGGCCTGACGACGCGGTGGAATCCACGGGTGCCGGGCTCGTTGTGGGCGCCGGTGCCGGGATGCTCGGTCGCGTGCTCGACGGCTTGGGTCGCCCCATCGATGGTCTTGATGCTCCCAAAGACCTCGTGACTGTGCCGGTCGATCGTGCGCCACCTCCAGCGCTGGGCCGTCGCGCAGTGACCGAACCGCTGACGACCGGCGTCCGTGCCATCGACGGCCTGATGACTCTGGGCGTGGGACAACGCGTGGGACTCTTCGCCGGCTCCGGTGTGGGCAAGAGCACGCTCTTGGGATCCATTGCTCGGGGCACAGACGCGGATGTAGTCGTGGTGGCGCTCGTGGGAGAACGCGGCCGTGAGGTGGGCGATTTCTTGGAGCACACGTTGGGCGCTGAGGGCCGCAGCCGTAGCGTCGTGGTGGTCGCCACCAGCGACGCGCCGCCCCTAGAGCGGCTGCGCGCGGTGCAAGTGGCGACGGCGCACGCGGAATACTTCCGCGACCAAGGCAAGAGCGTGCTGCTGTTGGTGGACTCCGTCACCCGGGTCGCCCGTGCCCAACGTGAAGTGGGTTTGGCTGCGGGAGAGCCGCCGGCACGGCGCGGATATCCGCCGAGTGTGTTTGCGATGTTGCCGCGCCTGCTCGAGCGCAGCGGGCAGGGGCAGACGGGCGCCGTTACGGCGATCTACACGGTGCTGGTGGAGGGCGGGGATATGGACGAACCCATCGCCGACGAGGTGCGCGGTATCTTGGACGGCCACGTCGTCATGAGTCGCGAAATCGCAGCGCGCGGGCACTATCCCGCCATCGACGTCACGGAGTCGCTGTCTCGGGTGATGGACGCCGTCGTGCCCGAGGCGCAGGTGCAGGCGGCGCGGCAGGTGCGCGCGCTGGTCGCGGCGTTCGAAGCCAAGCGCGACTTGATCGCCCTGGGCGCCTACGCAAAAGGCAGCGATCCCAGCGTGGATCGCGCCATCGCTGCATTGCCAGAAATCCAACGATTCTTGGTGCAGCCGGCGACCAGCGCGGTGCCGCTAAGCGAAACTGCTGAGTCGCTGCTCGGTTTGGCGAAGAAGTACCGCGCTTAGTGCCCGCTCTCGGTGGCGGGCGCCTTGGGAGCGTTACGCTGTCTTCGCGCGCTTCTGCTTCGCGCTGAGTTCGGTTTCAAGCTCCGCAAGAAGGTCCTTCGCGCGCTTGGAGAGCTTCTTAGGCACGGCCACTTCCACGACCACATGCAGGTCGCCGAAACCACGGCCATCCAGCCGCGGTACGCCCTTGCCTCGCAGGGAAAGCACGGTGTTGGGCTGGGTGCCCTGGGGCACGTCGACGCTCAGGGCGCTGTCGTCTGGGAGCTCGATTTCCAGCTCCGCCCCCAGCGCAGCTTCGGGAAACGAAACCTCCCTGCGCGCGATCAAGTCGTAGCCCTCACGCTGGAAGCGCGGATCGTCCTGCACCGTCACATCGACATACAGATCCCCCGAGGGTGCACCGCTGGGGCCAGGCATTCCCTGACCGGGCACGCGCAGCCGTTGGTCTGAATCGATGCCAGCGGGAAAAGTGACCAGCACTTTGCGTTCGCGTTCGACGTGACCGCCGCCGGAGCAAGAGGTGCACGGGTCTTTCACGGTCTTGCCGGTGCCACGGCAGCGCGGGCAGGTGGTCGCAAACATGATGAAGCCGCGCTGGGTGGTCGCTTGGCCGCTTCCGTTGCATTGTCCGCAGCGTTCGGGGGCGGTGCCGGCCTTGGCGCCGGACCCTTTGCAGTCGTCACAGGGCACGGCCCCGCGCACGCGCACTTCCTTTTTGGTGCCGGAAATCGATTCCTTGAGCAAGATGCTCGCCTCGACACGAACATCTTGGCCGCGTGGAGGAGCGGCGCGTCTGCGTCCCCCGCCGCCAAAGCCGAAGCCACCGCCCATGCCGCCGAAGAAGTCGGAGAACAGATCTTGGAACTGGCTGAGCACGTCGCCCATGCCTGCCCCGGAAAAGTCGAAGCCGCCGCCCACGCCGGCGTGTCCGAACTGATCGTAAGCTTGGCGCTTCTCAGCGTCGGACAGAATGCTGTAGGCCTCGGTGGCCTCTTTGAACTTGGTTTCCGCCTCGGGATCGTCGGGGTTTCGGTCGGGGTGGTACTTGAGTGCGAGCTGGCGGTAGGCCTTGCGGATATCGTCCGCCGGCGTCTCCCGAGCCACCCCCAACACTTCGTAATAGTCGCGTTTTTCCGTCATGACCGCGGGCCGCCGCAGACGAGCGGCTCAAACTGGAAAGTTAAGTTCGGGTTGTTCTGTGTCAACTTTAAGGGCCTCTTAGGCTGAGCCGTGGGCCTTTAGCTGCGCGATCAGCGTAGCCTGGCGGGCTAGTTCTGCGCGAGCTTCTTGAAGTTCCGGGCTCTGACCCCCGCCGCCAGAGAGCTGACCCTCCAAGGCCTGGATGGTCCAGCGCGCGGCCTCAAGGTCAGCTTCCCGCTCCGCGGTGGCGCGGGCCAAGGCATCCAGCTGTGCCTTCAGGGCGGTAGCGTCCGTGCCGCCTCCTTCGCCTCGCTCGTCCAAGTCAACAAGTAGCTCGCGCCCCAAGCGCTCTAGCGTGGTCAGATCCCGCTGCAGCTTTTGGATCGTAGCGCCGCGCTCGCTGAGTTGCTTTTCAAGCGAGGTCACTTCGCGCTCGTAGCTATCGTCGCTGCCGTGAGAATCGGCTGCTGCTCGCTCCTCTCGCAGCGTTGTCTCCAGAGCTTCGAGTTTGGCGTTGGCCGCGTCGAGCTTAGCGTTGGCCGCGTCGAGCTTGGCGCGTTCCGCGTCGAGCTTGGCGCTGGTTTCGCTGAGCTTGGCGTTGGCCGCCGCGAGTTCGTCTTGGGCGCTGCGCGCACTGAGTGCCGATCGCTCAAGCTCCCTCGCGAGGTTCACCGCGTCGGCCTCGAGCTGACGGAGATGCTGGGCGTCTTCTGGCAAGCGCGTGGGTGCCGCGGCGGGTTCCGGCTTTTGGGCGCGTAGTGCTTCTATCTCGGAGTAGGCGTCGTCCGCGCGTTCGTCGGCGATGCTGAGCCGGGATTCGAGCTCTTGCACCCACTTGTCTTGGTCCGCCAGCTTGCGCCGAAGCTCATCGAGTTGCGTGCCAGCGTCGTCCGCACCTTGCAGCTCCCGCCGCAGGCGCTCGGTTTCGGCTTCCAGGCGAGCCACGATGCGTTCGGATCGGCCGTCCGCGCGAGCAGGTGCGGCCGTCGTCGTGGGCCAGGTCTCCGCCATGGGCATCTGCACGACCGCGAACTCGTCCAGGGCAACCGGGCCGTCGCTTGCCACGCCGATGAACCACTCGGGCTCTTCCGCGCCGCCGGGCACCAAAGTCGAGTCCAAGCTCGGATCGGGACTGCCGGCCGCGAAATCCACTACGGCGTAGCCGACGAAGGGCGCCTGCCCCAGCATGCGTACGTGGGAGAACTCGCCTTTGAGCGTGTCGTACAGTTCGTAGTAGTCCAACGCGCCCTCGGTGGGGACCGACACGCTGAGCAGGCGTCGCTCCACATTTGGGTTAGGAATCGCCACTAAAGCAACTCCTCGCGGCGCTAAGGCGCGGCGCATGCGGCCGACGATGGAGTGGGCAGGGCCGGTGCTGTTGAGGTCGTCGACGATGCCCAGTTCGAAGGCGCCATCGCGCGCCGCAAGGCCAGACGGCGGCAGGGCCGCGTACGAGATACTGCGCGAAGCGTTGCGCGCCGTGGCTTCTGCTACGCGGGTGGGATCCGGATCGTAGACGTGCACGATGCGTGCGCCGCGATCCTCGATCAACTCTGCGAGGCCACTGGTGGCATCTCCGAAAATAACTACCCGGCGCCCCTCCACCAGGCTCTCCACGTAGGTGGCTAGCGCAGCAGCGGGGCGAAGCTTGCGAGAACTCGCCATGGTGCGAGGCTATTGCCCAGGCGCGCCGCGCTGGCAAGGGTCTGCGGCGCCGACGTTCGTCCTAGGGCTTTCTGCAGGGGGTCGGGATGACGCAGGGCGTGCCGCAGTTCCTGGCCAAGGCGTAGAGATCCGCCTGTTTGGAGCTGGAGCGGCCAAGGCCCGTGCCGGCCAAGCACAGCAAGATGGCGTCGTCCTGGACCAAGGCGTTGGACGGTTCGGTGCACAAGTCGTTGACGCAAGTACCGTGGGGCAAGCCGTGATTGGGCGGGCACTCTTCGTCCTTCTTGCACACTAGGATCCGGCAATCCGTGATGTCCGTTGGAGCGCCGTTACTGGTGTCACAGATGGATATGAAACGCCCCGCTGCATGCAAGACTAACTTGGGTTTGTCTGGAGCAACGCTTTGCGCGGTTTCGCGGGAGAGTTCGCAAACCCCTTCCCGATCGCAACTTGCGACGAAACTGCGCCCTTCGGTGTCGTTCAGCATGCGCTTGCTGACCCGCCGGCAGCCCAGGACGAGGCACACGAACGCGACGGGCGCGACGAGTACGAGCAGTCGCCTCCGCATGCACGCATCCTAACGTCGCTGTGCGGTGCTGCCAACGTTTCGCAGCTTCCACGCTCCCATGCGTGCTAAATCTCCGAGGGCACGTGACGCAGGTCTTGGAAAAGACGTTGGTAGTCGACGGCATCACGCCGGTGGGGGCGTATGCCGCGCTGCGACGTGATGCAGGTCGCGGCTGCTTTTTGCTTGAGAGTGTGGTGCCGGGCGAGCGCTGGGGCCGCTATTCGATCTTGGGTTATCGCCCGCGTGGAGAAACGGTCGTCACGGGCGAGCCGGGAGCGGACCCGTTCAACCGGCTCGCCGAAACGCTACCGTCCGGCGAGGAGCGCACTGCTAGCGTGGCGGGCCGCCTTTCGCGCGCGCGCCTCCGGACCCTGTTGTACCGCGCCGTCCCCTACGCCCCCCAGGTGGCCGCGTTCCCCCAAACCCGCCGCGCCCC
>CALMUT010000140.1 GCA_937872925.1 uncultured Myxococcales bacterium | reverse complement strand
GGGGCGGCGGGGCTGGGCCAGGAGGCGGCTGTGCGGGGGGCGGGGGCGGGGGCGGCTGCCCAGGGGCGGGCGGAGGGGCGGGCGGCGGCGGCTCCGGCGCTGCGCCCTGGGCAAAGGCGCTGGTGCACCAAACCGAAGCGGCAATCCCCAATAGAACGTCGCGAAGCTTCATGAATGACCTCGTATTCGCTCGCGGGCTTTCGCGTGCCCAAGCCCCGGTTCAAAGCACCCAGTCAAGAAAACACCGGGACGGTAGCACGACTCGGCATTTTCTTAGCAACCCGCTCCGCGAGCCGCCGACACGGCGACATGGCTCACGATAACAAGACGTTTTCCTCACTATCCTCGATTCTTGCCACCTTCTTGGTTTGCGGCTCGGCGGCAGCCGACCCGTCCGAGACGCCCGCCTTCGCAGTCGGGCGTGCCGTCCTGGCCGCTGTCGAAGCGCCGGCAGTTTCGGCAACCCTCCCGCCGCAGCCAGCCACCCCAAGCGCAGCGCCCTCCGAGCCCGTTGCAGCTGCCCCTGTCGCGGCCGCGACTCCCGGGGCTTTCCCTGGCGGTGCGAACCCGCCGCCCACCGCAGGCCACGACCCCATGCGCGACGCGCCGGCAATGGCGCTTCCCGGAGCCGCCTCGCAAGCGGCTTACGCGACCTTCGTGCCGGTCCTCAAGATCGGTTCGGTAGTCGGCGGCTCCGGCACGTACACGACGGAGTGCAAGTCCTTCGGTGGCGTCGCGTGCGGTTCGTCGCAAGACACCGAATACGAGGAGAAGTCCGTGGGCGGGTTGGGCGTCGACCTGTTGTGGCACACCAGCCGCAAGCTCCGCCTCGGCTTCGGCACCTTGGTCTCGGCGCCCAAGCACGCGATCCAAGGTGAGGATTTCGCATACGGGCCGGAGGTGCAGCTCTACGGCATCCTCGAGGGTTTCTTTCCGACCTCCGACAGCTTCGCACTGACGGTCCGCGGCCAGCTCGGCGGCAGCATGCTCATCGCTGGGGAAGACCACCGCGACGGCATCGATGAGTCGAACAACGCCTGCACACAGTTCGACAAATGCGAGAGCAACTACGGTCCGTTCCCCGGCGTCACCTACGGCGCGGGGTTTGGCTTGAACTTTCGTGTAGGCGAATCGACGCGGCTGCGCGTAGACATCTTCGGAGAAAACTACGCGCGATTGGTCGCTCAGACGACCGTCGCTGACGCTGGCTCCGGCGTCGAGGTCACCACCGTTGCGAGCGGCTCCCGCGGCTGGCTCATGCTCGGCCTCGAACTCTAAGCGGCCGCACCCCACGCAGCAGCGCGGGAAGCGTGCGCCAGCGCCCGACTGGGACCCGACCCAAAAACCAAACCGCTCCCTGGGTCGCGAACCCGTCGCCCAGCCTGCCGCTGAGGCAACCACCCCATACAATTCGACGACGCTTGGTTTGGTATCACCCCGCGTCGGGTGCCGGGGTGGCCGCGTCGGGTGCCGGGGTGGCCGCGTCCGGTACCGGGGTGGCCGTGTCCGGAGGTGGCCCGGGTGCAGGTGCGGCGTCCGGTTCGGGCGTGGGCGGTGCCTTTGGCGACTTGGCTGGCGCGACGAAGCCGGTTTTTCCGTTGACTTCGATGCGGGAAAGCAGACCGTGAAAGTCAGGGATACCGGACTCGAAGTCTGCGGGAGCGTTTGCGTAACCTCCCAGTAGCAGCACAGGGAACTTCCCGTAGTCGGGTGCAGGGCCACCCGGTCCGCTGCCCGGCGCTTTACCGCTGGCGCGCCGCGATTTGGCTTTGAATTCGAATGACGTGTGCGCCACGACAAGGTTCAGACGCACCTCGACACTTTTCGGATCTACTTTGAGGGTGTCGACGTTGGAGACGTCGACAGTGGCCACGAACGCCTTCATTCCGGCCACGGATCCTTCGCCGCTTTGCACGACCTTCGCCGCGTAACGTCGCTGGTTGTTGGTGGCGTACAGCTTGCCTTCGAGCTGAATGACGTCGTAGCCGCCCCCCGAGATCCCTTCGACGATGGCGTCGAGGAGTACGCGCGGCTCTTTTTCGCGTTGGTGGTCAAGCTGGCGTCATCTGAGGTCACCCGACCGGTTGGCTATTCGGGCGCCTCCGCGGGTTCAGTTGGATCCGCGGTGCCGGGATCCGCGCCATCCGGCGCCGCCGGATCGGGATCCGCGGGCTCTGGTGGCGTGGCATCCGGGTCCGGGACTTCCGGCGCCGGTTGTGGCGCTGGATCGCCGGGCGGTTCCGGTGGGGTTTCGGGGGGCGCGGGCGCTGCGGGGCCCTCCGCGGGCTCCGGCGAAACGGCGGGCGCTGCGGGCGCTGGGGTGGGCGCGGGCGCTGGGGTGGGCGCGGCGGGCGCTTCGTCGAGCACGGCTTGGCCGGCGAGCTCGTAGGAATACATGAAGCCGATCACGTGCGCGGTGTAGCCCTTGCCTAGGAGCGCGCGGTAGGCCACTTCCCACTCGCCGAGGGCTGCGCCGGCACGCAAGTCCGCGAACCCAGTGCCGGCGTTGAGGGGGTCGAGGCCGTAGGCGCCACTGGCAAAGATGTCGACGAGAAGACTGACCGGGTGCGTGACGCGGGCCAGCACACTCGCGGGCAAGGTCGTGGTTGAGTGAGTTTGACGCGCGGCAACGGCAACGCCGCCGTGCACGCCGGTCTGCTTCAAAAGGGTGGATCCCGTAAAGATCCCGCCGACGCCGGCGGCCCACTGTGTGACGCTCTCGTCGATAACGGCGATGCTGGCGTGGGCTACGTGCAGTGGCGCGTACGCCGCAATGCCGTACTTCAACCGCGGCGAATCCATCTTGAGAGCCCAGGACGGCATGAGTGACAGCCCCACTTGACTCGCATCCGGGCGCGACGCGTAGGATAGCGCGCCGCTCAGATGTAGAAACTGACTGCGCGACAGATCCTGCGCGAAGGAAAACGGCGCGACGCCGGCGTTGTTGTCGGAGCCGCGCTCGTAGAACAGACCGCCGCGAAGCACGCTAGGCGCAACTTGCTGCAAGCTGGCGCGCTGAGCCACATCGGCGATCAGCATGTCTTGCATGGCGATGACATCCGACGTCGCCGCAAAAGATCCGTCGCACTGTGCGTTCAACAGGTCGGCAACTGCTAGATCCGGCTTGTTCTGGGGCGAATGTAGGTTGAATACCTGACCGTCGATGTCGATGTTGCGCAGCACCGCATTGCCGCCGGGATCCAGTGTGATGGTCTTGCCGCAGACCGTGCCCGTGCAGGCGCTACCCACCGTCGATGCTGTGGGACACACTTCGAAATACTCGGCCCGTGCGCGGCCACGCAGAGCGTCTTCGAACTCCGGCACGTTAGCGCGGGCAGACATGGTGACGCCAAGCGCAGCAGCTGCGCACAGCGCTCTGAAACAAAGAACGCGCGACATACTCTGCGGCTAACGCCGACAGCGGAGGATGTCGATGACATCCGCCATGTCACCGGTATCACTTACAATCTGGGTCGCCGGCGGCGCAGGGCAGCACGACCAGGGTGTAGGCGCCGGACTGCTCGCCGCTCGGTGCCGTGAAGGTATCGGCCACGATGTGGGGCGTGCCGGCGGGGAAAGTCCCTTGGATCAAGCGATCGTGGCGGGCCCCGCACCTGTTGCCGTTCAAACCGCCGCTGAGCAGGTGCACGTCCACGTCCACGCCCTCGCGATCGAAAAGCACGATGCGGAGCGGTGTCGGCGCGGGCAGCGTGAGCGTGTAGTACAGCTCCGGACCCGCCTCGTTCTGGGTCGCGGCGCAGCTGTCGTAGCTGGCGATGTTGCGCTCGTTCGACAGCGACGTATCGCCGCTGTGGGAAAACGGCAGCACGTCTACGACGATGGGGAACGTGGCCGTGCCTGTGCCGGCATAGACGGCGCCGGGGAACTCCGTGGCCGGCTGGTTCAGCACGACGCCGGAGTGCAGGTGCTGCAGGAGCTCCATGGTGAGCAAGTTGCGCTTGTTGTAGTTGAAGCCAAGCCCCTCGCTGGTGAAGATACAGGGCTGCGCGCCGCCCCCGGGGTTGTAGGCGTTGCCGTGGATGCCGTCAGCGATCATGCCCTGGTTCGTGAGGCCCTTCGCCGAGTAGTACAGGCTCAAGAACGGCAGCTGGCGCGCTTCCGCAAGGGCACGCGTCAGCGCGTCGTAGGTCGGCACCCACTGTCCCGCAGCCACGGAGTCCGTCCGCGGATTGAGGCCCGTCACGATCGGGATGATGCCGCCGCTTTCGAGCTGGTCGAGGATCTTCGACAAGTTCTCGGCAAAGGGAAACAGCGCGCTGGCGAAGGTCACGCCCTGCCCCATGTCGTTGGTGCCGTAGTTCACCACGGCGAAGCGCGGGTTGAGCGCTTGGACTTCTTGGTCCAAAGGCGACGGGCTGCCGGTGATGGCCCAGCTGGCGCTCATGCCAACTTTAGCGGCCAAGGTGTCGCGGTCGAAGGGCGTCGTGCCCGCCGCGTCTCCGGCGCGGAAGAAGTCGATGCTGGGCATCATGGCGCTGCGGCCATCAAGATCCAGGCTGTAGCTGGGCTGCGCTGGGCCCGCGAAGCAGTAGGCGAAGTTCTTGTTCACGGTGCCGGAAGCGCCGACCTTGATGAAGACATCGTCTTTGCGCGTGGCGTCCAAGGCGCCGATGGCTTTGGCCCGAGCGAGCACGCTGGGCGTGACCGGGGCACGCTCTTTTGCGGCGTAGCGGGTGAACCCGGTCGGTGGTGCGGCATCGCCCCCCGCGTCGACAGCGGCGTCGGGCGTTGGAAAGCCGCCGTCGGCGATGCTGGCGTCAAAACCGTTTCCACCTGTGCCCGCGGCGTCGGGCTGTGGCTTTTCGCCGCCAGCGTCGCCGTCCGAACCACAAGCGGCCGACAGCATGCAGGACAACACGAGCAGGCCAGGTGAAAAGACGGAACCCGCGCGCATAGGCCCCACTCTACGCTCCGCCCGCGCGTCGCGCCAGCTTCCGCCTATTGACAGTCCAGAGTGGTTCCGTTCGGAGCGGGAAAATATGTGCCGCTCAGAATGCACATCTCGTTCGTCTCCGCGGACTCGCCGAAAGTCAGCGGCGTCGAGAGCGTGTTCTTGTAGTCACAAGTGTACGTGATCTTCGTGCCCTTGCTCAGCGCCAGAGGCGGTGTGAACACATTCGGCTTGGGGTCGTCCCACTCCGTGCCTTCGTATACGACCTTGCCCGCGTCCGTCTTGGCCTCGAAGTTCGTGGAAAAGGAATGCATGTGACTGACGACGTCAATCACGTTCACGTCACTGGGCAGCGTGCAGGTTTCCGTCGCCTTGCCGGTCTGGAACGGCTCCACGAAAATGTTGGGGTTCAAAAAGAACAGCGAACCGGCCTGGTGTGTCAGCGAGCCCACGGAAACGACTTTGAAGGTCGCAGTGATCACGGCCTCAACGGGCTTGCTGCTAGTATTGAAGTAGTGCGCGGAAATACGCAGACCGGTATTCGCGTTGACAACACGACCGACCCCCGCCGGGTACTTCGTAAGGTGCTGCGGCGTCTGCGCGGTGTGCAGTGGCTTCTTGAACTCAAGGCCGCTGCAGTCATGCACGGGGCCGTCCGTCACCGACCCGCCGTAAAACACGAACATATGATGCGAGCCCGGCGTCATGAACGACTCGCTCTCCAGCACTTCTACGTCTTGGCCGAAGGGATTCGAAAAGTTCTGGCAGAAGAACGCCTCTTCGCCCGGCGCGAGGGAGCGCGGGGATGTCTTGATGGTGACAGTCTGCACGCCGGAGAGGCCACCAGTGCCAGCGCCGCCCGCACCAGAGCTACCACCGCTGCCCGTAGCGCCGGCGCTGCCGCCGGTGCCGGAGCACTGGTCCGCACAACTCGAAGTGTCCCCACCCTTGCAGGTACAACTCTCGAAGCAAGTGGCGCAATCACCGCACTGCGGCGCCGCACTGCAACCCGGTTCGAGGGGCGGATCTGCGTCGGTCTTCGAACTGCCGCTGCAACCCACCGTGAGGGAAACCAGTGCCATGAATGCTGCAAGACGCATGTTGGGCGAAAGTGTAGCGGCGCTGGCGCCTTTGACCAGTCCCGGTCGCGAACGCGCCGCGTTACATGCGCGCGGATTGGGAGAAGCGGGGCCTTTCCGGGCCATGGAGCTCACGCCACTTCGAGCACATCTCCGACCTTGACGCCGCCTTCAAGGTCGGGGGTCAAGTTGACGCCGAACACGGGCTTGCCCTCGGGCGCATGGTGCTCGGCAAGGGTGGCCAGGGGCTCCTTCGACTCGCGCGTGGCCGTCCGCGGGTCGACATTGACGACCGCGCAACGCGTGCACGCCTTGACCGCGCGGAACGCGATGCCACCAATCACTACGCGCTCCCAGCGCTCTTCTTCGAAAGCAGCCGCTCCGCGCACGACCAGGTTCGGACGGAAGCGCTCCATACTGACCGCGCCGCCCAGCGCACGATTCAGGTCGTCCAAGGATGCCTGGTTCGTGAGCAATATCGGGAACGCGTCCGCGAAGCTGACGATGTCACCCGGGCGCGCATAGTCTTCGTCCACACTGCGCTCGACGTCCTCCGGCATGTACACCAGCTTGAGATCGCGCTTCAGCGCAGCGCTGAGCAGTCGACTGCCTTCGGCGTGTTCCAACGCTTCACAGTCCGACTCCCAAACCGTCACCGAAAGCCTAGGGCCGTCGCGCAGGACATGCGGCAGCTCGCAGCTGCCGGCCGACGTCGTCATGACGGTGGCATGCGGGCGCAGCTCTGTACGCACCGCTTGGAGTCCGGGTTCTTCGCGCTGGGTGAAGAAGCGGCCGGCGGCATCTACCACCATGTAGCGACGGTCCCGACGAAGCCCCCGCAGCTCCACCTGCGCCTTTTCGACCGGCACGCCAGCGCACGCCTTGATGGGGTACAGCCACAGCTCCGCAATCTCGATCATGGTGCGGACTTTCGGCGCCGCACGAACAGCACCACGCCGCCGACGATGACGAGGAGCACAAGCCCGACCGGCAACAGCTCGATGGGAATGACAACGGGCACGCGCTCCGTGACGACGACAGGCGCGGGAACGACCTCGGAGCGATCCGTGGCCACGCCGAAGAAGACGTCATCCACTCCAGGGCGCGGGGATGCGGTGTCTTCGATCATGGTCAGCCAAGGGCTGTCGCCCACAGCACCAACGAGCGCGGGATCCTCCACCACGCGCGCGGCATCGAAGATCGGACGAGCGAATTTGGTCTTGCCGGGAAAGCCCCCCGCGACGGCGAGGGCGCCTTGCATGCGCGCCGACGCCAGCAAGTAGGTGCGCAGCTTGCGCGGCCCCGAGGCCGCTGCACCGGTGCGCTGGCTCTCGGGTTCGCGATACGGAAAGAACGGACGCTCGGCAGTGAACGTCATGCGCACGGCCTTGCTGGCCAAACGCGGTTTGGGTGTCTCCCCCTGCGCCAGCTTGAAGGCGGTGACCTTCCACTGCTTCGCGATGTAGGGCTCAAGCCACTTGGATAGTTCCGGACTGTGATCGTAATCGTGTTTCTTGAGCCAGTCCGCCAGGGCGTCCGCCGAGTCCGCAGCCAGCACAGTGGCGTCAAGACCGGCGACACGCTGACTGTCGAGCACCTGCACCCCACCGGCAACCGCCGCAGACTTGTCCGCCGCTCCGAGCATCATGCAACCGAATTGCAGCGCGCGCTTTTTGACGTACTTCACTTCGGGAGCAACCCTGCGTTCCAAGCGCTGGAACAGGTCGTCGCTGACTTCGCCCAGGGTCGGTTGTGTCGGTGTGGGTACCAGGAAGCCAAAGTCTTTGGCCGGTGTGCGGAACTCCGCGCGACGGATGAAGTGCTGCAGCTTTTGCTTCTCGTCCCAGATGATCAGCGCTTCTTCGTCGGCAATGCTGACGAAGTCTCCCTGCCGCGGCGCCGGCGCGCAGGCATGCGCAGCTGGAGACACAAACGAAAGCGCGATGGCGACGCAAAGCGCCAACGCTGTCGTCGACGGGCTCATGCCCAATGCCTCTGTTTCATTTGCCCGGGTCCGGCGTGTTCATCGCCAGCAGCATGGCTTCCGGGATGCTAGCAGCGCAGCGAAACCCATAGTGGTGGTAGGGCTTGTTTTCTGGAGCATGTGCGCGCCGGGCGATTGTCGTTGCGTACTCGGCCTCCCAGTACCAAGAACCCCCGCGCACCACGCGCTCGAAGTGCCCACGGCAAGCAGCGGCGCCGGCGCAGGGCCCTTTGGGGTTGTCCCCAGTGCATGCCTTCCCGCAACGCGCGTAGCTGGCTGAGTACCAATCGGCCACCCACTCCCAAGCGTTGCCCGACATGTCGTAGAGGCCGTACTGGTTGGCCGCACGGGAAGCGACTTCGAAGGTGCGCCCCGTGTCGCGACTCGTGCCGCGCTTCTTGACGCCACAGCTCCGGCCGCGACGGTCCTTGATCACGGCGTGCTTGCAGGTCGCCTTTTCGTCCCCCCAAGGATACAGGCGGCCGTCTGTGCCGCGCGCCGCCTTTTCCCACTCGGCCTCAGTGGGCAGGTGCTTGCCGTTCTCTCGACAGAAACGGTCGGCGTGCTGCCAGCTGACTCCGACCTTGGGCTGGCGCGGACGCGAATAGTCCTCGTAGATGGTGCGGGCTTTTTCGCACGCGCCGCGCGCCACGCAGGCATCGTAGGCCGCGACGGTGACCTCCGTTGCGTCCATGTAGAACGTGTCGATCCAGACTTCGGCTTGGGGGCGCGTGCTCTTCGGTCCGCGATTGGAGCCCCGCAAGAACACGCCGCCAGGAACGCAGCCCATGTCTTTGACGCCCCGCATCATGCACGGCGCTGCGACTCGCGTGGGCGCTGACGCAGGCGGCGCCTGCGCGGGCGTGGGCTTCGCCGTATCCGCGAGCGCCACGCTACTGAGCGCAGCGATACAGACGGTCACCGAAAGCCGCATGCCCGAAGAGTAGACAAGGTCAGGGCTTTGTCCAACTCCGCGACTTTGGATTAGCCTCCCGGGCTAATGCGCGGAAAGGCACTCGCTTGCATGCTCTTGCTCGGCAGCGCTTGTGCGCCTGCATCGAGCGCTGGACCCGTTCCAGAAGCGGCGCCGCCGCGATCTGCGGCGCAGGCTAGCGTCGCAAGCGCGCAGCCCAGCGCACGTTCATCAGCGCCAGGGAGCGCACCGGTCGCGCCGGCCGAGCCCACGGCGGTCGCGAAGACCCTCGGCCCAGACGTCGCCGAAAAGCTCGCAACGAT
>CALMUT010000139.1 GCA_937872925.1 uncultured Myxococcales bacterium | reverse complement strand
CAGGGCAACACGACGGTCGCACCGGCGCTGGCAAGTGCCCGGGCGGTTTCGAAGCCGATCCCCGCGTTGCAGCCGGTGACGACAGCGCGCTTTCCTGTCAAATCGACCCCCTCGAGTACATCTTCAGTCGTCGAATTGGCATTGAACCGGGTGCTTGGCATCTGCCGCGAGCATCCCACAGGCCGTTGGTGTGCAAAAGGCAGCCAGGGCGTCCCCCCAGCGTTTGGGGAAACGCCCGCTCTAGAGTGATGATATTTTGACGCCACAGTGTTCGCTACGCGAACACTAGACCCGCGTGAATCCGGGGAATGCTCCTCTTTTTCGAACATTAGCGCCGGCACGGACATTGCTGCTGAAGGCTACGTGCGTGTTCCGCGGTGGGCTGTGGGCCCACTTCCGTTCCTGGGTGTGGCGTTGTTGGGCTGCAGTGGGGATCTGAGTCCTACGCCGAATACGGTAGGGGAAGGCGGACCCTCTCACCACGGCACGGGCGGCAGCGCGAACGCGCCGATGCTGTGGGGTCCCTGTGACACTAGCTACTTTCCGCCAGCAAATTTGCCGGCGCCACTCGAGTTGGAATGCACGGACATTGAAGTGCCTCTCCATCATGGAGTGCCCATGGGTGAAAAGCTGTCGTTGCGTGTGGCAATTCACCGCTCGCAGAAGCACCCGAACGCAAAGGCCGTGTTCAATCTGGCGGGGGGGCCCGGGTCTTCGGCTGTTGCGTTGGCGGGGGTGGTGCCCAAAACCATGTGGAGACTGCTCACAGAGTTCGATCTGATCTATGTGGATCAACGCGGGACTGGCGCGTCGGGCTATATTGGTTGCTCTGCGGGTCACCCCAATACTCGCGACGAATGGGCGGTGTGCGCGAGCGAGCATGATATCGACCCGGACCGCTATTCCACGGTAGCGGCGGCGCACGACCTGGAACTCGTGCGTGAAGCGCTCGGCTACTCCGAAATTGCTCTTCGCGGGACCTCCTACGGAACTCGGCTTGCGCTGGAAATGATGCGGCTGCATCCCGAAAGCCTCTCCTCCGTTGTCTTGGACGGCGCGGCTCCCCCAGACATCGACATCATCGGCGAAACGCTGCGCAACTTCGACCGCGGCATCGCCCGGCTTGGAGCCGATTGCTCAAAAGATCCGAGCTGTACTGCGCTTGCTCCTGACGTGGTGTCGGTCCTCAGCAAACGACGACAACAGCTCGTAGAAGCTCCGCGTCAGATCCTCGTCGACGGCAAGCCGATGTACGAGACGGAGGCAACCTTTCTCGATTTTCTCAATGAGTTTGTTTCGCGCAAGCGCTACCGCTTCCGAATTCCCGGCGCGGCGAGCCAGGCTACCGTCGGGTACCCGCAACTCTGGGACCAGATGATGTCTGAAGCCATTGGTGGCGCGGTCATGACTGCGCCCGACTCTTACTCGGGCGAGTACACGGGTGTCACGGAGGACTTGACCGCACGGCTCACGCTCCCGAATCGGCTAGCCATGGGTGATAGCGGACCTGCCTCGGCGCTATTTGCGACCATAATGTGTGCGGAGTGGCTGCCCAACTCCATGGGCATTGCGGATCTGCGCACGATTGCCGCCGCTCAAACCTGGCCGTCTCCGGAAATGCTCGAACTTGCAGAAGCCTGTCCCTTTTGGGGGGCTCACGCCGCACGCCCCAAGACTCGGGCGCTCGTGCTCAGCGGCGTGCCAACGCTCGTGCTCAGCGGCGCGTTAGACTTGAACACCTTGCCTGCCTGGGGCGACCATGTCGCTGAATCGCTACCCAGATCGACCCACGTGGTGCTGCCCCACGAAACGCATTCGACCGTATGGACGGACTGTGGCGGAAGCCTCGCCGAGCAGTTCATTCTTGGCAGCGGTGACATCTCCCGGGTGGACCAGAGTTGCGTAGGCGCGCTGCAAAAGCCGTTGTGGCTTTGAGCGCGCCGCTGCCGCCTCTGCAATCCGGGTCGCACCTGCAATTGACGCTGGCGAAGACGGGGTCGCTTGGGGCAGTACTCGTCGGGCAATGCTTCATGCCGGTGCAAGCGGCACGGCGCGCTAGGAGCAGATTTCCCAGTTTAGGTCTTCGTATACCCACCCGATACTGGGGCCGTAGCAACAAGGCTGCGAGTTGTCGTGCTGGGCCTGGGAGTTGAAACACTCGAGATATCCGCCATCGAACGACAGCACGACGTTCCAACTCTCCGAACCGTTCGCGATCACCCGGACGTTTGAATTGAGGCTGCCAGACAAGGTTTTGCTACCGGTGTCGGCGCTGAGCTTCCCGATGGTTTGGTCGTAAATGATCTTTGCGGAGTACTTCTTGCCGTGAGTAACGCCGTGCCCGGCCTTGAAGATATTGTCTTCGACATCGGTCGTGCCACAGCCGTTGCCGCTGTGCTGTTTTGCCTTGTAGTGACTCTGAGCGTTGGCTTGGTTGCTAGCGCCATGCCCACTTGCGGGTCCCTGCATTGAAACACTGAAAGCGGTTCTGACGCGATAATCGAGCATCCGCCGGGACCGCCGGGCGCGTTCGTCATCACGCCGCACCCAAGGGCTGCCAACCATTGATTGGCAGTAAATGCCCTCCTGCCTCATCGTTCTAGGGTGTCGACCGCCAACCAAGGCCTGACTCTTCGCGGCGCGCAGCAGGCGGACGCCCGGGAACTCGCAGGACTTTCCCTGGAGGCGTTCGGGGAGTTCGACCCCGACGCAGAGCGCAGAGGTGCCGCATTGATGAGCCGGAAGGGCGTCGTGACCAGTGTGGCCGAGTGGGACGGACGGCTGGCGGGCTTCGCCGCCCTATCGCAACAAGGCCGACGAGCCTGGCTCGACGCTATCGCGGTGACTCTGCGTTGCCGCGGTCGCGGCGCGGGGCGGGCGTTGCTGGAGCGGGTAGTGCAGCAGGCGCGGGAAAGAGGAGCGACATCCCTCGGTCTGGCAACCGCCGACTCGAACGTTGCGGCCCTCGCGCTGTTCTTAGATCAAGGCTTTCGCATGACGGAGCGCAAGGCGCGCTACTACCCGCGCGGTCAGGACGCAGTTTTCTTGACGAAGACACTGTAGAGGTCCGGATTTTCTGGCGCCCCCGGCAAGCTCGGCTTCGCACGTTGCGCCGAGTGAGCGACGCGTGTGACGCGAACACCATGCTCCCTCAAACTGAGGCTGCGCAGTCGAAGGCATGCCTCACGTTTGCGAGCATACGGAGCACGCCCGGTGACGCCAGTCCGCATCTCGGCGGGTCAGGGCGAAGCGGTGCCGGTGTCGCCGCGTGACGGGACTAATCCAGTGCTGGGGAAACAGTTCCCGTACGAGGCGTGCATCTTCAGTCGCGGACCGACTCCACAATTGGCTATGATCACGCCCTTCACGTAACCGTCCGGGCCACGCGCTGCGCTGGCACTGCCGCACTCGGTACCTATTTGGACTTTTGGAGCCGGACCGTCGTGCAGAAAGGCATTCGCGATTCGACCGGCCGACAATTCTATTTCTATCGTTCGCTCGTCATCCTTGAAAAAAATCGAATGCGGCGGACGAGAATCAGAGAAGTTGCAGAGCTTCGGCTCAAAGGGCTTGCCTTCGAACTCCATCACGCCATCGACAGAAGCCGATCTTTGATTCCTCTTGCACGCGAGCAGAGCGACGCACAGCACAGCAATCGCGCCCAGCGCCCCAGCGGAAGAACGACGGCCAAGTCTGCAGAGCACCGGTTCTGAGAGTGACATCATGATGAGGGGTGTCGGATCCTTGGCTCCAATCGCGAGATCCACCGGGTAGCTTCGCGCTCGGCCGGCGCAGCGGATCCTAGAACCGATACGCGAGTCCCGTCCCGAGGCGAAAATCCCAGGAACTCTGTACCGTCACGTCATACTTCGGCGGATCCGCGAGCAAGTTGGTTGTCTCCACGCGGTCACGCCACCCGTCGTCCTGGGACAGATTCTTGGCGGCGCGCAGGTCGATAGGGATCTCGAGGCTGTCGCTCAACTCAATCGCCAACCCAAACGCCATGGTGAGCATGGTCGAACTCTTCTTGGTCGTGCTGATCGAGTTCTCCAGGTCCGATTGCAGCTGGGGACTTGGACTGCCATCCGTGATCTCGACGGTCCCGTCAACGGAACTGCCGGACACAAACTCGGGCCCGATGCCGAGCCACACGCGACCGAACGTCGTTGGTGCAATGCCCTCGACTAGGAGCCCCCAGCGCAGACCACTGGCAGTGACCTTCTCGTTCACGTTGAAGCCGACCTGATTGATATTGTAGGTCAGGTCGCGCTGTAGAACGGAGTGGTCGTAGCCAAAGTCGAGTCGCAGGCCCAGGTATTGGACGATGCGCGCCTCGTAGTAGAGCCCCGCGCCCCATCCCAAGCCGCCGGCGGCGCCTGCGAAGCCCAACGCGTTGTATCCCGGGTCAACGGCGTCGGGTGTGGTCCACAAGTTCGCGCCGAGGCGAATCGAGAGTCCGATCGAAGACTCAAAGTCGCGTGGCTCCGGCTTCGTTGGCGACAGGGGCGGTTGTTGCCCGTATCCCGGCGGTGGCTGGCCATAGCCGTAGGCGGGCGGCAGTTGCTGCCATTGCCCTGGCGGCGGTTTCTGCCATTGCCCCGGCGGGAGTTGTTGCCCGTGTCCCGGCGGGGGTTGCTGCCATTGCCCCGGCGGGGGTTGTTGCCATTGCCCCGGCGGGGGTTGTTGCCCGTGTCCCGGCGGGGGTTGCTGCCATTGCCCCGGCGGGGGTTGTTGCCATTGCCCCGGCGGCGGCGCGGGCTGTGCGTAAGTCGGATGAGCAACCTGCGCAAACGCAAAGAAGAGTGCGGCGGGAGGGATCGAATGGCGCACGGTAGTCCCAGGAAGAGAAAGTACGGCGATGCACCGGGACGGTATGCGGAGTTTTGGCGGCGGGCAAGGCCACGGCGTTCTTTTGCGCCGCCGTGGCAGCTTGAGATAGCCCAGCGCGCGCTGCGGCATACTCGGCGCTTTGCCACCCACCTAGTCCGAGCTAGGACCCCCTCAAACAGGCCATGAGCAGTCAATCAGAAAGTGCGCTCGCTACCCAATGCGCCAGTTGTGGCGCCACGGTACCGATCGTGTTGTGTGCGGCGTCACCGCCATGTCGCTACTGCGGCTCGCCGTCTCCTCTGGACGGAGCCGTGGGCCAGCGCGTGGCAGGAGTGCGCGCCAAGGTCGCGGCGCAAGAGGCTCGCGGCCAGCAACTGATCGGCAAACAAGCGGACCTAGGACGCAGTCATGGCGTGAGCCTGTTGATTGTCATGTTGATCCTCTGGGCACTCATCTTTGGCTTCGGCTGGGTCACCTTCGACCCGCCAGAGAAGCTCGGCTTTTTCGAACTGATGGCCGGCGGCAGCGCGCTACGTTCGGTCGATGCCTTGGCGCTCTACTGGCTGACATGGCTGACCATGACCGGAGTCGGTCTGTCGAGCGTCGGTTACGGCGCCAGCATGATCTCCATGCGCCGCATGACCAGATTTGCACTTCCGCGCGCGCCTTTGGTGAGCGGCGCGCCGCCGCGCTGCCGGGTTTGCGGAGCCGAATTGGGCATGGAGGGGCGTGTTCGTCGTTGCGGCTACTGCAGCGCCGATCACCTCGTGATGGGCGAGCGGTACCAACGCGAAGACACGCGCCTCGACGCCGAGCTCGCCCGAGTGGAGCGGGCTCTGGACTCGACGTTGGAAAGGAAGGTGCAACGCGTGGACCGTTGGCTTTGGGTATTCACGGCAGTGATGCCCATTGTTAGCGTTCCAGTGGTGCCGATAGCGGCGTTTACGCTGCAAGCGCCGACCCGTGGTCTGGTATTGCTGCCGCTCATGGCGCTGGCACTCGGCTTCTTGCTAGTGCTCGTGGGAAGCGTCATGAGTGTGCCGGACATCCGTACGCGGGCAGCGACGCGGCCCGGGGATACGCTGCTGCTGCAGGGGCAGCCCTTGTCGGTAGCGGCGCGGATCCGATTCGGTCTGTGGCCTTTCCCGGGTCAGCTCTTCTTGTGTCGAGGGGGCGGCGCTCCGCTAGAAGGTGTCTTTGTCGGAGGTGACGACGAGCCCTGCTTTCGAATGGGGTTCGACAGCGGCGGGCAGGCCATGAGTGCCGACGAAATCGAACGCGCCAAGAACGCGGGCGCCATTACGCCAGAGTCATGGAGCAACAAGGACATTGACGGCGCGGAGGCGCTGGGCGGCGTGTATCGCGGAGTCACGGCTGCCTGGTACTACGCCCCTTCCGCAAAGCATCCAGGGGAAATGCAGGGCGCTCGGTTTTGGTTGGGCGCCCGTCCCGACCAACGACCGGACGCGAGTCCCACCTTCACTGTCACGAGCGTCTTGCGTGTCGAGAGCGACGCAGTGCGACTGCTGCAGTAGGTTCGAAGCAGCGGGCGCGAAGCCAGGCCGCTAGCTCATCAGCTTCGAACGTTCGAGGCGCAGCGCTTGCACGCGCGTGAACCACGCGGCCATCCTGGGGCGCTGCATGATCTCCTTGAAGACCGGGAAATCACGCACGCAGCTCACCGCGCCGTGCATCGCAACGTCACCCATGCTGACCGCGGCGCCGCCCACGAAGTCCTCGTCCCCAAGCCACTCCTCGAAACGGTCGAGGCTCTCGGCGACCCAGGCGTGGCCGTTCTTCTTGCCATTCTTCTTGAGAATGCGCTTTGCGACCTGATGCATGATCATCGGACCACCGGCGCGTACGCCGACGTTGTGTAAGAGGCCAAAGTTGGAAGTGCGTGCCGTGACTTGTGCCGCTTTCAACGCCTCCCCCCAGCTTCCGTAGATCACTGTGGGCAATGCCATCGCGAAGGTATCATCCACCCAAGCTTCGACCTCGTCGCTCCGAGCCCGCGCGGCTCCGCCTTCGTCCGGTGACAGCGCGAATTCATCGCTGAAGCGCTGCTCCAGGTAGTTCATGATGGTTGTCGAATCGAAGACGACCTCGCCGTCACATTCAATGACCGGAACTTTCTTGGGCGCCTCGGCCGGCAACTCAGGCAGTTCTGCTTTGGTCATCGGATTCACCTCGACTTTGCGATAGGCGATCCCCTTTACGTCGAGAGCCGCTTTCACCTTGTGACAGAAAGGGCACAGCTCGAATTGATATAGGGTAACGGACATGATCTGGGCCGCTCGTAGCGCAGTCAGGGTGCCCGGGCAATGAGCGTGCTCTTTGAGGGTGCAATTGGCGAAGAGCCGACCGGCTCTCGATGCGCTGTACTTGGCTCCGGTGTCAGCCGGCGCGAGTCATTTTTGCAGCAACACGCCGATCCAAGTTTGGGCTGCGGCTTCCAATTCGGTGCTCAGCTCGCCGATGCGGCGATCGGCGAACTGCACGGCGATGAGTGCCGGTATCGCGGCCGTAAGGCCGAGGGCCGTCGTCAAAAGCGCTCCCGCCATTGCGGGCGCGATCACTCCGATCGCCGAGCTCTTGACCTGATCGATTGCCATGAAGGACTCGATGATCCCCCAGACTGTTCCCAACAGACCAAGCAAAGGACCCGTGGCAGCGACTGCGGTCAAGACTGAAACCAGGGCGTTGGCTCGACGCTCCTCGTCAACAATAGCCTGCTGCGCAATTCCTTTGAGCTCTTCCGTCCCAACCGGGCCCCGCTCCACCCGTTCGACCAAGCGCTGCAACACGCGGGCGCCAGGTTCTCTTCTGTTTTCGGCACTGGTTTGCAGCATGCCGGCGCGCGCCGCCGCGTCGGCATGCTCTCGAAACTGCCGTTGCTCGCGAACGAGACGCGTGAGTTGCATGATCTTGAGCGCACCTACGAACAGCGAGGCCGTCAGCATCACAAAGAGCACGGCTAGCAAGACGTACGCGACGGGCGTCATCTGTCCCAGAATGCGAGAACCATCGAGCCGCACTGGTGCGTCGGTGATCTTGCCAGGCTGCAGCCCCAGGGCCAGTAGGTGCCGGGTCAGCATGTTGCCAGCGATCTAGCTCCCGAGCCCGTGGGCAACAAGGTCATTCGAATCCACGCCGGGTAACGTTTCGGAACCTAGAACCAAGCTGTCTCCTCGCGTGCGCTGCGCGGGGCAATTTCTTCTGTCGCGAGCAGCTTCGGCGTGTACGATGAGAAGATTTTGACTCTATTCACTTTCGGACAGGTGGGCCAATGACACAAATCCCCAAGCCGACGGCCAAGGCGCTCCGCATCGGCTATTTTGCGCTGCTGTGCTGCGTAGCATTCGGTGCGTGCAGTACTGAAGAGCTGGACAAAGCCGACGCATGCGAAGACATCGCCGAGAGCATTGCCGCGCGGGTGCTGGTCTGCACCGGTGACGATGACCTCGCGACGGCGAGCCGAGAGGAATTCGAGAAACGGCTCAATTGCGCCCCGACGGTGGACACGAGCTTTGCGTTTGAGTGCGCACGAGCGGTGGGTCGCACCCCGTGCGCCCAAGTCAAACTTGGATTGGAGCCATGGCTTTTCGCCGTAACCGAGTGTGCCGGCGTTTACGCCGGCGTCGATGCGGGACTAGATGGCGGGGACGGGAGTGCGGACGCTTTCAGCGACGCAGCCGACAGCGGGCCGGACTCCGCGCAGGACGCAACTGTGGACGCCCAACCCGATGCGCCGCACGAAGCGGGCTCGGACGCGCAAAGCGATTCCGGCAGCGACGCCCCGTCGGACGCTCCGCCCGACGTGGACGCTTCGGACGCAAGTCCCGACACAGGCGCGGACGCCACCGCTGATGCGGGAGGTGCGGGATGATGCGCCGGGTCGCCGCCGCGCTAGCCTGCGCGGCTGCTTTGGCCAACGTGCAGCCGGCGCACGCCCAGGGTTTCGTCGAAGATCTTCTCTCCGCCGATGCCTTTGAGCCGTTCCAAGGAACTGCCCGCTACGAGCGCGTCGTTCAGTCAGGCCTTGGGTACGCTCCGCTGTACATCGCCCTCGGGGAGCTCGAGAGCAATGTGTTCTACAGCCTGCTCTCGAAGGATGGTGCGGCGGCGTCCATGAATGTGGGTCAGGTATTTGGGGCGGGCCTGGTGCCGGGCCGTTGCGTGGCATCGGGTCTCGGCTGCGAAGACGGCGACTTGGTGCAGTCCCCCGTGGATATGCTCACGGGCGCCTTTGCCTTCGGCATGAAGAGCGGAAGGTTCGGCTTTTTCTACGCGGGCTCAGTCAGTACACCCACGACGTTCAACGACAACGCCTCGCGTACGTACCGTTCGGCGCTGGCCTACCCGATCAGCCTGGGGTTGCAAGCCGCTGGCGCCGTCTTCCTCGGTCGCGAGGACGAAGTTGGCTTGGGCAAACCGCAACGCGACTGGTTAATGGGGGGCATTGTCGACGCGGAGGCTGTGCAAATACGGGTGGGCTACGTGCGATCCGCAAACATGCTCGTCAACGTGTCGCGGCCGGAACAAGGGCTGACCGCGTCCGCGGTATTCGACGACGGTTTCTCGCAACTCGCGTACGTGAACGCGGGAGTTGACCGCTTGGACTGGACGCAAATGAACGCGGCAGCCGCGGGCACGACGACGCTTCTCGGGCGTCAGTTGCAGTACTTTGCGCCGATCGCCCGCGGAGTGGGCGACGAAGAGGCCCAACTCGAAAACGCCCGGGTCAGTCATTGGACGGTGCGCTTTGAGCAGCAGGAAATCGCGCACTACGTGGACGTTGGCTACGCGCATAGCATCACCCCAAGCGCAGGCGTGCACCAGATCATGGGCGCGGTGCACACCAAAGACTTCAATCGAGCGGTGTATGGAGCCGTGCGTGGAGGTAGTGATGATCTCGATTGGGCGGGCGCAAAGTTCAGCGGTGGGCTGCTGCGCATGCCCGAGATGCCGTACCTTGGCGTGGAGCCGTCATCGCGCATCTCTTTAGGAGCGGAGGCGCTTTTGACGGGCGGTGATGGAGTGAACGCCACCGCATCACTTCGCTACAACGATCCTGGCGCCTATGAACTTTACCCGTGGGCCCAAGACTCCTTCACTTTCATGATCAATGCGGTCCTGTCACCGCGCAGCCAGTAGGCGCCGTCACGCAGAGGCCGCTTCGGATCTCCCCGCCGTTCTGGTCTGCTCGATTGCATCCGGGAAGTGACTTGCCCTGAAGCTCACGAGATCTGCGCGGCGGCTACTTGCCAGAGCTGCGGTGCGCTCCCGCGGTCGCTCCGGCTGCGGGCGGCTGCGGGGAGGGCGAGGTTTGGGCCGGCAATGTTTGCGGTGGAGCTGTGATGGCCACGGGCGCGGATTCGGCTCCCTCCGCGCCGCCCGCCACCAACAACATGCCTGCGCCCATTGCCCCCAGGGCAACCGGGAATCCGACGACATGTCCGAAGAGCAACAGCAAAATGATGCTCACGCCAATACCAACACCTGCGGCCATGCCACGATCGATAGCACGAATCAGCGACACGCACTCGGTATGCCTGCGCCTCTGAGCGCGCCTTGCACCAAGCCAATGCGAACGGGACGCGCCAATCGACTCAAGCGCGCAGCATCACTGCCAGGTCTGTAATGCCTGGGTCTTGTCCCAACTGGAAGAGCAACGCCGTCACTTGTCCGCGGTGGTGCGTTTGGTGGTTGAACATATGACTCATGGCATACCAGGCGGGGTGCGAATAGGGCGTGCCTCGGGAATCCTTGTATTCGAGGGTAGCACTTGTGGCTGCTTCCGAAAGCGCCTCCGCCCAGGTGCAAATCTTCTGGTCTAAGCTGCTGCGGTTGGCGCTGAGATCAGCGAAGTCTTCGTACAAGATTTGGTCGAGACTCTTTATCTGGATGACTTGGCCGTCGGCACTGCGCGCGCGGTATTGGTCGTCGCGGGTCAGGCGGATGAGCCAGGCGCAGTCCGCCAACAAGATGTGGTTCAGAGCGCCATGCACCGAACCGAAAAAACCTCCAACATCCCGGCGCCGGTCAACTTCGGAAAGCTTGGCGCACGCCGCGTAGAGGCGCTCATTCATCCAGAGGTTGTAGCGGGCCATCGCCCGGTAGTGCTCAATCAAGCTCATTGCGCCATGCTGCCAGACTGCGTCGCCGCTCGCCATCTGCTCCGAGAACAGGCGCTATCGCCCCTCCTGCGTGCCGGCGACAGCCTCAAGTTCAGAAAGCGACTCCTCAAGGTCATCGATGATACGCTGGCAGCTCGGCACGGAGTGGCGGCAGGCGATGACGCCGAAGTCGAGGTTGTCTGCGTTGCTGACCAATGTGAAGTTGAGGGCGAAACCATGGTAGATGGCGCTCAGGGGGTAGGCGCCGTCGAGGCGCGCGCCGTTCCAATACATTCGCTGTCGGGGCCCGGGTACGTTGGACACCACGGTGCTGAATGCGGGAAAGCGTTCGCCGAGGCCGAGCACGCCTGCCAAGAGTGCCGGTGCCGCAGTCATCTGGGTGAACAGCATGATCTCCTTGGCGTTCATCGTCTTGAGTAGCGCCTTGCCGTCGTTCATCGAAGCTTGCGTGACCCGGAAGCGCTTTTCGGGATCGGCGATGTGCGTGGCAAGATTCGCTGCCAAAGCGCCCACTGCATTCGCGACGTCATCGTGGTCGTCGGTACGGAGTGAGACGGGTGTCAGTGCCGTCAGCGGTTCGTCTGGAAGCTCGCCCCGCGAGTTCAGATAGCGGCGCAGTGCACCGCCGCACATGGCCAGGACGACGTCGTTGATGGTACCGCCCAGGACCTTCGAAACCGCTTTCAGGCGGTCGATGCGGTACGATTGCGCCACGAAGCGTCGGGCGCCAGTGATGTTTGTGCTGACGCTGGTTTGCGGCGTGCGCTTCCAGAAGCTCATCAGGTTGTCTTGGTCGGGATGGAGCCAGGCTTGCGTGTAGCGCTGCAGGCCTTTGAATAGGTTGCCGCTGAGCCCGAGCCCTTCGCGCAATGCATCCGCGAGGGTCTTCAAATCAACGTCCGTGGGAAGCGCGAGCTGCTTCTTCGGCGGCTTGGGTTTCCTGGGGTATGTGGTTTCCCACGCTTCGAGGGAAAACGGGGAATGCACCGTGACCGCATTGGGGTCGGGCGATAGCATCGTCTGCCCCAAGCGAACCGCGCCAACGCCGTCGATCGCCGCGTGGTGGATCTTTGCGTACAGTCCAAACTGTCGGTCCTGCAGACCCTCGATGATGTGACTCTCCCAAAGCGGTCGATGGCGATCGAGTACCGACTGGTGCAGCCGCGCGCAGAGTTGGAATAGTTCGCGATAGCGACCCGGCTTGGGCAGCGCGGAATGGCGCACGTGGTAGTCCAAGTCGAGCTTGTCGTCATTGACCCACTTCATGGGACCGGCGACGCCCAGAGGCGTCATCTTGAGGGTGTGACCGAAGGGAAGACGAAAGCGCTCGGTGCTTTTGAGGATCTCTAGCAATCCACGTAGGAACTCAGTCTCGTCTGCTCCGTCGGGTAGGGTGAACAGATACAGGCCCCCGACGTGCATCGGCGTCTCGCGTGTTTCGCCGATCAGAAAACCCGCATCCAACGGCGTCAGGCGCTCCATGCCCGAAGCGTAACGAGTCTTCGCCGTCGTCGTCTCGAAATATCCGAGATCGTCGCTACCGCGGGAGGAGTCAGGTGTGCAGGTTTAGGCGCCGGCTACTTGTTTCAAGGGGACGGCATCCGGTACTGAGCGAGCGGCGGCCCCTGGGTGATCTGGAGCGTCTGGCTGCCTTTGCGCGAGCTGGCATTGGGCCGGACGGGAGGTTGGAATCAGTGACGTGCCTCTAACTTCCGGGGCAGTTCCATTTGTAGCTGCCGGTGAAGAAATCACACCGGCAATAGCTCGTGCCGTAGAAGCAGTACGCTTCGTCAGCGCTGCATGCGTTGCCCGTCGAGGGTTTTTGCTGCGGGCACGTGATGCAGTTCCACTCGTTGGAGAAATCGCTACACGCACAGGTGGTATTGCTGTACTGGCAGAGCGCGTTGTCCGTCGGGCAGTGGTTTCCCTGGTTCGGCTGGCTGCCGGGGCAGTTGTAACACTTCCAAGTCCCGTCGTAGCAGGTGCACTGATTGCCACCGTACCTGCACGTTGTGCCGGTCGTGGTGCAGCTCGAACCGTTGGACGGCGCCGCGCCCGGGCAATTGTTGCCGCCGCCCGTGCCGCCGGTGCCGCCGGTCGCGCCGCCCGTGCCGCCGGTGCCGCCCGTCGCGCCGCCAGTGCCGCCCGTCGCGCCGCCAGTGCCGCCCGTCGCGCCGCCGGTGCCGCCCGTCGCGCCACCCGTGCCGCCCGTCGCGCCGCCGGTGCCGCCCGTCGCGC
>CALMUT010000138.1 GCA_937872925.1 uncultured Myxococcales bacterium | reverse complement strand
CCCACCTTGCCGGCCAATGGGCCGGGAAATGGTTACCCTGGGGCGGGGGTCGACGACGTCAACCCCACCTTGCCGGCCAATGGGCCGGGAAATGGTTACCCTGGGGCGGGGGTCGACGGAAGCGGAAGCGGATCTGGGAGCAGGACGCCGCGTTCGAGGCCGCACATGGTTCGGAGCATGCGGGTGCGCACGTAGGGCAACCTGCATGCGAAGCCCATGAACACGTCGCGAAGCGTTCCCAGGGCTTCGTGGTCTGACTGGAAGAACGGTGTGAGGAAGCGCGTCGCCCACTGGTAGTAGTTCAGGTGGTGGCGACGGCCCAAGGAGTACTCGGCGAGCGCGCGCTCCAAGAGTGGACCGCGTGCCAAGCTGTCTGCCAGGGCGATTGCGTCGATCAATGCAAGGTTGGCACCTTGTCCAAGTTGGGGGCTCGTCGCGTGAGCGGCATCTCCCAAGAACACTAGTCCAGGCGCGTGCCACTGATTGAGTACGACGTCCCAGTAGCGGGCGAAGAGCACTTCGTCTACGGATCCAATCTGGTCCGTAACTGACGCGCAGCGCGGCTCAAGGCTGCGCAGCAGGTACTTCCAAGGTTCGAGGCCCGCGCTACGCCAGGCGTTGACTTGGTCGGCGCGGATACTCCAGAACAAACTGACGCGTTTGGTATCACCCACCGGGCCCAGTCCGCTTGGCAGCATGCCGAACATGTGGTGGGTGCCCTCCACGACCTGGAACAAGACGCCATCAAATACACCGTCAGGGTCATCGCCAATGAACCACAGCGCACCCCACGGGTACTGGGTGGCGCGTCGAGTCAGCGTCGCGTCGTCGCGCAACTGCGAGCGTGCTCCATCCGCGGCGACAATCAAGTCGTGGGGACCATGCTCCCTTCCGTCCCGGCCCACGACGTAGGTGTGCGCGCCGTCGCGGCGCAAAGATTCGATTGGAAGGCCGCAGCGCAGGTTGATGGCGTCGGACTCCGCAACGGCGTTGAACAATGCTTCGAACAATACCCCGCGGTGCAGGCCCAGGCCGAAAGCGTCCGGGTGGAGATCCGCGTAGTCTAAGTCGAGAACCGGTTTTCGCCCGCGGGTCACGCAGTGTAGCCGATTCACTCGTGCGCCTCGCGCCAGAACGCCGTCGAGCAAACCAAGCCGCGCCAGCACGTACATGCCAGTCGGCTGAATCATGATGCCCGCGCCGACGGCCATGGGCTTTTCGACGGCTTCGTACACCGTCACGCGGTGACCGGCGCGCGACAAGAACAATGCTGCCGCTGCACCGGCAGTGCCGCAGCCCACAATGCCGGCGTCGAGGTGCACGCGCGCAGTCTAGTCGAAACAGCCGCGCTCAGCGGGATCTGTTCCGCGCCCGGGGCGAATCAATACACCAGCTTCCAGTCGTCGAAGTAGACGTCGGCGTAATCTGTGCGGATCCCGGTGGTGCCCCAGGAGAAGGTGGGGTCTTGGGCCGTCAATACGACGATGCCGTTGATCTTCAAGCCAAGGCTCGTTCCCACGGCGGAAAGCTCCAGCGTGTACCAGGTCTTCAGCGCCGGAGTACCAAAGCTCTTTTGCGCTAGCGTTGTGTAGGCACCACAGTGCTTCTTCTTGAGCGTGACCAACCCGTCGTAGCGCAGGGAGGCGACATATAGATCGTTCTCGGTCTGGTAGCGGGCGAATAGGTGCAGGCCGTTCGTGGAACTCGCAGAGCTGTGCCAGTTCCAGAGGTAACCGCGGTAGCTGGCGGTCTGATCTGTCCAGCGGATGCGCTTCCCGCCTGAAAGCCCCACGGCGAGCACTCTGAAGTTGTAGGTGGTCGTCCAACCGCGGTGATATGCGCCGACGTAGTTGGCGTAGAGCGACCCACTGGTGACGTCGAGATGCGTGCGCATCGACTTGGCGCTGGAGGTTTCGATGAGGGCGCCGTCGGCATAGCTCTCGAAGTTCTCGCCGGCCCAGGGCAGCGTCGTGGAGGGTTTGCCCTTGGGATAGCTCTCGTTGTTTCCGGGATAAGGATCCCAAACGCCGGAGTCGTAGCCGGGTTCGCATTTGCCATCCCCCGTGCCTGGACTGCCACCTATTCCGCCGGTGCCGCCGCTCGCAACCCCACCCGCACCGCCGCTGGGGCCCCCGCCCGCCGCGCCGGTGCCGCCGCTCGCCGCGCCGCCGGTCCCGCCCGCCCCGCTCGTCGCGCCGGTGCCGCCGCTCGCCGCGCCCCCGGAACCCCCCGCCGCGCCCCCGCCCGTCGCGCCGCTCCCGCCCGTTGCAGCTCCGCCGCCGCCCGAACTGCCTCCCGCGCCGCCCCAAGCGCCGGAGCTGCCGGCTGCACCCGCGCCGGCTTCGTCAGTGCCCGAGGTGCCGCCGCCCCTCGACGCATCTTCCGCGCCGCTGCCACACCCCGCGGCAAGCACGAGACCGAACGCAACTACGGATCGCACCCTGAGCAGTCTAGCAGGAAACGGCCTTGTCAGCGTGGGGGTGGCAGGGCATCCGCCCGACGGCTCTGCGCCTCTTGGGAAAGCGCGCGCTCGGTGCGGCCGTGCATCCAAATGGCGAACCAGGCCACCGGCGCAGTGATGAGCCCCGCGACGGAAAAGGCATGTGGCGCGTAGGCCGGCAGCACCATGCACACAACCAATGCGGCCATCAGCACTAGGCACATCGGCCACATCCAGCGTAACAACAGAGCCGACACTGCAGCGCATACTGTCGTGAGCAGCAACAGATCTTGCACGAAGATGCGCGACGGGGGCAGTGCGTAGAGCAATCCCATGACACGGCTCAGGGTCAGCGCACCGCTGGCGACGAACATGCAACCAACGATCTTTCGGTTGAAGGCATTGTCGAACAACTGCTTGCGCAACAACACGGACACCGCCACTACGACGGCGTTGATGAAGAGCGCGAACATCAGCAGACTCTCGGCGCGGAGGTTGGCAACACTTGGCTGTGCAAATGCAAAGGCCGTGATGGCAACCGCAGCGCCAAGGAGTGCCGCCAGCCCCCGGGTGCGTGTCTTGCTGCCGACGTTAGCATCTTGGTCTCGGGCCATGGCGCGTAGGCGCTGCTCTTCGGCATGCTTGCGCACCAGGCGTCGCCGGGCTGCCTCGACGCGCTCCAGCAGTGCGGGCGCCGGAGCGCCCAACTCCGCGATCAAGGCTGCCGCGCTCTCCACGTGCTGCTGACGCAGTTCCAAGTCGACCTGCGCGGCGATGGCGGCCGATCTACCGTGGGTGGCGGCAGCACTCTCCGGCCAGGCTTCTTGTGCCTGGGTGAAACCGAAACGAGCCTCTGTGACCAGCTGGTAGGCGAGTCGCAGGTCTGGCACCGGGCGATCCTCCGGCGTTGCCCGCAGCAGCTGTTGCAGCGCTTGGAGACGTGCTTCGGCGTGGTGCATGAGTGCGATGGCGCCGCGGTGCCGAAGAAACGTGGCGAGTTCGTCGCGAAAGGCGAGAGCGCTCGCGGGGCGATTCGTCGGATCCCGCGCGGTCGCTCGACGGCAGAGCAACGCAAGCTCCTCCGGCACCTCCGGCGGATACTCGCGTGGCTCAGAGCAAAAAGCGCTGAGCATCACCTCCTGCAAAGTGCTGCCCTGGTGCAAAAAACTCCGGGTCAGTACTTCGTGCAGCGTTGCGCCCAACAGATACACGTCGGTGCGCGGCGTGATCGGACGGCCGCTGACCATTTCCGGAGCCATGTATGCCGGCGTGCCGGACAGCCCTGTGGAGCCACTTTCGTCGGCCACGCGCACAGCGATGCCCCAGTCGACCAAGTACGCTTCTCCGAAGTCGCCGACCATCACGTTTTCTGGCTTCAGATCCCGATGGATCACACCGCGGCTGTGGGCAAAGTGCACTGCCAAACACACCTGCATCAAGATTTCGAGATGCGCTTCCAGCTGGTCGTCAGGTCGACCCCGCCACGCAGAGTGTTCGGTGTCGTAGATCAGCGCACGCCATTCCACGCCCTCGATGCGCTTCATGACCAACACCGGAGCGCCAAGGTCATCGAGACCGAGCGCATGCACGGGGACGATGCCCGGATGCTCCAAGGCGCCGGTGATCACCGCTTCGCGCAGAATCGCTTGCGACGCGTGCGGCGCCGTCGTGTCTGATTTGACGGTCTTGACCGCCACATCGCGCTGCAGCGAATGCTGCCGCGCACTGTGCACGCGTCCCATGCCACCTTCGCCCAGTAGATCCCGGATCTCCAAATCCGTACGCTTCAGGGGACTCTCTCCAGCCGTCTTGGGCGCGCCGGAGAACGATACGGAGATCCGGGGCAGCTCGCCGGCTTGTGGCCGCGTCCAGCCTTCGGGCGACGGGGCCACGCCGGCGGCCTGCGCTTCGGTCATGCGCAAGGTTCGTGGCGTGACGGTAGCGTCCAACGCAATCAGCGGAGCCGTCTCTGCCAGGCCGAGGGCCTGCCAGCGCTCGTGAAACGTCGCCTTGAGCTCCGCGGAGTCAGCCACAAGTCGAGACTAACCCAACCGCGGTCCGGGGGCGGCGAGCCGCGGTCCGGGGACGGCCAATAGTGGCCTTGAAAGCAACAAGAATTAGCGATTCACACCAGGCCCAGCTTGGGCAGCAGCTTCTCGAGTTTTGCCAGCGGCTCTTCCAAGCTGCGGATGCCTTCTTGCCAGAACTCGTGGGACTCCAGATCGCGTCCGAGGGCTTCTTTCGCGACGCCATGGGCAAGACCGCTACCCGTGAGCTTCAGCAGCTGCTCGTAGCGAGGCAAGAACTTGGGCCCCTCGGACTTGAACTGCGCATAGAGCCCACGGCTGAGCAAGTAGCCGAAGGTGTAGGGGAAGTTATAGAAGCTCACGCCGGAAATGTAGAAGTGCAGCTTGCTGGCCCAGAACAAAGGATCTTCTCCGCCTTCGGCTAGGGTGTCACCAAAAATGCGGCGTTGCGTCTTCGTCATCAGTTCGGAAAGCTCACTGGTCGCGACTTCTTCTTTTTTGCGCCGCTCGTAGAACTCCCGCTCGAACTGGAAGCGCACGGGGATGTCGAGCAAAAACGCCGTGGCGTCGCCGAGTTGCTCGCTCAGCAGCACCGCTTGTTGCTCTTCAGAGATCTCCGGGTTTTCCAAGAGGCCGTCGCTCAGCACCATCTCGGCGAAGGTGGAGGCGGACTCCGCCAAAGTCATCGGATAGTTGCGCGCCATGCCGCGCAGATCACGCATGACCCAATTGTGGAAAGCGTGGCCGACTTCATGGGCCAGTGTGGAGACGTCGGAGAGCGCGCCTTGGAAAGTCATGAAGACGCGAGACTCGTTGATAAGCGGCGAGCTGGTGCAGTAAGCGCCGGGCTGCTTGCCATCCCGGGGTTCGTGTTCGACCCATTTGCGCTCGATCACGCGATCGAAGAACTGCGACAGGTCGGGGTACGCTCGCGAAAACGCGCTACGCACCATTTCTTGGGCGCCCTCCCAGCTGACTTCTTGGCTGGATTTTAGCGGTAATGGTGCTTCGAGGTCCCACCAGCCGATTTGCTTCTGACCGAGCGCTCTGGCTTTGAGTCGCAAGAAGCGGCGTGCCACCTCCGCGTTGTCTTCTACCGCTGCGAACATCGCGTCCAGAGTCTTGTGGGAGATGGCGGCGTCGAAGACGGCCACGTCCAAGAAGTGCTCGATGCCGCGTTGGGCGTACAGCGTATGCCGAGTGCCGGCGATGGCGTTCAGCGCGGACGCAGCGACGTCGGCCACGCCTTGCCAGGCCACGTTTCCGCCGTCGAAAGCAGCCTTGCGCACCTTCGGATCGGCATTGCTGGTCAGGGAGCGACGTCGTGACATGGGTACGCGCTCGCTGCGCCCGTCGGGCCACTGCATTTCGAAGTTCAGAGTGCCTGACACCGTGTCGTAGAGCCGACCCCACGCATGAATGCCATCAGTGGCTAGATCTGCAGCCAAGGCTTCGCGTTTTGCATCCATGGACAGCCGCGCTTCGTCGCGCAATCGCTCGATGTAGAAGCGCGCGTTTTCCAGGCTGGGCTTCGCGATGAGTGCCGCCATCGCGGCGTCGTCGGCATCCCGCACCCCCCGGAACAGTTCTACCGCGAGCTTCTGCATGTCGGCGCCGAGCACGGAGAGGCGGCTGCTCTCTTTGCGGAAGGCTTCATTCTTTGCATCGCAAGATGCCAGCGCATGCACATAGGACCAGACGTGACTGAGGCGTTTGGAGAGGTCCTCGTAGTTGGTCAGCAGCGCTGCCCATGGGTCGACGTTGGCCTCGGATAGGGGCGCCAGTTTTTGAGCGTCCGCGGTTGCCGTTGCGACGTCCGCTCGAAGCGCTTGATTGAAATCGCGGTATTCCTGGCCGTTGAAGCTCGGAAAGTAGGGAGCCAGATCCCAATTCATCAGTGGCGCGTTCATGAAACGAAGCGTGAGCGCGGGGCCGCGCGGGCCGCAAGTGGCACGGTTCGTGTAACTCCCCGGGGGGAGGCGTGGAGGGCGTGTTTTTGTGGCACAGCCCGCGCCAAATCCTGACGAGGTGATCATGTCCGCAAAGCACTATTTCCGAGCGCGCATCCGATTCCTGGCCGTGCTCAGCGCGTCCGGCGCTTTGGCCCAGGTCAGCTGCGGTGGGAGTACGGCCTCGGACGGCGCCGGTGGCACGTCGGGAAGTGGTGGCCAGGCCAGCGGCGGCACACCCGCAACGGGGGGCTCTGTTGCTAGCGGCGGCGTTACCTCGACGGGCGGCACGCCGAGCACCGGCGGCACTGCCGGCACGCCTAGCTGTGACTACGGCAGCGCACAGCAGCTTTGCTACAGCCTGCAGTTTCTGGAAGACCAACTGAACCACTCCGGCCCCTGGGGCGGTGACGCACCAGGTCCGGAAGATGCCGGTCCCCCGATCAAGCTTACGGAGTGCCCGTCCTACGACCTAGTGCAGAGCGACTGTTGCAATCCAGCCGTTGCGGGTCCGACGAAGCAGGGCGAGCTATGTTGCTACGTATTCTGTGAAGGCGGCTGTTGTGGGCGCGCGTTCGTGATCGATGGCGACACGCGCCTCGCAGAGTTGGTGGAGCGAGACGATTGGTTCACGCTGCCCGTCGACTCATCCTCCCTAGACTTAGACGACACGACGCGAGCAGCGCTGGCGCTGATTTGGCGCGAGGACGCGCGCATGGAGCACGCTTCGGTGGCTTCGTTTGCACGCTTCACATTGGAGTTGCTCGCTCTGGGGGCTCCTGCTGACTTGGTGGAAGGCGCGCAGCGCGCCGCCCTCGACGAAGTTGAGCATGCACGACTGTGTTTCGCCCTTGCGTCGCGACTCGGCGGCAGCGCGCTTGGCCCCGGCAGCCTAGACGTTTCTGGTTCGGGCCATGCGCGTAGCCTGGCAGACGCCGCAGCCGCCGCCCTCGTTGAAGGCGCGATCGGCGAGACCGTGGCAGCGATGCTGGCGCATGAGCAGCTCGCCGGAGCGACGGATCCAGGCGCGCGCCGGGCCTTGCAACGCATCGCCAGGGACGAAGAGACCCACGCGGAACTGGGCTGGCGGTTTGTGCGGTGGGCGCTAGCTCAGGGTGGCGCGAGGGTGCACGCCGCTCTGGCACGTGCCGCCGCGGAAGCCCTTCGCCACCCGCCGCGGCCAGTTGCGCCGCGGGACGTAGACTCGGCAGCGTGGCGCGCGTACGGGCGGCTCTCCCAGGATGCGGCTGCGCGCGTGGTCGACCGAACCATGCGCGAAGTCATCGAGCCGTGTCTGGCAACGCTGTTGAAAGAGAGCGGGCCGTCGCTGCGACCGGAGGTGAGCCGGGCATCGGGGCCGGAACGTCGCGCGCGGGCCTGAGGCGCGACTGCGCTCCTACCGACACCTACATCCTGATCCAGATCCTACAGGATTCGATCTTCTGGATCAGGCAGCTACAACCGCCACCCGCTCGTGCCGGGTCTGCGTAGAAGCAATCGTCAGCGCCTCGTGGCATGATAACGGACTTCGATGTTGCGTGCTTGCTTCCGGTTGCTCCCTATCTTGCTGGGCTTCGCCCTGTTCGGCGCGTGTTCGCTGACATCGTCCCTTGATGAGCTGAAGGGCGACCCCGCCGACGCCGGCCGGGGCCCAGACGGCGGCGCGGATGCGTCGCCCTGCGTGCCAGCGGCCTGCACTCCGGATGATTGTGGCAAACTCATCGATGGCTGCGGTGGGATTCTCGATTGTGGTGGATGCCCAGCCGGCCAAGTCTGCGGTGGCAGCGGTCCAAATCGCTGCGGTACCGGATGTGTGTCGAGTACCTGCGCCGACCTCGGACTTGAGTGTGGCATCAGCAACGACGGCTGCGGCTACGCCCTCGACTGTCTAGGCTGCGCGCCCGGCGAGCTGTGCGTGGGCGGCAAGTGCGCCGGTCAGGCTTCTTGCGGCAACAAGGTTTGCGATCCGACGGAAGATTGCGAAAGCTGCACCCTGGACTGCAGTTGCGACGGCGGAGTGTGCCTAGGCGGGGCGTGCTGTACTCCGAGCTGCCCCTCGGGCAAGTGTGGTGACGACGGTTGCGGCGGTGTCTGCTCGCAGTGTGCCACTGGCAGCATTTGCCAGGGCGGCGCCTGCGTGGCCTCGACGACCTGCGGCAACAGCACCTGCGACGCTGCGGCGGGTGAGACCTGCGCGAACTGTGCGGATTGCGCGTGCACCAGCGGAAGCTGCGTGTCCGGGGCGTGCTGCACCAAGAACTGCGCAGGCAAGAGCTGTGGCTCCGACGGTTGTGGCGGCGTGTGTGGGAGCTGCGCGAGTGGCTCGACGTGCACTGGTGGCAACTGCGTGCTCGACTTGGTGTGTGGCAACGGCAATTGCCAGACCGGCGAGAACTGCGCGAACTGCTCCAGTGACTGCGCGTGCAGTAGCGGGCAGGCCTGCACTTCCAGCGGCACCTGTTGCACGCCGCAGTGTTCGGGCAAGACCTGTGGCTCGAACGGTTGCGGAGGCAGTTGCGGCACGTGTCAGTCGGGGTTTTCGTGCCAGAGTTCGAACTGTGTGCAGGACGTTGCGTGTGGCAACGGCAGCTGCCAGTCCGGAGAGAACTGTGGAAATTGCCCGGCAGACTGCCCCTGCAGTGGCGCAGCGAGTTGCTATAATTCGAGCTGTTGCACGCCCCAGTGCGCCGGCAAGCAGTGCGGCACGAACGCCTGCGGTGGCAGTTGTGGCACCTGTTCCGGCACGTTGACCTGCAACGGAAACGGTCAGTGCGTGGGCTGCGGTGATGGCACCTGCGCGTCTCCGGAGAATTGCGCCACGTGTCCGGCGGACTGCGGCTGTTCGGGCACGGCGGTTTGTTACAATTCTAGCTGTTGTACGCCCGATCCGAACGCCTGCGACCAATTCGACGAATGCGGCAGCCGACCCAACGGCTGCGGTGGCAATACCGTGTGTGGCACCTGCCCTCCGGGCCTGCCCTGGTGCATTCAGAATCCGGGTATCAACTGCTGCAGCAGCACCAAGTTCGGGTTCTGCGAGCTTTAGTGCGGCGAGTCGGAAGTACTACTCCAAATGCAACGCTCTGGCGGTGGTGACCTGTAGCAGGGCGAAGCGCTCGGCGAAGCGGATGGAGGAGACAGCCCACTATCTAGTCATTGGGTTCGAGGTCTAGATCTCCGAGCGCGCGCGCTAGCGCACTAGCAAAGGCGCGACGTGTAGCGGAGCTGTTCCACAAGCGCACTTCCCGGTCGTCAAGAGCGTTGTGGGTTTCGATCAAGATGCTTGGAACCCTCGGTGCGTACAGCATGTAGATACGCTTGCCCGGAGGGTGGCGGTCTACGAATACTCCTGGTGCTTCTGTTGCCGCGTAGTCGCTGCCGTAGTGCGCGCCGTCGTAGGCCAAGAAGCCCGCTGTTCGCATGGCGGACCCAATCGCTGTTGCCGCGCGTTCCCGAGCGCCTGCCGCGCGGTCGTTGCCCGCGTCCGAAAACAGCACACTGAAGCCAGGCGCTTCGCGACTGCGCAAGCAGGTGACAGCGGCGCTGGGAGACCAGGCCTGTGCGTGGCCGCGTATGTCCGAGTGTAGACTGATGAGCACGTCGGCGTTCCATGCCGCTGCGGCATTGGCGCGCTCGGCGTAGGGAACCGGCGCGTGTGCATCACGACTCAAGCGCGTCTGGAACCCAGCCGCTTCGAGCATGCTCTGTAGCTCGCCAGCGAGCGAAAGGGTGAAGTCTTGCTCCGCAGCGCAGTACGCTGAGCGGTTCCCGGTGTTGTCTTCGGCGCCGTGGCCCGCGTCCAAAAAGACTCGGATAGGGCGCAGCCGCGCCGGCAGGTCGAGGGCACCCTGCAGCAGCGACGGCCGTTCCGGCCAGCTGGGCGCCGTGTCCGCGGAGGCCGGCAGATTTGCGCCTAGCACGACGACGATGACCAGGCGGCTGGCAGCGCTGCGCATCACGCACACATTGTCGCGCGGGCCGGTTCAAGTGGGCGAATTTGGCGCTGGGCCCAAGCCCGCTCGGATCGGCAGTGGAAGCTCAGAGCTCGATCAAACCACGCAAACCGACGAAATAGGCTTGTGTGGCGCGAGCGTCGTAGCCGAAGAACTTCTGCACGTAGCCGAGCTCTACCGAAAGGTTCTTGGTCACTAGGAAATATGGCAGGAACGCCACGGCAAAGCGTGCAGCGCGTATGCGATCCTTCTCGCGCACTGGCGTGGTCACCCCGGGTTGGGGGGGCTCCTGGGCGCTGTAGGCTGCGTCGTAGCGGGGGTCGAAGCGCTCGTGAATGTCACCTTCCACGTAGGGCCCGACCTTCACGCCTGCTTTCCAAGGCAAGAGCCAGCGTTCCGCCTTGAAGTGCAACAGATTGCCCACGGCGACGGCGCCGTTTTGTTCCTTGCTGAAAGGGCGTGTGCCGGAGCCAAGGTAAAGCGTGGACTCGAAGCCGAGCCAATCCTGCAGTTCCACGCCCATCTGCCAGCCACCGGCGATGTAGTCCAGGCGCGGGTTTGCAAACTTCTCCAAGTTCATCTTGAAAGGTACGGTTCCACGCAAGTACACCCCGAAAGCGAATTTGGGGTCGTGAACGAGAGCCGTGGACACGGTGGCGCTCACCAGTGTGCCCGTGTCATCGTCGTAGAACTCACACACACCGCCGCCGAGGTGGCGCGCGCCGTTGCGGCTTCCGGGCCCTAGCCCCGGGGGTGGGGACGAGCCCGCGGGGTGGCCCTGCCACTCTGCCGGGTCGTTCACTTCCGTAGGCGACTGGTAGTAGGTGGCCTCAAGGCGCGTGCTGATAAACTGGAAGGGGCCAGCGTGGCCCCAGGTGTAGCCGACCCCTAGCTTGTATTCGTAGAAGTCCTTTGCCTTCATGAAAGACTTCTGGTTTTCGTTGGGTTCGATCTTGCCGCGCTCGGCGGTGACCTGGGCATTGACGTCCAGCTCTCCCGGGCGACCCCCGACCGCGGTGGAGACGAAGGCCTCGGCGGCGGCGCTGTGACCGAAGACCAAGAGAAAGGGCAGCAGAAAGCGTGGACTTCGCATGGTGCCTTTATACTCCCGAGGATGGGTCTTGGTTACATTCGCTACTGACTGCTACCGAGTTCTTGAATCGCCTTCACCCGCTTGCCGATCAGGCCGATCAACGTAAACACCACCCCGAAGGAGCCCTGAGCCTTGGTGACGAGGGCTTCAGATAAGGATTTCAGGTCTTCATTTGCCGGCATCCACCACGGATCTGGCTTCGAAGATCTATCGACAAAGACCGTTCTGGGGCGCACAAACGTTGGATACGCGTGGCGGCTGGAAGCGACTCCCGTGCCCGTCTCCTTCACGCCTGTCCACGGGGTCTCAGCCAAGATGCCGGTAATGGCGTGGTTGTTGACCAGGCAGACGCCCACTTCGAGTTGGCGTGCCAATGCTTCCCCGCGCTCCACGTCGTCCGTCCATACCGAACCGTTCAACCCGTAGGCTGAGTCATTCGCCCGCTCGACCGCTTGATCGGCGTTGTCGACACGCATCACTGCAATGACCGGACCAAACGTCTCCTCGCGCATCACTTGCATGTTGTGGTGACACTTGTCGAGCACGGTCGGAGAAAACCCGAGGCCGGTGCCTGTTGCCTTGCCACCGGCGATGAGCTTTGCGCCCTTTTCCAGGGCGTCGGCGATGTGCCGCTGCACCGTTTCGAGCTGTGCTTCGTTCTGAAGCGGGCCCAGATCGCTCGGATCCTTTTGGGGCGCCACCGAGAGCTTCTTGGCCGCGGCGCCCAAACCGGCGACGAAGGCGTCGGCGATGCTTTCCTCGACGTAGACTCGTTCGATGGCCGCGCAGTTCTGACCCGCGTTGTGCAGTCCCCACTGCAGCACACCGGCGATGGTGCGCGGCAGGTTGCAGTCCGCCAGGACGATAGCGGCGTCTTTGCCCCCTAGCTCGATCGAACAGGGAATCAACTTCTCGGCTGCGCGCACTGCAATGCGACGGCCGGTGGCCACACTGCCGGTGAACACCACTGCATCAATGGGAGCGTCCAAGAGCGCTTGGCCCACGTCGCCGCCGCCCTGGACCAAGTTCACCACGCCCTTGGGAAGCACTTTGGCACACACGTCTGCGAGCCAGGCTCCGGTGCGCGGGGTGTGCTCACTGGGCTTGAGCACTACCGCGTTGCCCGAGAGCAGCGCCGGGAACAGACTCTTGAAGAAGTTGCCCAGCGGGTAGTTCCACGGGGCGATGATGGCGATGACACCCCGAGGAACCATCTCGACCGTGCAGCGCTTGCCGGGGTAGTTGATTTTCGACAAGGCGATGCGTTCGGGCGCTAGGGCCTTGTTGCCGGCTCGGATCGCGCTGTCGATCATGTCGACGATGCCAACGAACTCACTCATGAGGCACTCGGTCTTGCCGCGCCCGGTTTCGCTGCACATCAACTCGAGGCCCGCTTCTCGATCCTCCAGCAAGGCCCGGCCCACGGCTCGCAACAGCTCCGCGCGGTCCGCTAGGGGAAGGGCGGCCCACGCCGGCTGGGCCGCTCGTGCGTCCGCGACGGCCGAGGTGATCCGGTCCTGGCTGGACGCCGGAACGGGTTCTAACGGCGAAGCGTCCGCAGGATTCTTGATCGAGGGTAGGGCGTCCATGTGCTGGGTTTGAAGCAGACTCCGCGTCGCGCCGCAATGCCGAGACCTACCACTTCGGATCTGGCGGGGGGCGACCCGGTTTCGCGAACAGGTAGCCCTGCAGGTACTGCACGCCGAGTTCCAGCATGGTGTCGCGCTCGGCTTCGCTCTCGACGCCCTCGGCAACGACAGGCAGCCGCAGATCTCGGCTCAGATCGATCAGCGATGCCGCCAGACGCCTGCGCGTGTCGTGCTCGTCGATACGACGCGTGAGCTCGCCATCAAGCTTCACCATGTCCACGGAAAGTTGCGATAGCGCGCCCAAACCAGCGTAGCCAGCTCCCAAATCGTCCAAAGCAATACGGAAACCCCGCTCTTTCATGAGGGCGATGCGTGCCTTCAAGCCATTCAAGTTGTCGTAGCGCGCACGTTCAGTCAGTTCCAAGATGATGCGATGGGAGTGCTTGGCGAACGCCCCGTCCTCCAGCCAGTTAGGGTCCATCACTTCGCCTGGGTGTACGTTGACACAGACGGGCGCGCCGGGTGGGAGTGTGGACAGACTGCCTGGGATCTTGCTGCGCACGGTCTTGCCGACATCGTTCACGCGTCCGGCGCGCTCCGCGGCTTCGATCAGATCTTGCGGGCCAGAGAACTCGTCGTCTGGCACCCGCAGCAGGGCTTCCCATGCAAAGGCTTGACCGGTGCGATCTACCAGCGGCTGAAACTCCAACCACGCGGCGTCCAGTGCGGCATCAATGTGCATGGAGCGATCCGCCGCGCCATCCGGCTTCGCCATCGATGCGGCGCAGGCACAGCGCAGAACTTCGCTCAATTCTGCGTATTCGAACGGTTTCGTAATGAAACGAAACGCGCCCAAGGCAATCGCGCGGCTAACGTCACTCACATGGGGCGAGCCACTCAGAATGATCACCGGCGTGGTGGTGCCATGACACCGGATCTCCTCTAACAGTTCCAGGCCGCCCAGCACCGGCATGCCCAAGTCCGTGATGATTGCATCGAATTCCGTCTCGCGCGCACGACGCAGCGCTTGCAGCGGGTCGGACTCACCCTCGACTTGATAGCCGTCGTGCTCAAGCATGCGCGTCAACGCCCGAAGGACGATGGCCTCATCGTCAACTAGCAGGACCTTCCTGCCATTCGCTAGGCTGCGGTCGCGCCCCGAATCCAACTGCATTCCCTCACAAGCAAGTATTCCTGCGACCTCGCAATCTGTCCACCTGTGCGAGAGAGGTGTCAAAGCGTTGACGCTTTGAAAGACCGGGCTGCCCGAGTATCCTCGCGCGCATGAGGGGATCACTCGCGTTTGTGGGGTTGCTTCTGATTGGGTGTGGCGGGGCTGCTGCGGGTCAACCGGCGCCCGCTCCGGCGCCTGTCGTGCCGGCGCCGGCGCCGGAGCCAGCACCACAGGAAGAACCGACGCCTGTGGTGGAGGAGGAGCCCCCGAGCGCTGCTCCAGAGTTTACTGAAGGCATGAGCGTCGACGAAGCCATCAACGTGGTGCCCCAAGGATCCGAACGCGCCAATCTCGACATGGCTGCGCTAGCGCATCCGATTTCGGACATGAAGCTGTACGAGCCATGCGGGGCAAAGCCGAATGACCACGTGAAGATCCGCATTGCGGTTTGGGATGGTCGTGCGGTGGGCATCGACGCGGTAGCGACGCCGACCAACGCGAAGCTCGTCGAATGCGTGAAGGAACAGATCCGAACGGTGCAGTGGCGGGATCGAGAAAAGTCTTTGAATACCGTGGAATTCGCGTTCTAGGGGATCGCCGCTCCGAGACTCGGAGTTGGACGCTGTTTGAGTGAAGTGTGCGAGGACTCTTTTTGCCACGTGCGGTGGCCGCTACATGACGCCAAGCTGTTTCGCGAGCGCTATCGTCTGCGCGTGAGCCGGCACACGTGTCAAGAAGCTCGTGCGAACGACGTCGTCTCCCAGGGCATCCGCGCGCTCGTGAAGTGCTGTCTGTGCCGCGGCGACGATTTCTCGCGCCTTGTCCTCGTTGCCGGCCCGCAAGTTGGCTTGCGCCCAGGTCACGTGCACCAGGGCCTCGGTGTCTTCGGGGCAGCCCTTCGTTTCGAGCAGCGCCGCCGCATGCGCGCTTTGTTCGCATGCCTCTTGGATCCGTCCCAGGGCTAGCAGCGCGTGGGCAATGGCAGCGACTGCCAACGGCAAGAGTCCCGGGACGGCCTCAAGCAAGCCCTTGGACAGGCTGGCTTCGGCCAGTGCGGCATCCAAGTCGCCCAGCGCGACCAACGCGAGGGAAAGGTAGGCGCGCGCGGATCCTTCGAGGATGGCTTCGCCTTGTTCGACGGCTTGGGAGACCGCGATGCGCTGATAGTCCACGGATCCGGCCGGGTCCCCCAGCCAAAGCCGCACCAGGCCGAGGTTGTGTCGCGAGTACGTCTTGACGGTCTCCAGCCCGAGTCGGGTGGCGGCCGCCAGCACCTGCAGCAAGAGTTGCTCGGCGCGCTCCAACTCGCCAAGGGTGATCAATACGAACCCAAGGTTGACTCGGTCGTTCGTGCTGGTGCGCGCGTCGCCGGCCAGGTCGAACTGTTCGACCGCAAGCTCCAGCTCGCTGCGGAACGTCGCAGGATCGCCACTGAAGTACGCGACCGCGGAACGCGCGTGGTGCCGCCAGGCACGCGCGGCTGCGGAGTTCGCGGCAACCTTCGGCACCAGGTCTTCCATGCTCTGCAGCAGCTCGAGGGCTCGGTCCCGGCGTCCAATCTTCAGGTGCGCCGTGACCGCGCGCGCCAGGCACATGATCTGTGCAGTGCGCTGGGCGTCAGTATCTGGCGCAATCGCCAGCGCCAGTTCGGCAGCTTCGCTGATGGTGCTCTCGTGGTCGAGACTTCCCGCGCTACTACACAGATCCGAAAGCGCGGCGAACCAGCGCTCACTGCCTTTCTCCAACAGCGCCTGGGCCTTCAGGGCTGCTTGTTCGCCCTCCGCGTACTTTCCTTGCCACAACTGGGCGTGCGCCCGCAGTCGTTCGAGTTCCCCACGTGTGCGGTCGTCGGGGGATTGAGATAGAGCGAGTTCGACGCGGTCCAAAGTTGCCACCAAGTCGTGCCCTTCCAACGCCTGGGCGGCCGCCGCTGCGTAGTGTAGCGCCGCCTGCTCTTTGCTGTGCCCGCGGCGGAAGTGCTCTGCCAGCACGAGGTCGTCGGTTTCGCCGTGCTGGCGAAGCCAGCTGCCGGCGATGCGGTGCCCCAACTTGCGGTCGTCTTCGGTCAGGGACGCGTAGGCAGTTTCCCGCACGACGGCATGTCGGAAGATGTACTCGTCTTCTCCGGGAAAACTTGCGGCTGGACGCTCGCTACATAGCTCGCGCGCGACCAAGTCGCTGAGCTGGACGCTCAATTCCGCATGGTCTACGTCCGCACCGATCAGCTCTGCCACGCAGCCGCGCCAAAAGCGCGAGCCCAGGATGCTGGCCCCGCGCAGGATCCGGCGCGCGGCAGGGGACAATTGCTCCAGCCGCCCTTGAACGACTCCGACTACTGTGGCGGGCAAATCCGCTTGCCCTTCGGATACCGCCCGGATCAATTCCTCCAAAAAGAAAGCGTTGCCGTCTGCGAGCTCGACAATGCGGGAAAGCCGCTCCGGCGTGATCTCCGGAAGTACGCTCCGTACCAACCGCTCGCTTGCTGTTTTGTGCAAAGGTCGCAGGCGCACTTCTTGGGCGCCGCGGTTAGTCCACAGCTTCGGAAACAGGTCGAAGACCTCCGGTCGCGCCAAAGCGAGCACCAATACCGGACGCTCCGTGTGCGTCGCCAAGGTAGCGTCGATCAGGGTCACGGTGGGGCGGTCGCCCCAATGCATGTCTTCCAACACGATGACGAGCGGCGCGTCACGAGTCGCGCCCTCCACGAAGTCGAGCCATGCTCCGCGGATCGCATCGCCGAGCAGCGTTGGATCGGTGCGCGCCGCTTTAAGTGCGGGGCTTTCCTTGTCGTCGAAGGGCACATTGGCCATTTCCCCCAAGAACAGTGCGGCTTCTAGGCCAAGGCGAGTTGACCCCAAAGCGTTACGCAAGCGCGCCAAGAGCTTCACGCGGCTGTCGGCCAAGGGTTCGCCGTCTCGGATCCCGGCGGAACTCCGGAGGGCGGCGCGCAATGGGCCAAACGGGGAGCCCGCGCTCAGGGCATCCGCGCGTCCGAACAGTACCTCCACGCCCAGGTGGTCGCGCCGCAGTTCTTCGAGAAACTCATAGCGGATTCGTGATTTGCCCAACCCGGATGCACCCACAACCAATGCAGCGCGGGCGACGGGTTCTTCGAAACACTCGTCCGCGAGCGCATGCAGGGCCGCCATTTCCCGGGTCCGCCCAACGCAGGGGGTTTCCCGGCCCAGGAAGTGGCGAGCACCCTCGCGCTCGGCTGGAAACGCAAGGCGGAAGCCGCCGCGCTGGGTGGCTTCCGCGTGGGTGCTGCCCAGAGCTTTCGCCGTCTCCTCGTCCAGTGCGACGATATCGGGCTGAGCGCGCAAGAGCTCCCGGGCGGCGCGGTCGAGCGCCGAGCCCAGCGGAGCCCGTTGGCCCAAGACCCCGAGCCCCAGCGACAGCGCCATCGGGCGCTTGCTCAGTTGGTTGCGCAGAGCGTGTGCGGCTCGTAGTGCACGCGTGCCCCGAGCGTCGCCGGTGTCGACGAAGCTCGCCACCACGCTCCCGTCCGCCAGCGTATTCCAACTGCCGCCCAGCTCGATGACTTGTGCAGCGACGCGCAGCGACGGATCTAGTTCGGGCTGCGACATGCGTAGCTCGCGGGTCTCCGTGTCTTCAGGCTGGCCTCCGCCGACCAGCAGCACCCAGACCGCGCGCTGTTCCGTCGCGCCTAGATGTGGCGCCGCTGGACCCTGCGCGTGCAGCACCTCCCCGGAGAGTGCCGTAAGTCGGTCCAACAATGCGGTGCCGTCTTTCGGCCGTCGACCTTTGTCCTTGGAGAGCATCTCCATGGTCAAGAGATCCAAACCGACGGGTACCTCTCGGACGACCTCCCGCAAAGCAGGCGGTCTCTCCAACAGGATTTTCGCGAGTATCGCCGTGGCGTCCCCGCCCGTGAAGGGGTTTACCCCAGCTAGGCAGCGATAAAGCAGAGAACCGAGCGAGAAGATGTCGGAACAGGGCTCGGGATTGCGCTCTCCACCCGCCTGCTCCGGCGACATGTACGCTAGTGTGCCGATGAGCAGACCGACCTCCGTCAGATGCGGGTCGTAGCGCCGCCGGGCAACTCCAAAATCGATAATCTTCGCTTCGCTCAAGTCCCCGCCAGGCAAGAAGATGTTGCTGGGCTTGATGTCGCGATGCACGACTCCTTGTTCGTGTGCGTTGGCTAGGCCCGCAGCAATGCGCCGGGCCAGGGTCCAGGTTTCCGACGCGGACAGCTTGCGTCGCGCCAGCACTTCCGAAAGCGTGCGGCCGTCCAGCCACTCCATTGCCAAGTAGAGTTGCCCGCGCTCGGTTTCACCGTGGGCCACGTAGCGCACGATGGCGGGGTGTTGCAGCGTTGCCAATACGTTCGCTTCGCGGGAGAAGCGATCCCCCGCCTGGCCGGGGTGCAGCAGTTTGACCGCGACGCTTTGGTTGGTCTCGCGATCCGTCGCATGGAATACGGCGCCCATGCCGCCGACGCCTGCGCGCTGATGCAGCTGAAAACGCCCGGCTATCTGCGGCGGTCCGCCCACCTAGCCAGGTGTACGGGATTCAAGCCACAGGGTCTAGCGGATCAAAGGCGGCGCTGGCGCCGTTCTTGACTTGGGCAGAGGTCCGCCCGAAACGTCGCTCACGGTTCGAGTATTGCTCGATCGCGTCCAGCAAGGTTTGGGGCACGAACTGCGGCCACATGATGGGTAGAAATACCAACTCCGAATAGGCGGACTCAAATAGTAGGAAGTCACTAACTCGCGACTCGCCTCCGGTCCGGATCAGCAAATCCACGTCCGGAAGTGAGCGCGTGGTCATTTCTCGATGGAAGAAGGCCTCGTCGATCTCTTCCGGCAGCACCAGACCCGCCCGGGCCCGCACGGCCAGGGCACGTGCAGCCTCGACGATGTCCTGCCGCCCGCCATAAGATAGCGCCAGGGTCAGGGTCATCTTTTCGCCGTCCGCGGTGTACTGGATCAGATCCTCCACGGCGTGCCGTGTGCCGGTAGGCAGGTCTTCGAGCTGGCCAATCACGTTGACGCGAATGCCCAGGCTTCGCAGTTCGGAGCGCTCTTTGGCTGCGAAATCCACCAGAAGGCGCATGAGGGTCTCGACTTCGCGGCGCGGTCGAGCCCAGTTGGCCACACTGAATGCGTACAGGGTCAGGTACTCGACGCCAATGCGTGCGGCGGTCTCCACGGCGTCGCGAACGGCGCGTGCGCCCTCTGCGTGTCCCTCGACGCGCTCTAGATTGCGGGCTTCGGCCCAGCGACCGTTGCCGTCCATGATGATTGCAACGTGCCGCGGAACTTGGATCTTGCTCATGGTTCGAAGTCTTTGAAAGTGGCGCCGCGCCTATCGCGGGCTGGCTAAAGAAGTCGCATACCCAAGCGCGGACGCCGGGGACTGTGTGTGGAGGTTTCGTGGAGAAATCGATCCCCGGGCCGGACAGCTTCCAGGTTCAGCTGTAACTGCTGGAAATGATTAAATAATGCAACCTGGCTCAGCTGCGGGCGTCCCCGACAGCGGTGCGCAGTTGTTCTCGCGCGCCGCGCACAGCCGGGGGCAGCTGGAGCTCGAAACGCACCCGTGGGGGGCCAGGCTCCGGCAACCTCGCCTTGCCGCCGTGGGATTCTGCGACGGCCCGCACGATGGCCAAGCCCAGGCCGCTGCCCCCTTTGTCCGCCCGTGTGGTGACAAAACGCCGGAACAGATTCTTGCGGACGTGTTTTGGCACCGCGCCTTGGCTCTCCACAGAGACGCTCACGCCGTCCGACGCACGCTTCGCACGCAGCACCACCGGCGCGTCGGCGTCGCCATGAGTGAGCGCGTTGTCGAGCAAGTTGGACAGGGCACGCGTGAGCCAAGCTTCGTCGCCGCGCACGCGCACATCGCCTTCAACGTGGACTTCCACACGCTTGCCGGAGGCGTCGGCTTGTTCCGCTGCCCGGCGCACCAGTTGCCCCAATTCGATCGGCTCCAAATCCTCGACGCCGCGCGCCTCGATGCGCGCCAGACTCAACAAGTCCCCAAGCAACCGTTCGATGCGCTCCGTGGATTCGCGGATACGCGCCACGAAGCGTCGCGCCTCGTCTGGTTCGTCCAATGCGCTTTCTTCCAAGATCTCAGCACTTGCACGGATCGCCGCGACTGGGTTTTTTAGCTCGTGAGACAGATCTGCCGCAAACGCTTCAACGAAGGGTCGGCCTTGTAGCTGTCGCCGCATGGAGTCGATAGAGCGACTCAAATGCGTCACCTCACGCCCCGACGCGATCGGCGGCGCCGCTCCGCCTTCGCCAGCGCTCACGCTTTCCGCAAACTGACTCAGTCGTTCGATGGGGCGTGCGATGCTGCGGCCAATGGCAGCCGCAGCCATGGCTGCTGCCGCGCCCAGCACCAGGCTGATCACGAGCACCGTCGGCGCAAAATCCGCGAGCAAGCGTCGCATCACCACCGTGGGTTTGACCACGCGCACCAAGCCGATCTGCGCGCCGGAGCGCAGGATCGGCGCGTCCACGCTGACCGTGCCCGGCTGCCCCTTCTGCGACGGCACCCCCCGCGGGAAGATCACCTGGGCATTGGCGTCCAGCAGTTCGAGCCGCAAGTCCGCGCCGCGGGCGTCTTCTTGCGCCATGCGTGAGGCAACGGCTTGGATGTCTTCCCCGGTGCGCTGCATCTCCCCCGCAAGGATCCCGGCAATAGCAGCCGCTTCATCCGTTGCTGCCTGCGTCGCCAGGCGCACCGCGCGAGCTTCGATGCGGTCGATCACCATCAACCCCAAACCAAACGCAAACGCGCCGACAATGCTGGCCAGTGCCAAGAACACCTGCATGCGAATCGACATGCCGCGGGTGCGCGTCTCAAGCAAACGCGAGATGACGAACGCGGCAAAGAGGATGAGCCCAATCGCCGCCGCAGCGACTACCACCAGACGGATCACGGTTCTTGGTCGCCGATAGGTCGGTCTGTTACCCGATAGCCAACCCCGCGCACGGTTTCGATCACGCCCGCGTCGCCCCCCGCTTCCGTTACTTTCTTCCGCAACGCTTTGACGTGGCTATCGACGGTACGGTCGCTGATGGCAAAGCCATCGCCCCACACGCGGTCGATGAGTTGCGCGCGGGTGTAGACCCGGCCCGGGCTCTCCATCAGGCTGCCCAGCAAGTCGAACTCAACTCGCGTCAGCTCCAACGTATTGCCGGAAACGCTGGCCCTGCGTGTGGCGTCGTCCAACTGTAGCGGCAATTCACCAGTGGAGGCGGCGCGTTCGTCGGGCTGCGCCCCCACGCGCCGCAACACGGCTCGCACTCTCGCCACGACCTCCCGGGGCGAAAACGGCTTCGTGACATAATCGTCGGCGCCAGTCTCGAGCGCGGCCACGCGATCGGCCTCGCCGTCGCGACTGCTCAAGACAATGATCGGCGTCGAAAGGCCGTCTCGCCGTAGCTTGCCGATGAAATCGAAGCCGCTGCCATCGGGTAACATCAGGTCCAGCACGACGAGGTCCACCCCCGTGACCGCAGTGTCCGCTTCGGCAATGGTGCCCGCTCCGCTCACAGCGTAGCCGTCGCGTTTGAGCGCGTAGGCGACGCTTTCCAGGATTGCGGGTTCGTCTTCGACCACCAGGATGCGTTGCATCGGTCGGCAGTGTATCTCGCTTTGTCCGGCCATGCCGGGGAAGCACGAAAACGCCGTCAGGCCAGCAAGGCCCGGACCAGCGTCGGCACGGAAGAGAGCAGCCGGTCCAGATGCTCGGGGCTGGGGCGAGTGCCCGCGAAATGCACCACCATGCCTCCGGGGCGCACCTCCAGGTGACCGTTGAAGCGCCAGGAAAGTAGTAACTGCCGCGCAGCCGAGGGAAACGCCGCCGCGGCCTCGCTCGCCGAAGCGGCAAGGGTGGTGACATGGGCGTCCCACGCGCTGTCGCCGAGCTGCACCGTGGGTGGCGGCGGGTTCTCGATGTAGGCCACGCGCGTGTTGAAATGATCGCCGCTGCGCGCTGCTGCGCGCCGGACGAACCCCGGGTGGGTCACGAAGGCCAGCAGGGTGCGGTCCAAAGGTTCGGAGTCCAGGGGCGCCAACCAGGGTTCCGCGATGGTCGCCGTGCCCGGCGGCATCGACCAGGACACACTGTTCACGTAGCCCTCTGCGCTGACCATGGTGTCGTAGGGCTCCCAGGCTGCAAACCATCCCGGGTTTGGGGTCGCCTCGTAGGTAAGCCGGCGCGCGCGCGCAAACCCTTCGATTTGTGCGGAGCCTTCGGGACGCGACGGGCTCGGTACCATGCGCCACTGTTAACTCGCCTCGCGCCGCGGCGCTAGCGCCTCGCCCGGCGCTCTGGCCGGACGCTGTGCCTTGACGCGACCCGTACAACTTGGCACCACAGGGCCGTGAAACACATTTGGGGGCGCTTAGCCTGTTTGCTCGCGTTGTTATTGGTCAGCTGTGGAGGACCTGGAGGTCCCCAGAGTGGTGCCAGCAGTGTGGATGAAGACAAGGGGGCGCGGCTCTTGGAGCGCGCGCGCGCTGCGAAAGACGAGACGTCCTATCGCCGACTGGTGACACGATTCGGACACACCAGCGCCGCGTCCGAGGGCAAGGACGAGTTGGCGCAAATGCTGGTGGCACAGGCGGAAGTCGCTCTGAAGCAATCGGACTTTGCTCGCGCGCAATCCCTCGCCGAAGAAGCGCGCCTATACGGTGGGCTCGAGACCACCCAGCGCGCCCGCGGCGTCGAAGATCAGATCGACGTCAGCCGTGGTGAAGACGTCGCCAAGGGAGTCGTGAAACTCGCGCATAAGGGCGACTGCGCCGCGGCGATGGACGCATCCGCAAAGGCGCAGCGCGGCAAGGTGCGGGAGAAGTATGTCGCGACGCTGCACAAGGAGTCGGGTGTTGCACTTGTGCTGTGCCTGGAGAAGAAATTCGCGGAGCTCATCGATGGTGGCAAGCTGGACGCCGCCCGCGCATTGATCGGGTCACCGGATGCAAAGAAGGCGCTCAGCGACGAGAGCATGAAAGCCGCGTCGCGCGGGATCCGCAAGGCTGTCGTGGGCTACACCACCCGCGACATTCGCCCCATGCTCGCGGAAAAACGCTGGGCCGACGCCGTGGCGAAACTGGACGAGCTCACCAAAGACGGCACGATATCCGACAAGGAAAAGCCTTTTGCGCTGGAACTGGTGCAGAGCGCCTTGACGGAGCATCTGGTTGCTCTGGGCAACGAAAGCGCGAGTGCCAAGAAACCCAGCGAGTTGCTCAAGCAGTACGATCAAGACCTTCCCCACGGCCGCTACGCAGATCCTCCCAAGAGCCTCGCCGTGGCGCGGCGGCGCCTGGAGGTGGCCAGTGAATGTGAGCGTCTGCGCTGCAAACTCGACGCGCCATCGGAGCGCTGGACCTTCGGCAAGACCCCAATGAAACCTGCCGAGAACGAAAGAAGCACCGTCGCGGGCGGTATTGCCCACGGCAAGAAGATCTGGATCCTGGGCAAGGGCACCGGACAAGTCTTGGTGACGACGAAGGACCCGGGCAGCCCCAAAGGCGCTGCAGTGCTCGACCAAGCAGAAGGTTGGGTCGACGCGAAAGGATTGCGCGCGACAGACACGGCCACCACCTTGCCCCCCAAGGCCGAACTCCCTGGGGTGCGGGTGTGGGGACCGCTGCGACCACCCAGCAAAGACTACCAGCTCGGCATCGTGGATCGCGTGGAGGGCACTAAGGTCGTGGTCAAACGTCTCGGTGACAGCAGTGAAGTGACGGTTGCTGTGAACCAAATCGTATTTGGCACGCTGGAAAACGGCATCCGCGTGCTCGCGTTTTGCACCGACCAGATCTCGCCCGAGCCTGCAAAAATTTCCGGTCTGGTCACGGCCGGTGGTGGCACGCCCAAGGTCAAGATCACCTGCGACAAGGGCGATCTGACCCGGGTCGAAGTTGCCGGCGCGTTGGCGAGCAAACGCGAGTGGCTCCCGAAGCGTTGACGTGCTGCAGTAGCGTCCGGCACGCCTCGTGAAGACGCTACTACTCCTCCGCCACGCCAAATCCAGTTGGGCCGACAGCGGCCTCGCGGACCACGATCGTCCACTTAACAAACGTGGGCTGCGGGACGCGCCGCGCATGGCTCGTCTGATTGTGGATACGGGATGGGTGCCCGACGTGATCCTCAGCTCCACGGCCGCGCGTGCTCGGGCCACCGCGCTGATTGTCGCCGAAGCATGCGAATGGTCGCCAGAACTGCGGCTGCAGCGGCATTTGTATCTGGCCGAGCCAGAAGGCTACCTGGAGCAACTGCAGCGCGTGCCGCCGCAAGCTAAGCGTGTGCTGCTCGTGGGCCATAACCCTGGGATCGAAGAACTCGGTGAAAAGCTCTCTGGGGTCGCGGTGCATATGCCGACGGCGGCGCTCCTGGTGCTCGAGTCGTCGGCGCCTTTCGCCGCATTGGGTGAGCACGGAGCAAATATTATTGGCAACTACCGTCCCAAAGAACTCGATGGGTAAAACAGAGTCGCACACTGTGCCGGTGCAGCCACCGGCGCGGCGCATGGCGCCAGCTTTCACGCAACTGCCTCCCGTCGCAGCCGAGCAGCGGCCATGGCCACGCTCCCGACTGCTCTCAGCTATGTTGCTCCGTTGTTGCTCGCCCTTGCTGCCGCGTGTTCGTCCGCGCCCGGCGCCAGCGGGGAGTTCGAACACACGGGGATTCAACAAGCGGTCCCCAACCCACCGCGCCCCCGCCCATTCACGGACTTGACTCGGCCGACGTGGGTTTCTGGCGCGGTCTTCAGCGCGCATCCTGCCGGCGGAGTGGTCGCCATCGATAGCGCGAGCCGCAGCGTTCGCACGCATGTTCTACCCGGGCAACACGTTCAGGATCTGGCGTGGGATCCGGCGACGGAGCGGCTATTGGTTGCCGTTCTGCTCCCCGAGACGGACGGCGGCCGCGTTTTGGCGTTGCTGCCGACGGACACCGGGCTGTCCGTCTCCGCTGAATCCCCAGCCTTCGACGGAGAGCTACGCGTCGTGCCCGACTCCGTGGGCACGCTGCTGATCAACCAATTCGAGGCGACGAGCTGGCAACTCCTGGACGCGGCACTCGTAGCGTCGGGACCAGGCCGTGCGCTGGTGACACCGTCAGGCATTCGCCCCTTTCTCGGTCCCGGCGGCCGTGCCTGGCTTGCACTGGACACCACTGGCTTTGCGGACGGAAACTATCAAGACTCGCTGGTTCGTGTGGAATATGGGGGCGCACGTTTCACGACCGAGCCACTTTCCTTTCCGGCACCCGGTCGCCCAGAAACCCGTTTCATCCGGGGCAACGGCGCGGCCACGTGGATCGCGCGCAAGAGCGACGCAGCGTCGTTCATCGAGTACGCTAGTTACGACTTTGACTCCCCCGTTGCACCTGACTGGCAGCGCGTCGAGGTGGGCGTCACCGGGCCACTCATCGACGCCGTGGTGGTGCCGACGACCCGTAGTTTTGCGCTTCTCGTTGGTGGCGCAGAGTCTCACGTGCTTTACGTCTCACAGGACCAACACGTCGCGCAGCTGGTGCTCCCGGCCCCCGCACACCCAGAGCAGCTCTTCCCCCGCAAGCTGGCCTGGCACGATGCGACCGGGCTCTTGTGGGTGGCAACAGAGCTGGGGTGTTTCGCCCTGACTCCGATGAAGAGCGGCTTTTCCCAAGTCGCTCACCTGCCCGAAACCCGCGGGCCTGTTGTCGTCGCCGACTGACGCGAGGAAGCGAGAACTTGCTACGCGGCTCCGGCCGCGTCAGCTGGCGTTGTGCGTCGACGGCGCTTCTTCCCGCAAACGGATCGGTCCGAACTTGTCGGGGTGGCGCGGCTTCGGATCGGCCTTGTCGTAGAACGCACGGATCGCGTCCATGTCCTTCTTCATGTCGCCGCTCAACTCGATGGGCGGGCCGAAGCCGCCCTCTTTTTTGGCGTAGTCCAAGAATCCGGGCAGCACGGGAACTTTGGCGCCCAAGGCAATCCGGTAGAACCCGGACTTCCAGAAGTCCGTGCGCTTGCGAGTGCCTTCGGGGGGGATCGCCAAATAGAACTCGTTCCGGCGTTCGAACTCTTCGACCATGCTGCCCACCATGCCGTTGGCCTTGCTGCGGTCGATGGGCACGCCGCCCACTTTGCGGATCAGAATCCCAATGGGCGGTTTGCCCCAGTCGTCCTTCACCATCCAAGAGAGCTGGAGCCCAACGGACTTGGCGAGTAACACGAGCAACAAGCCGTCCATGTTGTCGGTGTGTGGCGTGGCCAAGCACACCGCGCGACGCGGCGCCGGGACGTCGCCGACGTAGCGCCAGCCTCCGAGCGCCTTGAGGCCGGCGCGGGCAACGCGCGCTTCGATGGTCTTCGGCTGGGGGCGACCAGTCATCGCGCTTACACGGATACTCGAAGTTTGCCGCGAGCACCAAGGACAATCCGAGCGGCCGCTGGGGGCGGAGATGGGGTGCGGTACACTGCGTGCCATGGCATCGTCAAAGCTCCGTGTGGGTGTGCTCGGCGCGGGGGCCGTGGGCTGCTTCGTCGGCGGAAAGCTTGCTGCAGCGAAGGGCGCGGAGGTCGTTTTCCTGGGACGAGCGCGGCTACAAGCTGAGATCCGCGCGTTTGGGTTGGCGCTGACGGATCTCGCGGGGGTGGAAGCCCGTGTGCCAGCTTCGGAGATCGTGTTCGAAACGTCACCGCAGGTGCTGGAGAACTGCGATGTGATCTTGTGCTGCGTCAAGAGCGGACACACCGCGGAGGTCGCAGAGTCCGTGCGAACCCTCCTTTCTCCGCGAGCCCTGGTTGTGAGCTTGCAGAACGGTGTGAGCAACGCTCCCGCGCTGCGGGAGCGCCTCCCCGAACAAACCGTGCTTGCCGGGATCGTCGCCTTCAACGTCGTGCCGCAGGGAGAGGGACGCTTTGAGCAGACGACCAAGGGTGGGCTTTTGCTGCAGGCGGCCGAGCAGGATCAACTGCAGCGGCTGGTCGTTGCCTGTGAAGAGGCAGGCATCGGGATTTCGACCCACGCAGACATCGTCCGGCACCAGTGGAGCAAGCTGCTGGTCAACCTGAACAACGCCGTGAGCGCTCTGTCCGACGTTCCCACTCAGCAGATGGTGCTGTCCGAGCGCTACCGACGCGTCATTGCCGCGCTCATGGCGGAGGGACTGACGGTGCTGAAGGCCGCCGGAGTGCGCCCGGCCGCCCTGCGTGGCATGCCGCTTTCGCTCTTGCCACGACTGTTGCGACTGCCGACACCGGTGGTGCGTTTGGTGGCGCGTGCGCAGCTCGGAGCCAATCCCGAGGCCCGCTCATCCATGTGGGAAGATCTGAATCGGGGCCGCAAGACCGAGGTCGAATTCCTCAACGGCGAGATCGTCCGTTTGGCGGAGCAATGTGGGGTGTCGGCGCCCCTGAATCAGCGCATGGTCGCGCTGATCCATCGAGCTGAAGCCGCTGGGTCTGGATCCCCCAAGCTGGCAGCGGAGGCGCTATTGGGACACGAGGGCTAGAACCCGCTTGGGGCTTGCGAACCGCACTCGCGTTTTGCCCTCAGCTCGAGTGCGGCGCGCTGCCCCAGCCGTCCGCGGGAGTCGCGCCGCGGTAGTGGGTGGCTGTCAGTGGCAGGCTCAACGCCAGCGGCCCGCCTGAGTCCGCGCGCAGTGCGGGGTGGGGTTGGGCGTTTGGCCAGGCGAAACGGTCATGGTGCAAGGAGTCTTCGAGGAGCGCGACCAGCGACACGGGCAGGTGCCGCACGGCTTGGATCTCTCCGCGGATAGCGGGGTCCGTGCAGGTCTCCGCGATGGACCGCGCCAGCGCCGCATCCACCACGGGCTCGGGGTACGTCTGCTCGGCCTCGCCGGGCTTGGGCGCGTTTTTCTCCGTCCACGTTCCCGTGCGTGGCGCTTCGCCAGCGGCCAAAAACGGATCGATGGGACGGCCCAGGTGCCAGACCATGAAGTGCAAGTGTGGCGGCACCCACGGGAAAAACGTCGTCATGTCAATTCCGGACGCACCCGACAGCGCGATGGTTTCGCCTCGCGCGACGCGGCTGCCTACGGGCAAGATGGCGCGTGACAGATGTGTGTACTGCGTCGCGAGCCCTGCGCCGTGGTCCACGGTCATGGTGAGCCCACCGCGCAGCCAGCGATCGCGGATCAGGGTCACTTCGCCGGGTGCGGCAGCGACGATGGGCGTGGCGATCGGGCACACGAAATCCGTACCGTCGTGTTCGTCGTAGGTGAGGCGCCCGCCGCGATAGTCCCGGCAGTTGCGCTTGGTCACGCGCTGCGAGTAGCCGCGCCCGCCGCCCACGCGATCGAAGAAGTTCATGATCCGGCTCAGCCCATCCGCCGGGTGGCGACCGGCGTAGGCGACGAGGGAGAGGTCCGGGCGCAGGTGCCTGAGCGAGGAAAGCCCGAGCTGGAACCCGCCGCCCATGCGGCTGAGCACGGTGGTCAGGTCCGAGCGGACCTGCGGGATCGAGCGGATCCCAAAAATGTCCGCCAGCGGCGGTCGTTGCGTACGCTGTCCCTTGGCTTCCACGGGGTTCGCCTAGCAGTTTCCGTGTCGCGGGGCACGTGGCGCGTCGCGGGGGCGCGTTCGTGGCAGACTGGCAGGGTGCGTCTGTTCAAGATCCTGCCGACGGCCCTGTGGGAGGCACGCGCCGAAGTATTGCCTACGGCGCCCATCGATCAGCGCGATGGCTTCATGCACCTGAGCGCCGCCTGGCAGCTGCGGGAGACGGCGCAAAAGCATTTCTCCGACCAACGGCATCTGACCTGGATCGCCCTCGACTCCGGGCAGATCGACCGGGCGGCGCTGCGCTGGGAGGTGTCCCGGGACGGCGCCTTGTTCCCCCATGTGTACGGCGCCGTGCCCTTGACGGCGGTGCTGCAGAGCGGCGAGCTGGTCGGGGATCGCCCTGGCGAGTTTGCATTCGGGCAAGACGTCACTGCCGACGAAGCGCGGAGACCCAGCGAGCGAAGCCTAGATTTCGCAGAAATCGACGATGCCCGCTTCCCGTATGCCGCGCGCGTGGATGGCGCCGAGTGGCGAGTGCGCGTCAACGAGTTTCCCGAGCAGGCTACGCTGTATTCGCTTTTCATAGACGGAATGGAAGTCGAGCAACTCATGCATTGGCCGAAGGCCTGGCAGCGTCCGCGACTTCCTGGCAACGATGAGATCGAGCGCGGCACGTACGAGCGCGAGCTCGCGCACGCCTTCGAAGCGCGTCACGTCCGGCCCTCGAAACTCGTGAACAAGCCCTGACCCGCTCTCGCCGCGTGAATGTGCAGGAGGTGGAGGCCTTCGTTGCAGCGGTCCGGCGGCTGAGTTACCAGCACAGCCTGGGGCGCCCGTGAGCAAGACCGTCTTCGACTTCGAGGTGCGCACACTGGAGTGCGCCAGCTGCGGAGGGCCTATCGAGGCCCCGAAGCAGGGGGGGCATACGCGCTGCACCTACTGTGGAGCGACGAACGTCGTGGAGCGCCGCAGCGCGGACGAACGCGCCCACCGCAAGCCGTCCATGGCCGAGGAGGTAGCTCGGCTTTCACGCCTGAAGTCTCAGCTGCAGAATCCGCTCTCCGGACATATCTACGATCTGGAACGGCGGCCTATGGACTTCGGTCACATCGACCCCATGGGCAGCTCGGGCTTTGCGCGTTTGAAGAGTATCTGGGATCAGGCCAAGAACGCCGCGACGGCGCCCTCCGGAAGCGAACTGGATCGACGCCTGTGTTGGACGGCGCTGCGCCTTGCCGACCACTACCGACGCAATCGAGATGCCATTCACGCCCGGGCCGTGCTCGAGACGGCACTCGATCGCGTCGGGGATGCGGGATTGTGTAATCTGGTGCGCTGTCGCCTCGCCAGTGAGGCCGTGTTCGAGCGGGACTTGCCTTCAGCGCACGGCTGGCTCGACGAGTGTGACGCCGCCCCGGAAGTCGTCGAGCTCGACAGTGCGTATCGTGAGTCCCTGGCGCGGATCAGAAACGCCGAACGCAATCCCAGCGCCGTGCTCGACGTGCTTGGCCGGCGCCATGGTGATATTCCGATCCAGAGTGCCTACGACTTTGAGACGTCTTTGCTGCGTATCCACGCGCTTGAGCTTAGCGGCGCCTTACAAGCCGCGAGCGAGGAGTTCGGCCGCGCCGGCGGCACGCACGGACTCAAAGAAGTCACGGCTGCTCTGACGAAGGCGGGACTCGCGCCGCAAACCCGAGCCCGCCAAGGCCAGCAGGACGCCGCACGCCAGCGCGCCATCGCGGGGTCCCTTGCCCGCGAGCGCGCCAACCTCGGTTCGCCCCTGCCGGCGCTCGCGGCGTCGCTTTTCAAGGTGCCGTTCATCGCTGGGGCACTCATGATTGCGGTCGCCATTCCGCGCTGCTCGCTGAACCGCGATCCACTCATGGGCGTGCAGGGCTACGCGCTGTGCCCGGAGGTCTGCCAGGGCTGCGAGGGCCCGATGTGGGTGTTCACGGAGTGGAACCAAACCGGGCCCGGTGAGTACAGCTCCGACGGCGCGGAGTATTTCTGCGTGCCGCCCGCGCCGGGGCAGCCCGTGCGGGATCCGCGCTTTGAGATGAGCTGGGTGGCGGCGTTTGGATCCAGCTACGGACTGCTGCTCGCCTTGTCTTTGCTGTTCGTGCCGCCGCTTGCCGTGGTGCGCTATCGTCGCTCTGCCCACAAGCGCCGCGAGCTGACCGCCAAGATCGACGCTATCTTGCGAGAGATCGGCGGCCCGGAGCCCGAAGCTAGCGGCAGATCTGCGCTCCCTGGCCTGGCCATCGCGGCCGGGTTCGTAGCGGCCGCCTTCGTCGTGGCGGCGGCGCTGACGTTCGTCGCGCTGTAGGCAGAAGTAAGCGGATGCTGGCGCGCGCGTTGGCCGCAGGCGCTGCAGTCATTCGCCTGCAGGGCAACTCGGCACCTGCCTCGCGTCAATGACTTGAATGAGTCTGCAGTCAGTAAGCGGTGCCCCTCCGAGCTCCGCGTAGCATTGGCACACGCGGTCAGCCTTCGCGTAGCAGCAGGGGTAGTTCGAGCAAGCGGCGACCACGCGTGCATTTCCGGGCGGCGCGGCGCGGCGGGGCATACAAGTGCAGGTTTGGTTAGAATCGTTGGCGCTGCATGTGAACTCGGTGGCGTCATCGCTGGCGCAAGAGGTGACTGCACAAAACAGGAGCAGCGTGCCCAGGGCGACCGACCAAGTGGCGCGGAAGGCAGGCCATGCACGGGTCGTTGCCGTTCGATTCGTCATGACTCTGTGCGTCGCGTTCGTCGTCATGGTGCTGGAGGCGCCGCTCGCCCCCCGGGATGCACCGGCCATGTCGCGCACAACGCTATCCGACTCTCGGCGTGCCCGCAATCTGGCTTGGGCAGGCGCTGCCACTGTGAGACGCTAGGGTCGTCGTGTCGGAACCAGCCCCCGAACCGTCGGCACTTGCGCCAGCTGCCGACGCCTACGAAGCCGAATACATGTCGGGGGGTGGGCAGGTGTTTCATCGCAGCAAGGTGATCGCGCGCAAGCTGGCGGTCATCTTGCTCAGCCTGGGTGTGCTCATGGGCGTGTTTTCGGTGGCGTCTTTCGCTTTCGCGCCGGTGTTTGCGTCGGTGATGATTCTCGCCGGCGCGCTGTTCACGATCTTTTGCGGCTTGGGGCTCAGCGTGCTGCGTACCCATGTCACCTCGGAGGAGCTGCACGTGCAGTACGGCCTGTGGGGGCCGCGTGTGCCTATCGTCGCCATCACGGCCTGCAATGTGATCCCCTACGATTGGAAGCGTTTCGGCGGCTGGGGACTAAAGCGCTCCGTCGACGGCACCTGGGCCTACACGCCAACGCTGGTGGATCGCGTGGTGTCGATCGGCTGGACCGACGACAAGGGCAAGACGAAGAAGGCCGTTTTCGCCGCGAAGGATCCGGACGCAGTGGTTGCCGCGGTTCGTCGCGCGCGTGCGCTGGCAACCGGAGCCGAAAAGGTGCGCGTTGCCGCCGGCGCCTCCACGACAGACGAGATCATCGACGCGGAGTTCGATGAGCGTGCGGAGCAAGCGAGTGGTGCACGCGGCTCGCCAGAGGACTGACTCGCTAGATCCCTCAGTCGCAGAGGGGATCTTTGCCGCCCAGGGGAAACCAGGATGCCGTGGTGAGTTTAGACAGCATCGGTCCGGCGCGTCCGGGCAGCGCGCCGAAGCCGGCGTCCTTGATCGAGCTGCATAGCAAGCTCGTGCCGGCGCCTTCGGGCGCCCACTCGGGCGCGCTGCTCGGGTCCCAGCTTTCCAGGTTCAAGATCGCAAGGGTGGCGTAGGCAACCTGCTTGGCCTTGGCCAGTTCCAGCTCTACCCAAAACCCAAGTTCGAATCCTGCCAGGCTAATGATGTTCTTCAGGGCTTCGAGGACCTTCAAGCGCAGCTCCAGCTCTTCGGCGCCGCGGGTGGACGTGCCGCCACCGGAGCCGTCGGGCAGCACCGCGCGCACGGTTCCCGTGGGCATGTGGACCGAGTAATAGGCCACGGGCGACGCGCTTTTGGGTACGAGCGCAATGTAAGCACTGCTTACATCGAAGTTGTAGCTGTCGGCGATGCGCTTCCATTCGGATGCATTGGCGGCATCTTTGAAGTGCGTATCCAAGTCCTTCGCCGGCACGGCTTCCAGCTCTGCGCTGCCGAGCAAAGAAACGGTGCTGGTGCTGAACATGCCGGCTTCGTCGATGGCTTGGACGGTGGTGCGCGCAAACGTGGTCTGCCAGGCCGCGCCCGGCGACTGCCCGACTGTGCGATACGGCGAAAAGGGCATCAGGTCGACATTGTCTTCAGATGTCGCGCCGAACTGCGGACGCCGACGGAACGCCGTCACGCGGGCGCCGGTGGGAAATGTAACCTCCGCGGCGTTTGCGGGGGAGAGCGGCATCGACAGCGCGAGCGCTTTGGCGGGCAGTGACGGCACGCCGGCCTGCCACGCGTCGGCGAAGTCTTTGAGGTCGGTCCGGGTGTCCCAGGCGTCTTCGTGCGCCAGACGCGCCTGCAAGATGTCGTCCGCGAGCGCACCCATCGTTGGCGCCGCACCTTCGAAGACCAAGGTTGTGGCACCGAAGAGCGCTGCGTGCACGGCGTCCGCGTCCAGGGCGGTGCCCGATTCCACGGCGGCCTCCGGCGGGATCCCGGCCAGGGTGCGGGTCACTTCGCGACTGCCCACCTTGACCGTCAGGTACAGACCTACCAGGGCCGGAGGGGGTGCGATGCTGGGGGCCGCGGTGTAGCTGCCCTGATCCGTGGGCGTGGCGTTCTCAAGCGCCACGTCCAGCTTGCGTAGCGTCGGCCCGGTGCCCGGCGCGCGGTAGCTGAACTCGTAGTTGGCCTTCAGCGCGGGCATGTTGGAGTTGACCTGGGTGAGTGCGGCGGCGTGGTTCGCTACCGAGGCGGCAACCCCGCCCATGGTGGCGACGGTGTCGTTCATGGTCACGACCTCCGTGGGCAAGTCCGCGCCGGCGCCCAGGGAAAGGAGCACCGCGTTGCTCTGCAGCAGTGAGTTTGCGACCGCTGGGGTCTTGGTGTCCGTCGCGGCAAAGTCGCTGACCAGGATGATCACATCCGGCTCGCGCTGCACGCCGATTTGCAGCGCGCGCCACACGCCGGAGCCCACCGCCGGGCTGTTGTCGTATTGTGCTTCGACCTCCGCCACGGTCTTCACGAATGGATGTTTGTCGGGTTGATCGATGGCGCCCACGGCCATTTCGGTATTGGGCTGCGCGAGCACACTGCTCGCGATGCTCGCGACGAGAGGCTTCAGCTGGGCACCCAAGAACTGCGGAGCCACCGAACCCGAGCCGTCGAAGAGAAACAGCACTCTGCGCGCCGTCGACAGCGGGCGCAGCGATCCGTTCAAGCGCGTGCCCTCTTCTTTCACATGCGCGTCTCGCGCAGTCAGACCCGGCACATGCGCGCCGGATTTGTCCAACGCGGCGAACTGAACTCGTACGCTGGGGAAGGTCTTGGCGTTGACCGAGACGACCTGCAGCTTGTCGACTTGAGCCACGGCGTTGGGATTGGCGGGATCACTGAGCGTGAGCCCGTTCATGGTTACGGTTCCGTCAGCGTTCCAGGCCAAGCGATCTCCGCGCAGGGTGAAGGCGTCGCCGATCTGCGTCAGCTTGCTGCCCTGCTCCGCGCTGAGGTCGCCGCCTTCCACGCTGAGCATGGGAATGAAGGTGGTGAGCTCCTCGAGCTTCGCCGGCATGAGCTGGATGAAGGGCAGCGGCGGCCTGGCCTGCACGTTCACCCGGCGACCGATCAGGTCTTGGACGGTCCAAGTATTCTGGACAAGATCGATGGGGTCATTGCGATCCGGGCCGAAGGCTTTGCGTGCCCACAATTTCACGGTTGCCGGCGTCGTGGTCGTGGCGGTCGCCGAAAACGGATTGCTCTCGGCGTAGCTTTGGCCGAACACACCGTCAGAGACCGCTGGGTTCGCAAACTTCTCAGTGCCGCCTACCATCACGCTCACGACGGGGAAGTAGTGGTCCAGCAAGTCGGCTGGGTCGTCCAACGTCGCAGGTGGCGTGACGAGCGTGGCCAACTTCGACGCGAGGGATTTGGCTTGGCTGCCGTCGCTGTCGACGAAGTTGAACGGCTGCGCCGGCGGCTGTACCCCGGTCATGTCTGCCCAACGCTTGCTCGCTTGATCGGCATCTTCGATCTGGAATGCGGGCCGCGCAATGCGCGGAAAGAGGATCGAAAGGGAGCGCTTCGCGGGGTCGAGCTTGGCTTGCTCGACCTTTGCGACGAAGCCGGCCTTTTCGTACAGCGCCACCAAAAGATCGGCTTTGTCCCGGGGTGAGCCGGCTGCGCCGCGCAACGTGCCGCGCACGCCGTAGTAGCTGGCCTGGGTGACCGTCGTGCCGGAGATCGTGGGTGGCAGCGTTTGGATCTGGTCCCGCACAAACTCGTAAATCTTCGCGGCGTCCCCGCTGGCCACAACTTCCTCGGAGCGCGCAGTCAGGTGATCGGGACTCTTGCGCACCGCCGCCTGTGCTTCGCGCCATACGTCGAACCAGTCGCTGCTGCTGGCGCCTGCGCCGCTTGCGCCGCTTGCGCCACTCGCGCCACTCGCGCCGGAGCTTCCGCCCGTACCGCCGCTAGCCGCGGACCTTGAGTCGTCACTGCCGCAGCCCACGAGACAGCTCGCGAGGCACAGCGCGAGGGCGCCCGCTTTCACGACCGACGCAAGCGCGCGCCCCGCGGTCTCGGAATTCACATCCGCGCCCCTGTGGGTGTGTGGGGGCTGGACGTTGGAAAGGCTAAGCCTCAATCGCATCTTCTGTTTCCTCCCTGCAGTCGTCGTGCTCAGAACCTTACGGGATCACCCGGGAGATCTCCGCGTTCCGCCCGACAAATTTAGAGTCTGTTTAGGCTTAGCTCAAACAAGACGCCCCAGATTCTGGGCACGGCGGAACTTCGCACTTCGGGTGCAAACGCCCTCCGCCGCAGCGTGATGTGCAGCGGACGGCGCTGGTGCACGTTACAAACGCTGCCCGAAGCCCAGCGTCGAGATTAGTGGCCCAATGCCGCCACCACGCCTCGACCCCAACCCCGCCAACGCCAACGCCAAGGGGGCTAGTTACATTTGAAGAGCGGAGCCAAAGGTGACAGTGGGCCGCCCACGGGCGACTGCGTGTTGTCGTATTTGGTCAGCTCGGTTTCCAAGATCGTCTGCACCTGCGCCAAGGTTTGGTTCTTCTTGTCGTTGGTGTCGTTCTCCGCCAAGCAGATGAACTTGTCTGCGCCACAGACCGTCATCGCTTCGCAGCCCGGGGCCGCGGGACCAGCGGCCTGCAACACCTTGTCGCCATAGGCGACGCGGCCGTCGACCATGACGAGGCGTACGGTTTGGGGTTTGGCTTTGAGCAGGTCGTCGTAGGGTGCGGCGATGCCACCGGAAATCACCGTGACGTCGGCGCGTTTGCCGACTTCCAGGCTGCCGAGCCATTGATCCACTGCTAGGGCCTTGGCGGCGTCGATAGTCACCATTTTGAACAAGCGCTCCGGCGACAGTACATCGCCGAACTTCGTGTTGTCCCAGTTGTCGGCGAAGCGCAGCTCTTCGAGCATGTTGAGGCCACCACCTAGGGCCCAGTCGGGAGCTAGCGCGATGGTCGTGACGCCGGAGGACATAGCTAGCGGAATGTTGGTGACGTCGCCGTACAGGTAGTCGTTCGACTTTGGCGACCAGATCAGCTTCATGCCGGCCGCGGCCATCTTGCCGAATTCAACAGCCGTCAAAGCGGTGCCGTGGGTGATGGCCGTTTCCTTGGTGATCAGGCAGCCGTTTTCTCTGGATTCGAACGTGTCCCATTCTTTGCGCGAGGTTTCGTCGAGGCCTTCGGCGATGTGCACGACGTAGGAGGTCGTCGTGCCCGCTTTGATCGCGTTGCAAGCGCTGGTGGCAGCCCCCACGGAGGGGATAGAGATGGAGGTGCGCACGTTGTCCGTCGGCAGACCGTTTTGATCCGTATCGATGGTGCGTGCGGAGGTGCCGTAGCACTTACGCACCGTGGCACCGCCAGCGAGCAGAAATGACGTCGTCCCCGCGATGATCGCTTTGGTTTCGGCCCATTTCGCAAGTTCGCAGCTGACATTGGCTCCCGAAGAGACCGATTCCATGTATTGCTTGGCGTCGACGACTGCGCCGTAGCGCGGCTCGGAAGTTGGGTTCCACTGGTTGTGGTTCTTGAACAGCTTGCCGGCGTTCCAGTCGTCTTCGTCGAAGATGTTGAACAGGCCGTGGTTGTGGGAGTCGAGCATGCCCGGCATGATCACGCCGTTGGTTTGGATCACCGTGGCGCCTGCAGCGCCGGATTGCGCACTGCAGGACGCGGCGACGCAGGTGATCAGGTTGCCCTCGACGAGCACTTCGCCCATGAGCGGTCCCGTCGGTGCGAGCACCGCGCCTTGCAGCAAGATGCGATCCGCGGCGCCGGGAGTGATGGTTGGAGGCACGCCGCCGCCGCTGCCACCTTGTCCACCGAGCCCGCCGCTGCCGCTGCTGCCGCCCGTGCCGCCACCGACGCCTGCGCCGCCTGCGAGTCCGCCTTGACCGCCGACGCCGGCGCCACCCGCGAGCCCACCCGCGCCACCCAGCGCGCCGCCCGCGCCGCCCGCGCCGCCGAGCTGCACGTAACCCCCGGTGCCGCCGCCTCCGTTTCCATCACTGCCGCATGCAACGCTCGAAAACCCTGCCAACAAGCACCCCATCGACCAAGCAAGTTGCCGCATCCGTCCAATTTAACAGCGGAGCGATGGCTTTGCACGTCGGTCGGGGCGGGGCAGTACTGGCACTTTCACGTCTTAGAGGGGATTGGGGGCGGGGCATGGCCGGTTCGACACCACCTTCACCGGAGAAAGACGGCGGCTTGGCGCTTTTGGAGAGCACCGACGTTTTTGTCCACTTGGACCCCCGGACCGAGAGCGTGAAGGTGCCCGCGTGGTTCAAACATCAGCCGCAATTGGTGTTGCAAATCGGCCTGAACATGCCCGTGCCGATCCCGGATCTGGAAGTCGATGACGACGCCGTGTCGTGCACGTTGAGTTTCAACCGCTCGCCCTTCTTCTGCTTCGTGCCGTGGCAGAGCGTGTATGCATTGGTCGGTGCGGACGGCCGCGCCATGGTGTGGCCCGAAGACGTTCCTCCCGAGGTCGCCGCCCAGGCCGCCAAGGTCGAGAAGAAGCTCGCAGCGCGTGGGCACCTGCACGCTGTGGGTAGCGAGGAGCTTGAAGTTGAAGACGAAGCCGATCCGCTCGCGGAGGAGCTAGCCAAAGCCGCGGGCACGCATACCGAGCCCGAAGCGCTGATGCGTTCCGGCGCGCGCGCGTCCAAGCCGCCCGAGCCGGAGCCACCGCCCGAGCCCGAGCCACCGCCCGAGTCCCCCGGGGACGCAGATCCCGAAGGGTCGGAAGCGCCACCGGACAAGGGCCGTAAGTTGCCGCCCTACCTCCGCATTGTGAAGTAGCGCCCGGGACTCAGTCCGCGCTGGCGTCGGCTGCCCCATCGGAGGCGGCGTCCGCTGCAGCTTCGGCGGTTGCATCTGCGGCGGCATCGCTGTCGGCGTCGGTGCCGCCATCGGTCCCGGAGTCCGCGCCGGCTTGTCCGGCGTCTGTGCCGCCCTGGCCGCCACTGCCGCTCGCACCCGCTGAGCCGCCCTGGCCTCCGGCGCCGGCGTCCGCCGCCACGCAGGTGTAGGTCCCGTCCGCGATGTCACACGAATAGCCCGTAACGCAGCCGTGGAAACTGCAGTCCCCGATGCGGCATTGACCGTTTTTGCCGCAAGTCTCGTTCAAGCCGCAATCGCCGGGTGCCGTGCAGCCGGTTCCGCCGCCAGTGCCGCCAGTGCCGGTTTTGGGCACGTAACACTCGCCGGTGGTCAGATCGCAGGCGCGATTCTGACCACAGTCGGCGCTGGTGGTACAGCCGTAGGGCTCTTCGGGGTAGATCGGGCAGCCCACTAGAATTAGGGGGGCAACCAAGGCAAGACTCATTGATAAGGCGCGTCGCATCGCTTACTCCGTTCCAAGCAGACTGAGGTTAGCAAGCGATATGCCTCAGACAAGGACCGCGACTTTGCGTGAAAAATGGCCTCTCTAGTGAAAACCCGTTCACGCCCTCGCCGAGAACGCCCTCGGATCGGGGGATCTCCCGGGATTTCCCCGGCGGATCCGCAGCTCGGGGGGCGCTCTAAGAAAACACGGTGCGCCCGCTTTGTCGTGCTAAGTTCCTGGCGTTTTCCAAGGTCTTTCTGAATGGACGTCCGCTGTGGTCGATGCGGCACTGAATACGAGTTCGACGACGCCCTCGTTTCCGAGCGCGGCACGACCGTCAAGTGCACCAATTGTGGGCATCAGTTCAAGGTGCGCCCACCAGACGCAGGTGCGGGCGCACCGGAGCGCTGGGTGGTGCGCACGGCCACGGGCCGCGAGCTCGTCTACACGTCGCTCCGGGAGCTGCAGCGTGGCATTGCGCAACGACAGGTAGGTCCCGAAGATCTGCTGTCGCGCGGTAATCAGCCGCCGCGTCCCTTGGGCAGCATTGCCGAGCTTGAACCGTTCTTCGTCACTCGCGCTGTGCCCGCGGTGGCCGGGGCGCAAAACCGGACGCTGGCGGGGGTTGCGCCTCCCGCGAACCCGGGAGCGAACCCGCTCACGCAGACCATGCCGCTGGAGTCGCGGGAACCGTCGCCCCAGACCAAGCCATCTCCGGACGCGAAGGAGCAGCGACGCCCGCCGGCGGACACCTCGCCGGAAACCCCAGAGGCGATGGAGCAAGAACCGCCCACGTTGCCGCGCACGACGAAGCCCGCGGCGCGTGCTCCGGCACCGGTGGCCGCGACGCCGGCTCCGGACCCGGCGCTGACGCCCACGCCGAGCGCGGTGCGCGATGCGATGGCGTCGTTTTCAGACATGCCCGCAGGCGGGCCCCCGCCAAGCCTGGTCGGGTCCAGACGCGCGACCTCGCGTTGGATCATCGGCGTCGTGTTGGTGGGCATCGCCGCGCTCTTGGCCGTCACCGTGGGGCGCCGCTATTTGGAGGGATTCATCACCAAAGGCGAGGTGGCCGCGCAACAGTCCGATGCGCGGGTGCAGGGTTTCTTGACGAAGGCGGAGTCCCTGCTTGAAGAGGGCGACTACGAGGCCGCTCGGGAGCAGCTCGACAAGGCCTCAGCGCTTGCCGAAGCGGATCCGAAGGTGCTGTCTGCTCTCGTGCGCTTGGAAGCACTGCGCGCCGACCTCTTGTGGCTGCGGCTGCGCCTGCTGGATCCGGCGGATGAGCAAATCGTGAAGGCGACTCATCGCCAGCTGGGCAGCCGAGTCGGGCGCGCTGAGCAAGCATTGGAAAAAGCGTTGCAGAGCGCCGCCGAAGACCCTGCCGTGCGCCGTGCGCAAGTTGATGTGCTGCGCCTTGCAGGCAAGTTGGACGAAGCGCGCGGGAAGGTCGCGCCCATCGCAGCTCAGGCCAGCGAGCCCGAGAACGCGTACGTGCTCGCGGCACTGGATTTGGCCGAAGCCTCACCGACCTGGGCGTCGGTGATCGAGCGATTGCGAACGGCTTCGGCGGCGGAGCGTTCCTTCGGCCGAGCGCGCGCGGCGTTGGTTTACGCGCTGGTGCGCTCGGGTGACGCGCGGTCTGCGAAGACCGAGCTGGAAAAAGCAGGGCCGCGCGCCCAGACGAATGCGCTCTTTGACGATCTGGGCGCCTTTGTCGCGCGCCACGAAAACGCTGCCGATGGTGGTGCGGACGCCCAAGCCGAGGTCGCGACGGTCGATCCTTCGTCACTACCGGTGTTGGATACGTCTGCGTCTGGGGGGGACGAGCAAGAGCTTGCCGGCGGCAACTTCCGCGCGCAGCTGCAGCAAGCCGGCAACGCGCTCAAGCACAACGAGCTCGACAAGGCCGAGAGACTGTATCAGGCAGTGCTTGCGAAGCAGCCGGGCAATACCGAAGCGCTCTCGGGCCTGGGGGACGTGGCTCGCCTGCGGCGGGATCCGGCCGCCGCCGAAAAGATGTACGAAAAGGTGCTGGAGAAGAACCCCAGCTACTTGCCTGCGATGATTGCTCAGGCGGACGCCAAGTGGGATAGCGGTGATCGCAAGGGCGCACTGACCATCTACCGACGCGTGCTGGAGCAAGCGGGGCACAGCTCCAGCTACGGCCAGCGCGCATCCCAGCGCATCTCCCAAGGCGCCGGCCCGGACGAAATCGCGGGTGGGGGCACGAGCAAGCCTGCGGATGCGGCCGCAGCAGCGAAACCGGAGCCGAAAGATCCCGATCCGGAACCCAAAGACGAAAAGCCGCACATTGACACCTCCGATCTGCCGGGGTTCGAGAAGTGATCGCACGGCTCAGCGCGGTCGCTTTCCTTTCGCTCCTGACGCTGACAGCTTGTGAAGGTCGGCCCCGGCCCGGACCGGTCACCAAGACCAAGCACTCCAGTGCGTTTTTGAATCTCTCCACCAAGAAGGTCGTGGAGATCGACGTGTCTCGGGGCGCGCCGGAGGGCACGGACGGCGGGGGATTCTTTCCACTGCCCGCAAGTCGCACCTACACCGGCCTAGTGCGTGCTTTCGAACGCGCTCAGCGCGACCAGGACACCAAAGCGGTCTTCGTGCGTTTTGGTGGCGCAAGGCTCGGTTACGCCAAGAGCGAAGAGATCGCGCGCTTGATGGCCAGCTTGCGCGACGCCGGCAAGCCCGTGGTCTGCCACGCGCACGCCCTCGACAACGCCGGCACCATGCTGGCGCTGCGCGGCTGCGACCGCTTGTGGCTCAGCCCCGCGGGGGAGATCGAAACCGTGGGCCTCGCGGGACAGACGCTGTACTTCAAGGGCGCCCTGGACAAGTTCAAGGTCCGCGCCGACTTCGTCAAAGCCGGGCGCTACAAAGCGGCGGTGGAGTCTTTCACGTCGGTCGGGCCGAGTGAAGATTCACGCCAGAGCCTGCTCGGCGTCTTGCGTTCGATCCGTCGGAGCTGGCTCGACACGACCAAGAAGACGACCCGCAAGGTCAAGGACCTGGAAAAGAGCATGGAGCTCGGGCCCTGGAGCGCCAAAGAAGCTTTGCTACGCGGGTTCGTCGACGAGTTGGGTTACGAATCTGACGCCCTGGCCGACGCCAAGCAGCGGGCTGGCGCCGAGCGGGTGTCGACGTTATTCGGAAGTAGTTCGGCGCCGAAAGAAGGCCCGGACTTTGGCGAGTTGATTCGGATCCTTGCCGGTGGCGAAGAGGGCGCGGGGCGGCCCCACGTGGCGGTCGTCGTGGCCGAGGGCTCCATCACCATGGAGGGTGGCGGACTGCTCGGCGGAGGCGGCGGCATCACGGCGCGCGCCATGGAAAAGACTTTGCGGCGGTTGAAGCGGTCCGACTCTGTGAAAGCCGTCGTGCTGCGCATCGATTCGCCGGGAGGCTCCGCGCTCGCAAGCGACTTGATTTGGCACGAGCTGATGGAGCTCAAGAAGGAAAAGCCCGTGATCGTGTCCATCGGCGGCATGGCGGCAAGCGGCGGCTACTACCTCGCGTGCCCCGCGGATCGCATTTACGCCGAGCGCACCAGCATCGTCGGAAGCATTGGTGTCTTTGGCGGCAAGGTCGTATTCGGCGAGGCGCTCACGGAGTTTGGCGTGACGAGTGCCACGTTTCCGGCGAGCGACAATCCCGAAGCGCAACAGCGCGCGACCTATCTTTCTGGGTTGACGCGCTGGGATGAAAAGACGACGGTTCGTGTGCAGAAGAACGTGCTGGACACCTACGCGCTCTTTCTCGATCGCGTGGCGACCGGCCGCGGCCAGACTGTTGCGGAAGTGAAGAAGAGCGCTGAGGGACGCATCTGGAGCGGGACGCAGGGCCTCACGCGCAAGCTCGTTGATGAACTGGGTGGTCTGACCGAGGCCATTGCCGAAGCGAAGAAGCGCGCCAGTCTGGATGAACGCGCACCCGTCGTGGTGGAGGGCGGCGGCGACGGAATTCTCGATGCGCTGCTTGTCGGCGAAAACGCCTCGGCACAAGAGATGGCATTCGCCGCAGCACGCGCCGCGGGAACTGAGCGCGCGCTCTCGGAACACGTGCCCCGGCAGTGGCGGCCCTTTTTGGGTTCGATTGCGCCCCTGGCCCAGGGCGAGCGCAGCGTGGCGGCGCTCCCGGTCGCGTTCGTTCTGCGCTGATTTCGCGTCTGACGCCAATTGTCTTGACGATAGCTACGGGACGGGTAGCTTTCGCGTCCGTCCGCTGGGAGAGGTGACCGAGTGGCCGAAGGTACCCGCTTGCTAAGCGGGCGTAGGTCAAAAGCCTACCGAGGGTTCGAATCCCTCCCTCTCCGCAACCCAGAATGCAAACGAAGCTCGGCTCCGAGGGTGTGCTCGGCCCTGCGGGCCTGCGCGACCTCATGTAGCCGGCAGGGGCGTTACGGTTCGTCCTGATCCGGGCGCGGTGCAGATCTTCCACGCCGGTTTCGAATCCCTCCCTCTCCGCGGGCACTACATGGCCGACAAGAAGCCGCTGTCCAAGAACCTGCTTGGCCTGTTGATCAGCGCGGGCGTCGTGTTTCTTGCGCCGGTGTTGGGGCTGCTCAGCACCGTGTTGTTCCTGCGTGGCGCGTTTCGCGACACTGCCAGTGTAGACCCATCGGAGAAAGCGCGCTTTCTCGCGGAGGGTATTTCCGACGCGATGAATGGGACGGCGCTCGGACTCGCAATTTCGATTGTGGCTCACCCAGGTTGGAACGACGGTGATTTTCCCAGCGAGCAATCCATCAGGGGGTGCCCCCGCTCCCCACGTTGCGATACGGTCGGCGTCCTCGGCCTCCGCCTCCGGGCGCCGGCGCCCCCAAACGCGGCTCCGCCGCGTGGGGGACGCGACTGATTGTGGCTCTCTTGTTCGACACGCGTAGAGGCTTCGGTGATAGATCCCCGGCTAGGTCAGACCGTTCTTCGCGCAGCACATTGTCGCACACCGCGCCAATGAATCGCTCCGGTGCCTGCTCGCGCGGGATCGGCGTCGGCGCGCTCCCGCTGCCAGACGAGAGACCGCAAGCGCCTGTCAGCAGCAGCGCAAACATAAGAACTCCGAACAGGTTGCCAGCAGGTTCAAGGCGCCCGTGTTCGACGAGCACGGAGAGGTTCTTTGAACGCCTCGGCGTTTGTCCAAGTGGGCACATTGGGCGCAGCGAGGTCAACTACGTGAGTGGAGCGTTCGCTGCAGTATCCTGAAGGGCCATCGCGCAGCGTAGGCGTTCGAACGGGGGTGAGCCTGGCGAAAGAGCAGCGCTGCGGCGCCCAGCTGCTGCCGAACATCTTGGAGCCAGCGACGTGCAGTTGCACACCGCGAAACCATTCGCTCTTCACCCTCTGCCGCTCGCCCATACTGGCCCGCCCAAGCGTGCTCTGCTCGCGACATGCCCAGCCGCCCGCGCCGGACCTACGACCACCGGCGCGATCACCGAGCCCTGGCCAAGCACGCGGACATCTGCCTCGGACCGTTGACAGCCTGAGCTCGTTGGCGCTCGACCAGCTACAGGTCGAGCACTAGGCGCAGCTTCTCGTCGAGGCGCGCCAGCGTGCTCACCCGCAGGCGACCGACCCGTCCCGACGCGAGGCGATCGAGCAGCGTGACCTGGACTTGGGTCGGTATGGCCACGTGGTCTTCCTCCGCGCCTGCCTCCGCTGCAGTCACGCGCACGGCAAGGGAGGGCGGCGCTGCGTTTGGATCCGTGTCGAGCGGCACTACCAGCGTCGTCGGCAATGCCGAATTCAGCGGGTCTGCTTGGATCACCACCACTCGCTCGCCCGAGCGTTCGCTACCAAACCCCAATCTGCGTTTGACCCGCAACACGTCACCCCGCTCAGCCATTGATCCGCTCGAGAGCTTCCGCGATCTTGATCATTCGCTGGCGAATTTCTGGGGTCATCTCGGCGGAAACGCGCTCGTAGAACTCGGCGCGCTCGGCCATGCCGAGCCCCCGAAGGAAGAGCTCGCGCGCCACCTCGGTCTCCGTGCGACCGAGACGCTTGGCCACCGCTTTCAGCCGCTTCCGCGCTTCTTCCGGCACGTTGAGATTGATTCGTTCGAGTGCCATCCTGAATGAAGATACGATACGAGATGCCATCGAGGATGTCCAGCGGCTCCAGTCGCGCTGTTCCCCCCATGCCAGCGCCGCTGCATGTACGTCCGGTGCCGTAGCGTTCTTCGACGCGGTGAGCGGCGAGTATCGCCGCCGCCTTCGAATCCCTCCCTCTCCGGAAAGTCTTGATGCCCAGCGTCGTGCGCGTCACGGCGATGTGAGCGAATCGAACCACGCGATGGCTTCATCGGTGTGGGATTGGGGCGAAGCCAAATACGAAAACGCGATGTCCGTGTGTCCGCCGCCGGGCACGACGATGTATTCGATCTTGGCGTTTCCCTTTTGCAGTTCGGCCACTAGTTCGGCTGTTGCAGGTTCGGTCACGACGACATCGGCGTCGCCCTGGTAGATACGGATCGGCGCGGCTTGATCGAAGGCCTGCAAGCGGTTTTTGGAAAACCCAGTCTGCATGAACCCAAACGCCGTGAACGTTCCCGCACTGAATTCGGTCAGGAACTTCGCCGAAAAAATCTCAGCCGGTTTCTGGGAGAGCACCGACTCCAACGCGGGGGTATTGGTGGCGAAAAAACAGTGGTCATCGATGAGCGGCGCGATGGTCCCGTCCACAAACGGCGAAGGGCCGATGTAGACCTTGGACCATGAGTGGGACAAGAGTGCGTGGTAGACCAGATGCGATCCGTCAAACCCAAGTCCGGGTTGCCAATGCTCTAGGAACACCGACGCGGGGCCGACGACTGCATACCCAACAACGTTGAGTTCCGGCGCGTACGTCGGTTGTTCTGATGCCGCAAACAACGTTGCGTGTCCCCCTTGGGACAGTCCGGCAACGACCGCCTTGCCGCTGTAGACGGTGCCCAGATCCGCAAGCAGCTCTTGAGTCGCGCGAATCGCGTCGAGGCTCGCTCGGCCATCGACCTCGCCATCTAGGTAGGGATGAAATCCACCGGTTCCGAGTCCGGGGTAGTCGATCGTTACCCCGATGTATCCGCGGGCGCCGAAGTAGCCGGACAAGCCGGAACCCGTGAGGGTAAACGCGACGGCGCATTTGTCGGCGACACCGACCGTTCCCGGATTGTTCACCGCAATGGACCAGCCGTTCACAGGCGGCTGCGCCGCGCCGGCGGGGATGGTGACCGTGGCGTTGGCGGTACGACCGTTCGTGACAAACGTCAGCCAATAGATCGCATAGCCGTTTTCCACCACGACGGTCGGTGGCACGGCCGCCGCGATCTCCTCCCGTGAGAACGTGCCAATCGACTTACTTGCGAGGATGCAACCGTTGCTGCACGGCGCCGTCGCGTCGACCTCGAGGTCGACGTCCGCGTGCGCGTCCATCGCCGAGGCATCGAGCTGCGCGTCCGCACCAGCCCCTGCGTCGGGGCTGACTGAGTCTTCGGAACTCGTACACGCACGACTGCTGACGGCAATCAGCAGAGCGAGCATGAGGGGTTGGGTGGCCGTCGTTCGCACAGGGGTATTCTTTGATCTCGCTGCCAGCGATCTCCAAACGGCTAGCGACGCCCGGCGTCGCGTTCGACGCTGGACGCCGGTCCGTGGGCAGTGACGCAGATGGCGGGGCGACCGGCGACAGCCCGATTCGAGGCGTCGACGTTGGCGAGTCCGACGCCGCGGAGGAGTGCGCCCATCCGGTCGGCCTCGACCATCGTGAAGCCGTGGTGTTCGGGGCCGTGGTCAGCGCCGAAGCGATCATGTTCTGGATGGGCGGGATCGGTGAACACCTCGTCGATCAACAACACCCGGCCGCCAGGACGCAACACGCGTGCGATTTCTGAGGCGCCCTTCTCGACGTCGACCCAGTGGTGCATCGTGTTCACGGCCCAGAGCGCATCGACGGAGTGATCCGGAACCGGGATCCGCTCCGCCGAGCCCTCAAGCACGGTCAGGCGCTTGCGGTGTCGACTGACGACTCGGCGCGCCCGAAGCGCTCGGCGAACGAACGGCGTGGGCTCGACGGCGAGCACGCTGGCACCGCGCGCTGCGGCGGGCACTGCGCCGGCGCCCATGCCCGCTCCGATGTCCAGCACGCGTTCGCCCGGTTGGGGATCGACGAGCTCGATGACGGCGTCGTTGATCGGCGATCGCCACATCTGCGGAAGCCAGCGCAGGTAGCGCAGCGCACCCTGGATGCCCTGATCGTTGGCGTGCCCGTGCCCGTGTGCGTGTCCGTGTCCGTGAGCGTGTCCGTGCCCGTGCTGACGGTCTTGGGCCGGGGGGTCATCCTGCGCACGCGTCATCGGCGGAGTCTTCGCTGGTTGGCCTTCGCCCGCAACTGGCTACTCCCCCTGCATGTAGTTCCGGACCTTGTATGCCTTCGCCACGGGGATGAAGACAAGTCCGGTCACCAGCATGAGCGCTACGAAAAAGAGGTAGTAGCTCGCTCCCGGGAGCTTCGACGTCTTGTCCGGGTTCATGATCAGGAAGTTCACGCCTGCGGCGACGAGATTCCCCAGCGAAACGGCAAGCATCTTGATCGCCAGGACCTGGGGCTTCATTTGGCGCGGCGCCGGCGTGTAAAAAAGCTCAAGCGACGTGCGGAAAAGGAGCCCCGCGCCCGCCGTGATCAGCGCGTAGGCCAGCAGCTGCCACCAGATGGTGGGCGTCTCGCCGGCTTGGATCAGGGCTTCGGCGTGGGCGCACACCGCGAAGGAGGCCGCCACCAAAAAGAAGCCGGCGCCGATCTTGCGCAGCGGCGTGACCTCGGTGATCCGGCGCAGCGCGGGGTAGAGCACGTACTCGAACAGCGGCACGAACAGCATCACGAGCATCGGATTCACGGCGTGCACTTGAGAAGGAAGCACTTCGCCGATGAGGGGCAGCGTGCGGTCCATCTGCTTGGCCTGGAGGATCCAGGACGAGCCCTGCTGCTCGAAGAGCGCGTAGTAGGGCGCGAGGAACAGCATCAACACCACGAGCTTGCCGATCGCGGCGAGGCCGTCCTTGCTGAAGGCCTCCTTCACGACGGCCATCCCTTTGGGCGGCACATGCACGTAGTCGTTGCGCCCCATCCAGAACATCACCGTGGCGATGAGCATCAAGAGGCCGGGGAGCCCGAAGGCGACGTGGGGCCCGAAGCGCTTCAGCAGCCAGGGGGTGAGGAGGGTCGCGAAGAAGGAGCCGAAGTTGATCGAGAAGTAGAACCAGCTGATCACCCGCTCGAGGAGGTGCTCGTTCTTCTTGCCGAATTGATCGCCGACATTGGCAGTGACGCAGGGCTTGATGCCGCCGGAGCCGATGGCGATGAGCGCGAGGCCCAGGGCGAGGCCGAGCCGGGTCTCGTCGAGGGCGAGGGCGAGGTGCCCCAGGCAGTACACGATGGAGAGCCGAAAAATGGTGGCGTATTTGCCCCACCAGGCGTCGCTCAGGATCGCACCGAGGGCGGGGAGCGCGTAAACCGCCGAGCCGAAGAGGTGATACCAGCCCGTCGCCTCCTTCTCGGCCATGGGCGCGAGCTGCCCATCGCTGCCGAGGAGGTACTGGGTCATGAACACGACCAGGATCGTGCGCATGCCGTAGTAGCTGAAGCGCTCGGCAGCCTCGTTGCCGATGATGAACGGGATCCCCTTCGGCATCTCCTTGGTGGCGAGGGGAGCGGTGCGGTACTCGGCGCGGGCCATGGGTCGCGGTGGTAGACCGGTCGAGCGCCGGGGGCCAGGCGGCGATGGCGGTGGCTCAGCGATCGAAGACGAGGACCGCTTCGTCCGGATCGGCGGCGAAGAGACGCTCCACCTCGGCGGCGCGCCGCTCGAGGGTCGCCCGCTGGTTCACATAGCCCTTGTCGGTGATCTCGCCCGCGTCGATGTCGGCCGGCGTGTCGAGCACGAGCAGGCGCGCGATGCGGCGCGAGTTCTCGGGGTGGGCGCGGTTGTAGGCAGTGACGGCGCGCATCAGGTGAGCACGCAGCGGATCGTCACCCTCGAGCTGCGCCAGGCCGGCGGGGCTGGCCCAGACCATCACGCCGAGGGCGGCGCGGTCGTGGCCGGCGACCACCAGATCCTGGAGCGCGGGGGACGCAGCGGCGAGCAGCTCGGTGCGCACCGCGCTCACGTGGACCCAGGTGCCGGAGGCGAGCTTGAAGTCCTCGGCCACCCGACCGTCGAAGAGGAGGCCGGCCGCGGGGTCGTCGGGATCGGCGAAGCGCACCGCGTCGCCGATACAATAGTAACCCTCGTCGTCGAAGGCGGCCGCGGTGAGCGCCGGCTCGTCGAGGTAACCCTGCATGACGTTCGGGCCCTTGACCCGCACCTCGAGCTTGGCGCCATTGGGCACGAGCGAGAGCTCGACCCCCGGTGCGGGCACGCCGACATTGCCGGCGCGATCGAGAGGAAAATGAGCGGAGGTGACGAGGGGCGAGGTCTCGGTCGAGCCCCAGGCGGTGGTGAGGAAGGGGGCCTCGCCCACCGTGCCCTTCGCGAGCCGAATGAGGCGCTGCCAGAGATCGTCGGGCAACGCCGCGCCCGCGTAGAAGACGACCTTCAGCTCGGCGAAGAAACGCGCCGCCGCCTCGGCGTCGGCCTCCAGCGCGGGCACGAGGGCCGCGAAGCCGGCGGGCACGTTGAAGTAGAGGGTGGGCGAGACGCTGCGGAGGTTCGCCAGGCTCTTGCCGAAGAGCGCGGGCGAGGGCTTGCCCTCGTCGACGAAGAGCGTCCCCGCGTGCATGGGCACGAGGTAGAAATCGTGGCTGCCCCCGAAGCAGTGGCTCCAGGGGAGCCAGTCGACGATCACCGGTGGCGACTCGCGGAGGAAGGGCCAGAGGCAGGCGATCTGCCGCTGGTTGGCGGTCAGCATGCCGTGGGTGGTGACGACCCCCTTGGGGATGCCCGTCGAGCCCGAGGTGAAGAGGATCTTCGCGACGGTGCTCGGGCCGACCGCCGCCTCTCGCGCGCGGCTCTCGGTGGTGGCCGCCTCGCCGAAGGCGTCGCGCAGCCAGGGGTGATCGGGATCGCGCTCGGGGCCGCCGGTCCAGAGCGGGAGCGCGTCGAGGCCCGTGGCGGCCAGGGCCGCTGCGAAGGGCGCGTGGGACTCGACGTAGATCAGCGAGGGCCGCAGCTTGCTCGCGACGTGGCGGAGCTTGCCGAAGTCGCGGCTCATGAGCGAGTAGGCGGGTGAGATGGGCGCGATGGGGACGCCGGCGAGGTGCGCCCCGAAAGCAAGCAACGCGTGATCGACGCTGTTGCCGGAGAGGATGGCCACCGGGCCGTCGTCGCCGAGGGCCGCGAGCCGAGCGGCGATCCCCTCCGCGGCAGCGAGCGCCTCGCGGTAGCTCACCTCGCGGAGCCGATGGGGAGCCTCGCGCTCGATGAGGAAACGACGGTCGGGGGCACGAGACGCCGCCTCGCGCAGCAGGTCCCCGAGCCGCTCCGGCCCGGGGGGCAGCGCATGGCCCGAGCGGAGCAGGAACCGGTCACCGCGGCGCTCGACCTCGACCGCAACCTCCGCCAACGCGAGCTGGGATACCGGCATGACCGGTCCATCCTAACCTCCGAGTGTCGGACAGGTCTCCAAGCTCGGCCTGATCAGCGAGAGCGAGCAGCAACCGAAGCGTGCCACGGCGGCCTCCGACGAGCTGGCGAAACCGCCGTGGATGGGGATATGCTCGCGCCGTGGCTCGGTGGCTCGCCGCGATCGCGGCTGGGGCGCTCGTCTCCGGGATGGCGCATTCGGCTTGGGCGCAATACGACGTCCTGGCGGAGCCTTGTGAGGACGGCCCGCTCGTCTGCGCTCGAGCGCCGATCTCCTTTGCGGCGCTCGAGGCGCTGCCCGTCGAGTTCAACTTCGACAAGGGCTGGGTGCCCTCGGGCTCGCCGCTCCAGGTGAGGCTGGCCGCCCTCCTCGCCGCGCATACCCGTATGGCGCTCAACGGCGCGCTCGTCACCGAGTGGCCCCACGAGCAAGAGCCGGGCGCGCTGCGGCTCACGGCACCTGGTGACCCGATGGGTGGCTTGCTCGGCTACCACTACGGCCTGGTGACCTCCGCGGAGGCCAAGCTCGGCCTCAGCGTCGGTCCGGTCAACGTCAACTGGCAGGGGCCCATCCCCTACCTGCCCCAGATCGACTTCCAGGCGAAAGCCGAGCTCATCTTCGACGCCTGGGGTTGGGAGCCGGGGGTGGTAGCGAGCTCGTCGACCCTCCCCGAGACCCTGGCCACCGTCGATCTGTCGGGGGTGATCGGGCCGAGCATCCCCGGGCTCAGCGGTGGCTTCCAGCTCGACGCCTCCCTCGACCTCGACGTGGCCTGGACGAACCACCGCATCGTTCTCGACGACGTCCTGGAGGGCGGCACGACCGAGATCGTGGCCGGCGGCGACATCGTGATGGCGGGTGGCGAGAGCTTCACGAAGGCCTTCGCGGGGCCCTTTGCCGAGATCGACGTGCACCCCGAAGGCACCGTCGACTACAGCGGCGTGCTCCACCTCATCCCCTCGATCTACGTGTCGCTCCTGGGTCAGACCTGGTCGATCCCCATCGTCGACATCCCCATCCCCTTCGACCTCACCTCGCTCGATCTGGCCTTCCCGGACAAGCGCGTGCACGTACCGCTCCCCGATCTGATGCCCCCCGTCGAGGAGCTCGACTTCGGCGAGGTGCTGGTGGGCGAGGAGTCCTTCCGTTCCTACTCGCTCGAGAACGCGGGCGAGCTGATGGTCGCCACCGCCATGGCGTCGAGCGACGGGGAGACCTTCCGCCTCTGGGAGACGGCCATCGACGTCGATCCCGGCGACCAGGCCTGGGGCACCGTGGTCTTCGCGCCCAAGGAGCTCGGGGAGCTGAGCGCAGAGCTCGTCGTGGTGAGCAACGATCCCGACGTGCCGAGCCATGTGATCCAGCTCCACGGGGTCGGCGTGCCCAACGGCCTGCGGCTGCCCGCCCCCCCCGCCGAAGCTCCTGGCGAGGTCGAGGTGGACTCGGGCTGTGGCTGCCGAACCGCAGGCGGCGAGCCCTCGAGGGGCAGCTACGGCTGGCTCGCGCTCGTCGGATTGGCCTTGCTGCGCCGACGGCGCGAGTGACGCGAATCGCGCAGCGGGTTCTGCGCGTCTGTCCCAGGGGCAGCCATTGAGATAGCCTGACGACCATGCGGTGGTCGACGAGGGTGGGGGTGACGACGGGCCTCGTGCTGGGGGTGGGCTGTGGAAGCACGGTCATCCTCCAGGGCGGGGGCGAAGGCGGCGACGGCGCGCAGGGCGGCGTCGGCGGGGCGACGGGCACCGGCGGCGCCGACCCCTCCACCACCAGCTCGACGGGGGGCGTGGCCGTCGGGGGCATGGGCGACCAGGGGGGCGAGCCGCTCGGCGACCCCTGCGCCTCGGGCACGC
>CALMUT010000137.1 GCA_937872925.1 uncultured Myxococcales bacterium | reverse complement strand
GCTCGGCGCGGAGAGCTGCGCGGCGCGGGCGATCACGACAGCGGCCACCCCTCGCGTGACCGGGTTGTTCGGACGGAACTCCCCGCCCGGGTAGCCCGTCATGATGCCGGCGGCCGCCGCTGTCTCGACGTAGGTGTACAGAGCAGAGCTGGGCGGGAAGTCCGAGAAGGTTGCTTTGCTGGGACTGAGGAGCGGCAGCTTTGCGGCGAGCACCACCATCTTGGCCAGCGCTTGGCGCGTCAGCTCGCAGGTGCCGCAGAAAAGTTTGGGCGACGCTTGGCAGCCGCTCACGATCCCGGCGTCGTGCAGCGCGATCGCTTCGTCGTGGCCAAAGGTGCCCGGCGCCATGTCCTTGAAGACTTCGTTCTCTGCGCCCGCAGTCGGCTCCTTGCTGCACTCCAGACCGCAGCGCGTCTCGCCGCCGGACTGCACGCAGGTCTGGCCCGACGGGCACTTGCTGATGTTCTTCAGATCGCCTTTGCTGCCGCAGCTAGCCTGGCTTCCGTCGGGCAAGCAGATCTCTTTCGCGCTGGTCTTGCCCTTGTCGATGCAGAACACCGAAGCGCAGCGCAGGCCCTGGGAATCGTCGACGCAGCTCGCTCCCACCGACGTGCACTTCACCACGCTGCAATCCTTCTGGATCAGATTGCCGTCCCAGGCGCATTGCGCCTTGCAGGTATCGACGCAAGGGCCGCCCCCGGGTCCCCCACCCCACCACTCCCAATGCCAGTTTTCGCTCGGGACCGTGCGCGTGAACCCGAACTTGCCGGCGTTGGCGTTGAGCCAATTCAGCACGCCCGGCGCCGACGCGTTCAAATCGAGGGCGTGGCCACTTTGGTGGTTGCTGTAACCGGGCTTGGCGGCAAGATTGCAGCTGTTGCAGCTGCAATTGACGTAGCAGCCGTAGAGATACTGCTGCTCAGCCATCGTGCGAAAGCCGCTGATCACTTGCAGGTTCACGCCAGCCTGCGCCGCAGCCTGCGCCATCACGTAGTAGGCATTGGCGGTGTCGCGTTCGACCTTCTTGCCGTCGACGGTCACGACCGTGATGGGAAACGCGCTGCCTTGTTTGTAACCGGTGTCCTGGGATTTGTTGCAGCTGATGCTCGACAGGGTCTCGCTCACGACTGCCACGTCCTCAGGCTCTCCCTCTTCACCCAGAGGTGGCTCGGCAGAGCAGCCCAGCAGGCAAACGAGAGCTAGCGCGATCAGCGGGAGCGCACGCACCCTCCGGGGGATCCCACGGAATCCACGCACCAGCTCGGAGAGCTTGCCGACCCCGGCGATCTTCCTGCGCGTGACAACGCCCAGAAGGAGAGCGAAGAGTAATGCAACGCCGTGGCCCGAGCCGCGTCGCGGCGCGCTGCCAACGGAACATCCAGCATCGTCGGCCACGGCTGCGCCGCGTGACACGATCGGCTTCGGAACTTCTTCGCCGTCCAGATCGGGCACATCGTCGTCGGCATCCGGATCGAGGTCGGGGTCGACGCCGGGATCCGAGTCGCCAACGAACCCGCCACAGGGGGTTTCGCTCATGCCAAAGGCGCGCGTGACAAGCACGGCAGCAGCGCGGCGCGTGATCAGTTTGTCGGGACAGAAGTTCCCCTTGCTGCAACCCGTGGCGACGCAATGTGCGCCGAGGGCTTCGATTCCCTCGCTCCACCAGGAGTCCGCCGGCACGTCTTTGAACGAGGCGGACTTGGCGCTCGGCGCGGAGAGCTGCGCGGCGCGGGCGATCACGACAGCGGCCACCCCTCGCGTGACCGGGTTGTTCGGACGGAACTCCCCGCCCGGGTAGCCCGTCATGATGCCGGCGGCCGCCGCTGTCTCGACGTAGGTGTACAGAGCAGAGCTGGGCGGGAAGTCCGAGAAGGTTGCTTTGCTGGGACTGAGGAGCGGCAGCTTTGCGGCGAGCACCACCATCTTGGCCAGCGCTTGGCGCGTCAGCTCGCAGGTGCCGCAGAAAAGTTTGGGCGACGCTTGGCAGCCGCTCACGATCCCGGCGTCGTGCAGCGCGATCGCTTCGTCGTGGCCAAAGGTGCCCGGCGCCATGTCCTTGAAGACTTCGTTCTCTGCGCCCGCAGTCGGCTCCTTGCTGCACTCCAGACCGCAGCGCGTCTCGCCGCCGGACTGCACGCAGGTCTGGCCCGACGGGCACTTGCTGATGTTCTTCAGATCGCCTTTGCTGCCGCAGCTAGCCTGGCTTCCGTCGGGCAAGCAGATCTCTTTCGCGCTGGTCTTGCCCTTGTCGATGCAGAACACCGAAGCGCAGCGCAGGCCCTGGGAATCGTCGACGCAGCTCGCTCCCACCGACGTGCACTTCACCACGCTGCAATCCTTCTGGATCAGATTGCCGTCCCAGGCGCATTGCGCCTTGCAAGTCTGACCCTTCACGTAGTTCATGTACTTGTTCCAATCCCAGCCAGAGCCAGGGTCCGTGTGATCGGAACAGTCAGGGGTCTCATTGTGACCGAGGATGTGTTGGCGATCCTTGGGAATGTTGTATTTGTCGCAGAGCCACGCGGTCAGCTTGGCGCTTTCGCGGTACATGGCGTCCGTGTACCACTTGCCTGGATCGTCGACGAAGCCTTCGTGTTCGATCCCGATGGAGTTCGAGTTGAAGCAGCCGTCGTGATAGGCGATGTCACTGTCGTCCACCATCTGCGTGATGCGACCATCGCTGGAACGAACCACGTAGTGCGACGAGACTTTGGCGCTGGGATTCTTGAACCAGCTGATGGCGCCCGAGTAGCTACCTTGGATGGTGTGGATCACGACGTAGTTGATCTGGCCGGCGCCACGCGATGCCGGGGCATAGTTGCCGGGAGCCGCAGGAGTGAACGTTGCGCCGGGGTAGCCCAGGGGCTCCGACACCTGTGCGATACCGTCCGCGGGCATTGAGTCCGGGGGCAGCGGCGCGACACGCACGGTGCGTCCTTCTTCATCGGTTCCGTCCCAGCCATGTGTCAGCAGCAGCCGAACCTCCTCTACTAGTTCCGCCCCCCCGTACCTGGCAACGGCAGGCCACCATGCGTCGACTCCGCCCACGCCCGCCGCATTGCCTTGCGCTCTGAGCCACGCGCTGGCCGCCACGATGTTCGCGCGCGCGTCCGTGCGCAGCGCGGCTTCGCTCAAGCCCGAAATCCGTGCTGCTTCGCCAAGCTGATCGGCGCCCGTCGTGCTCAGCGCCATGATCCCGACTTCGCGCGTGTCGTGCGCGTCTTTCGCAATAGACGCGCTTTGGGTCAGGCGGGATTGGGCAAACGCGATCGTCGCCAGAAGCTCCGCGGGCACGCCGCTGCGGGATTCGGCGTCGCGAAAATGCGCAACGAGCGGCGAGTCCCCGCTCAACGCGGAGCGACGCGCTTCGACGGTCTCGACTTGCGCGGCGGTGCACCCCGTTGCCAGGGCGCCGCTCAGCGCTGCGACCAAGATCCCAAGGCAAAGCGAGATGCGGCGCGCCGCATACAGCCTAGGAGCGCGGAGCGTGGAGCGCCGTCGGCTCACCGAGCGCCGTCGAACAGCAAGCAAGCCCCCGAGCAGGACGAAGCCAAACCACAGGCGTCCGTTGGATTGCCCCCCGCTGCCACTCAAAGAACACCCCGCGTCCTCTTGCGCGGCCAGGGCAGCGCCGCGTGAAACCCCCGGACCCTTGGGTGCGTCTTCCTCGATGACCGGGATGAGATCATCCGCGTCGGGATCCAGATCCGGCGGCGCGCCTGGGTTCACGCCGGGATCCTTGTCGCCAACGAACCCGCCGCAGGGGGTTTCGCTCATGCCAAAGGCGCGCGTGACGAGCACGGCGGCGGCGCGGCGCGTGATCAGTTTGTCGGGACAGAAGTTCCCCTGGCTGCAACCCGTGGCGACGCAATGTGCACCGAGGGCTTCGATGCCGTCGCTCCACCAGGAGTCCGCCGGCACGTCTTTGAAGCTGCTGGACTTGGGGCTCGGCGCGGAGAGCTGCGCGGCGCGGGCGATCACGACAGCGGCCACCCCTCGCGTGACCGGGTTGTTCGGACGGAACTCCCCGCCCGGGTAGCCCGTCATGATGCCGGCGGCCGCCGCTGTCTCGACGTAGGTGTACAGAGCAGAGCTGGGCGGGAAGTCCGAGAAGGTTGCTTTGCTGGGACTGAGGAGCGGCAGCTTTGCGGCGAGCACCACCATCTTGGCCAGCGCTTGGCGCGTCAGCTCGCAGGTGCCGCAGAAAAGTTTGGGCGACGCTTGGCAGCCGCTCACGATCCCGGCGTCGTGCAGCGCGATCGCTTCGTCGTGGCCAAAGGTGCCCGGCGCCATGTCCTTGAAGACTTCGTTCTCTGCGCCCGCAGTCGGCTCCTTGCTGCACTCCAGACCGCAGCGCGTCTCGCCGCCGGACTGCACGCAGGTCTGGCCCGACGGGCACTTGCTGATGTTCTTCAGATCGCCTTTGCTGCCGCAGCTAGCCTGGCTTCCGTCGGGCAAGCAGATCTCTTTCGCGCTGGTCTTGCCCTTGTCGATGCAGAACACCGAAGCGCAGCGCAGGCCCTGGGAATCGTCGACGCAGCTCGCTCCCACCGACGTGCACTTCACCACGCTGCAATCCTTCTGGATCAGATTGCCGTCCCAGGCGCATTGCGCCTTGCAGGTTTGCTGCGTGCAGCTGCCCGAGGCTTGGCTGATGCCGATGTCCGCGCCGTAGTAAAAGCGCAAGATCTGCTGGTAGTCGTAGCCCTTGTTCTCCAGACAGCGCGCACCAAGCTGGGACATGCAGCCTCGGTTCTGGCCAAACCCGGGCGGCCCCTTGTAGCCGAGGGAAGTCTGGATGACCGAGCTGCCTGACTTGCCGGAGTTGTAGGTCACGTACTTCTCCGTGCTTGCGGAGCCACCGTGACAGCTGGAGGGCGCGGGGCTCCCGCCCGCAACGTAGAATCCGTAGGTCAGCATGCCCGCGTGACTGAGGTACATGCCCGCCGTCTCTTTCACAGCCTGGTAGTGGATGGGCAGCGGGTTGGCGTTGCAGGAGTAGACCTGGCAGCCCTGGCTGTCGCAGATCGAACCTTGCGTCGCCATGTTGTAGTAGGCGACGGATCGCGCCGCGATGGCCTGCGCCTTCAGCGCTTGCAGGTTCGCCCCACCGTTTTCGCATTGGATAACGTGCGGCAGATAGTCCGTCTCCATCGCGCGGGTGCCCTTGCCTTGGACCATCACCGAGCAGTACGCACCGGGAAGCGGAGCGGCGACGGGAAGCTGGACGGTCCCCAGGAGTTCCTCCTCCCCCGGCTCCACTGCGCAGGCCGCAAGCAACCCGAACAGCACGAGCACCCAGAGTGAAAGACGACCGACGGAGCGACACTTGGACATGCTCCTCCCTTGTGCAACCCACATGCCCAGGAAAAACAGCCGAAAAGCGCGAAAACTCACCCTAGGTTGCGCAGCGTTGCGCAACTTGCGCATGCGCAACAGGGAGCGGTGCCGCGGGTGGAGGTCGGCGCGGCGCCGCAAGACGTCGGCGGGCCGGCGCGGCCCCGGGCGCATCAAAACGCAAGCCCGGGCGCGTCAGAATGCGACGGCGAGGTCGACGCGCGCGCTTCCCGGCGCGACCGAGGTCCGGCCGGTGACGTGGGGCCATAGGAGCACAGCCCCGGCGGCGAGGCCTACCACTCCGACCGCCATCGACACCGTGGAGATGCGCGCATCCACAAGCGCCTGATCGCGAAGCGCGAGACCCTGGTCCGAACAGCGGTTGCTGGCGTTGCAGAAGTCGTCGGAGTCGTTGTTCCGAGAGACGGCACGCAGACCAAAGAAGCTGCCGACGCCGACCCCCACGATGCCGACGCCCGCAGCGATCCAGCCCGGGGTGGAGCTCTGCCAAAAACCCGTCGGCTGCCCGGGGGAAGCGTCGGGATCCGGTCCTTCCGGCGTCGGCTTGAGAGGCGGCACGCGAACCACGACGTTGCCATTGCGAGGCACGCTGATTTGGATCTCGTAGGCTTCGCATCGCGGCGCCTCTGCACGCAGCAGCTGTGTTCCCGGATCTGTCACAACCCGCGTGCCCCACTGAGTCTGGTCGACATCCGAGCCCCCAAGCTGAACGCGCAGACCCGATGCGGGCTCGTCCACGTCCAACTGCACCGTGGATAGTCTCGGCAACAGCGCTTCCGCCCAGCGTCGCGATTGCGCGGCTTTCTTCGAGTCCCCCGCTTGCTCCGCCAGGGTAGCCCCGCGGGTGTATTCGGCGTAGGCCGTTGCGGTGCGCCCTATCTTCTCATGGCAGAAGGCAAGCAGTAGCAACGTGCCCAGCGCAGGATCGAGCCGGTGACTTTGTTCGAGCTTCGGACAAGCCTGCGCATACGCTTCGCGCTCCAATAAGGCGCGACCCTCGCGGAACAATAGTTCCGCACTTGCAACCCGAGAGTCTGCACGCGCATCCACGCAGACCGCCGAGAGCAACGCGGCACAACACACCCGCATCAGCGTCAGCTGCCAGGAGCTACTTGCGGTCGGTGACCACATCGAGAGGGCTCCTAGGTTGCGGTGCCGGGCGCGCAGGCATAGGTTTGGGCGCGGCCAGCGTCGGCGCGGTGGATGCCGCGGCGGTTGGCGCGGGCGGGTGGGCCACGGACGACGGCGCCGATTCGGGCACGGCGACCGCCGCTAGGGTTGGCGCTGACGCCGCGGCGGGCGCGCTGGGCAACGGCGTTGCGGCGGGCATGGGCATAGCAACTGGCGTCGCTTCTGCCGTGGGTGGTTGCGGATCTGGAACCGCGCGTCGTGCGAGCAGGACCGTCAAACCCATGACCGCGAAGAGCACAAGACCCACGGCGACTCCCGCACGCACCGCGAATGAGCTACGCGGTGGCGCGGCGCGCAGGGCCGGGCGCGGCAATGCGCGCGCCGGACGCGACTGCAGCGCAGTTGCACGCGCCACAGGCGGTGACCCGGGCGCGGTCGTGTCGCCGCTGTCACTGGCATCCCCCGAAACGACCGCTTTTATTTCCAACTCCCGGGCAAGTTTGGCCCGCTCGACAGCACCATGTTTCGCCCGAACCAGTTGCTGTCGGCGCTCCTCGATGGGCGTGGCCAGCTGTTCGGTCACCGCGGTCGCCAAGTCACGCTGCGTGACGCGACCGTAAATTTTCGCAATGGTGTCGTCCAGTTCGGCATACATCTCTTCAGCCGACTGAAAACGGTCCTCCGGCTCGTATTGAAGAGCGCGCTGGACGATCTTTTGCACCTGGGCGGGAGCATTCTTCATCTCGGGAGGCGCCGCGCCGCTGGTTAGCAAGTGCAGCGTCTCCAATTCATTGGCGCCGGCGAGCGGCGGACGGCCCTCAAGCAACTTGAACAGCGTTGCGCCGAGTCCCCAGATGTCCGCGCGCCGGTCGACCGGACGTCCCAGTGCCTGCTCAGGTGCCATGTAGTGCACCTTGCCCTTGAGTCCGCCGGTGGTGTCTTGATGCATCGCGCCCGTCATCCTGGCGATGCCAAAGTCGATCAACTTCACGGCTCCCGACGTACTGCACAGTATGTTTTGTGGTGAGACGTCCCGATGAATGATCGTGGCGGGCGTGCCGTCGTCGGACATATGCTCATGCGCCGCATGCAGCCCGAGACAAGCGTCCGCAACGACCCGCAAGGCCAGAGGCGGTGGCAGGCCGCCTTCGGAACGGTAAGCGCGATGAAGGCGCAGCACCGAATCGCCCTCGACGTACTCCAAAGCCATGAAGAGCACTTCGCGCTCCTCGCCGAAGTCGTAGATCTCCGTGACGTTCGGATGGCGAACGGATGCGACGAGCCGCGCTTCTTCGAGAAACATGCGCCGTGCTCGGGAGTCTGAGGCGTGTTGCGACAGGATCGTCTTGATGGCGACGGTGCGCTGGAAGCCATGCTTGCCGTATTGCTGGGCGGCCCACACTTCCGCCATGCCACCGCGCGCCATCGGGCAGAGCAGCTCGTAGCGATCAAGCCGAAGACCTGGCGCTAACTTCGATGACTCCGACACCGGGACCAGTTTCGCAGGCATGCGGCATTGCCGCAACCGGCGCGCCGCTGCAGATGTTGCGCTAGACTGCCGGGCGTGGGACAGGACGACACACGCACGAGCGCCCTTGAGGAATCGTCCGGTAACCGAGGCCGCGTGCTGGCCTTCTGGGAAGGCGGGCACGCGGCGTGTTTTCTGGACCCCGAAATGGAAGTCGTGATCGGCCGAGGCGCGTCGACTAACCTGCGCATCGACCACTCCACGGTGTCTCGGGAACATGCGCGCCTGACCCTTGGCGACCGTGTCACCGTGACAGACCTGGGCAGCTCGAACGGCACCAAAGTCGCCGGCCGGCAACTGGAGGCGCATCAGCCGGAGACGGTGCAGCCGGACGACCTGATTGAAATCGGTGGAGCCTATTTGGTCCTTGAGTTACCGGAGACGCGCGCAACCGAGAAGTCCCGTGTGGACAATCTGATTGCGCGCGTCGCCAGCAGCGATCTGTGCGTGCTGCTCCTCGGGGAAACGGGTGTTGGCAAAGACGTCGCGGCAGACAAGATCCACGGACTTTCCCCGCGACAACAGGCTCCCCTGGTCAAGATCAACTGCGCGACCTTGGGCGACAATCTGTTGGAAAGCGAACTATTCGGTCACGAACGGGGTGCGTTCACGGGCGCCGTGTCCGCCAAACCAGGTTTGCTCGAGACTGCGCGCGGCGGCAGTGTCTTCTTGGATGAAGTCGCCGAGTCGAGTTTGCCCATCCAAGCGAAGTTGCTGCGCGCCATCGAACAACGCGAGATCCGGCGCGTGGGAGGAGTTGAGGCCCGCGCCATCGACGTCCGATTCATGGCGGCCACAAACCGCCCTCTGGATCAAATGGTCGCCGCCGGGACGTTCCGACGGGACCTATACTTTCGCTTGGCAGGCATGACCATCCGCTTGCCACCCCTACGCAAACGTCAGCTTGAATTTGCGGGGCTAACGGAGGAGCTGCTGCGCCACGCTTGCGAACGGCAGGGCCGGCAGCCACTGACATTGTCCAATCGCGCCTTTGCCCAACTGCGCAAGCACCCGTTTCCAGGCAACGTCCGCGAACTCAAGAACCTGCTGGAGCGAGCCGTGGTGCTGGCAGACGGACAGCGCATCGAGCCCGAGCATCTGCTCTTCGATGCGCCCGGGGGCGACGGCGTCGAGCTCAACTCCGAACGCGAACGCATCGCAAGCGCCCTGGAGCAGAGCGGAGGCAACCAATCTCGGGCAGCGGAGCCCCTCGGCATCTCGCGACGCACGCTTGTAAACCGACTCGACGAATTCGGCTTCCCAAGGCCCCGCAAACGCTAGCGGCGGCCCCACGCGGCGGGCGGGGCCGCGCTACTTCGCAGAGTGCACGCAGCGCACTCGGGCGGTAGCGGTGAATTCGGTGGGCGCGAACCTAAAAGCTCTATCCAAAACACTGCCAGCCTCGATCACGCGGCGAGCAGGTCCAACCTTGACAGCAAGGGAAAATGCGCCGCAAGTGGCTAGCATGCAGAGAAACCGCCTGCCCGCGGACGAAAGAAAGGAACAGATTGCCCGCGCGGTGCTCGAGATCGTGGCAACAGAGGGCACGTCGCGGCTGACCGCCGCGGAGATCGCACGTCGTGTTGGCGTCTCTGACGCGGCGCTGTTTCGCCACTTCAGTGACAAGGCGGCGATCGTGGCTGCGGCCATCGAGACCTTCGAGAGCATGCTGTTCGAGGACTTTCCACCTGCAAGCGCGGACCCACTCGATCGCCTGCGCATCTTCTTCATCCAACGAGTGGGGCTGGTGCGACGCTATCCCGTGATCATGCGCTTGGCCTTCGGGGACCGACTGGCTGCCGCCGCCGGGGCGGAGGGGGTCGAGCGCGTGCGATCCATCGTCGAGCGATCCGTGGGGTTCGTACGCAAGTGTTTGGTCGAAGCGCGGGACCAGGGTGTGGTCGACTCGGGCGTGTCGACCGACGTGCTGACCTGGGCCTTCATGGGCATCGTGCGGGGGGCCGCTCTCGACGGCCGAAAACGCAAGGCGTCGCCCGAGCAGCTGTGGAAAGAGCTCGAGCGTTTGTTGAAGACGCGGGACTGAGAGCGCAAGACTCCTTACAAACCGCTTTGATGCTGTCGTTTCGCTAGTCGATCCTGACTCGTTCGCGCCCCATGGCGCTGGCGAGGCGCTCGAGGGGACGGTTCCGGAGGCGGCGCCGCGGCCTTGACGGCACGGACCGAGGACGTATGTTAGTAAGCATTCACTAGCTCCAAACCCCATGACGACTCGAAAATCAGCACCAGAACGCCGCAAGCAGATCGCCGATGCCGCCATCAAGATCATCGGGGAGCGGGGGCTCCGCGAGTTTACGGCGGCCCAGTTGGCTCGGGAGGTCGGCATCACCGACGCAACGATCTTCCGCCACTTCAAGGACATGAACGAGGTCAAGCTCGCTGCCCTCGACAGGATCCACGACTTGCTGGACGCACCGGCAGGACCCGTGTCCCCGAATCCGCTGGTGCGGCTGGAGCAGTTCATCCGGCGCCGCCTGCACTCCATCGCCGTGCAACCCGACCTCCCGTCCGTGATCTTCTCGGACCAAATTTCTCACGCCTTGGGAGATGAGGGGCCGCTTCGGGTTGCCGCGCTCAGAAACCGCGGTCGCGAGTTCGTCAGGTCGTGCCTCCGGGACGCCGCCCAGCAGGGCTTGATCCGCAGCGACATCGACATCGAGGCGACGACCATCTTGATCACCGGGATGGTGATGGGGGTCTTGTTCGCAGCGAAAGACGGCGCGCTCACGGCACCGATTGCCGAGATGGGAGAGCGGTGCTGGCGCACCCTCGAGTCGATGCTGCAGCCAGTTCGGGTGACGCAATGAAATCAAAGTTGAAGCTTGTTCTCATCATCGCCGGCGTGGTGGCTTTCGCAGCCGGTTTCTTTTGGCTGCTGACTACGCGAGGCCCTTTGGCCCCAGTCGGGGTCGAGACCGGCCGCGTCGTGCGCGCGGATGTCGAGCCCAGCGTGTTCGGGATCGGCACCGTGGATGCACGCCTGACCTACGCCGTCGGCCCGATCGCTCCGGGGCGCGTCCTGCGTGTGCTGGTGGATCAGGGCGAAGCGGTGAAGGAGGGTCAGCTCTTGGCGGAAATGGATCCGATCGATCTGGACCTGCGAGTTCAGGCCGCCAAAAGCTCGAGCTCGCGGTCGCGTCAGGCGGTGCGCGCCGCCGACGCCCAGGTCGCGGAGGCAAAAAGCCGCGTCAAGCTCGCCGAGAGCAACCGCAATCGCGATCGCGCACTGTATGGCCAGGGTGTCATCAGCAAGCAGCTCTTGGACGTCAGCAATAGCGAGGCCGAACGGGCAGAGTCGGCCCTCGCCGCCGCACGTGCCAACGCCGCGGCGGCACGGGGCGACACCAGTCGCACCCGCGCCGAGTCCCACGGCGCAGCGACCCTGCGCGACAGCCTGCGACTCGTGAGCCCCGTGGACGGTGTGATTGTGTCGCGAGAGGTCGAAAGCGGGACGACGGTGGTCGCTGGCCAAGCGGTGGTACGCCTCGTGGACCCCAAGAGCCTCTGGGTTCGAGCACGGATCGACCAGTCCCGCGCCCAACGTGTGCAGGTCGGGCAGTTGGCCAGCATCGTGCTCCGCTCCGCGCCGGAGTCGCCGAAACCGGGTCGAGTCGCCCGCATCGAAATGCAAAGCGATCCAGTCACCGAGGAACGGATCGTGGATGTGAGTTTCGATCCGCATCCCGCGCAGCTCTACATGGGGGAGCTGGCGGAAGTGACGATCCGATTGCCGCGCCAGACCGGCGTGCTCACCACGCCCAGTGCAGCCATCGCGCGTCAGGGAGGCGAGACCGGTGTGTGGCAGATGCTGGAGGGTCGTGCCCGTTTTGCTCCAGTCCGGGTGGGCACCCAGGGCCAGGCAGATGCGACTCAGATCCTTTCCGGTTTGAGCGAGGGAGATAGCGTCATCGTCTACAGCTCCGCGCAGCTCGCCGAGGGAGTCCGCGTCCGGCAGGAAAAGGTCGCGCCATGATCAACCTCGCGCGCCGGGACGTCGCCAACCACCTCGGGCGCTACTTGCTCACGGGTTTCGGTCTGGGGCTGCTCATCGGCGTCACGTTGACCATGGCCGGGGTGTACCGAGGCATGGTTGACGACGCCAAGGTGCTGCTACGTGCCGGCGGCGCCGATATCTGGGTGGTGCAACAGAACACCCTCGGGCCCTTCGCTGAACCGTCCAGCTTGCAAGACGACGTCTATCGCAGCATCGAAGGTCTGCCCGGCGTGGCGGAGACCGGCAACGTCGCCTACCTCACGATGCAAGTGCGCCGCGCCGGCAAGGATGTGCGCGTGATGGTGGCGGGCTACGAGCCCGGGCGCCTGGGCGGCCCGCCCTTTCTCGTCGCCGGGCGACCCATCGCTCAGGCCCATTACGAAGCGGTGGCGGACGTAAAGACGGGCTTCAAAGTGGGAGACCGCATCGGCATTCGGCGCAACGACTACACCGTGGTCGGGCTCACCCGTCGCGCAGTGTCATCGAATGGCGACCCGATGGTGTTCATTCCCATCAAGGACGCGCAGCAAGCGCAGTTTCTGAAGGACAACGAATCCATCGTCAATGACCGCAACCGGCTCGCGGCAAACCCCGCCGTGAATCGCCCCGGCCAACCCGGCTTGCTGAAAGCCGTCGAAGCGATCCAGACCTCTTCTCACCGGGTCAATACCGTCTTGGTGCGGGTGCAAGCGGGGCACGATCCGCGTCAGGTGACCGACAACATCAAGCGCTGGAAGCACCTGACCGCCTACACCAACGCGGACATGGAAGACATCCTGGTCGCAAAGCTGATCGCCACCGCAGCCAAGCAAATCGGACTGTTTCTGGTCATCCTTGCGATCGTGAGCGCCGCGATCGTGGCTTTCATCATCTACACGATGACCCTCGGCAAGATCAAAGAGATCGCCGTCCTCAAGCTGATTGGCACACGCGACCGCACCATCGCCACGATGATCATGCAAGAGGCGCTTGGACTGGGCTTCATCGGCTTCTTCGTCGGCAAGTTCGCTGCCACGCTCTGGGCGCCAGTATTTCCCAAGTACGTGTTGCTCCAAACCAACGATGCAGTGGTCGCCTTCGGGCTCACGCTGCTGATCTGCGCACTGGCGTCCGTGCTGGCGATCCGCGCGGCGCTGCACATCGACCCCGCGGAAGCCATTGGCGGATAAAGCCATGACCCACACCGAACCAGCCATCCGGATCGAAAATCTCACGAAGCGCTACGGCAGCGGTCCCACCGCTGTGGACGCCCTCAAGGGCGTGGACATGCAGGTCGACCCCGGCGAGGTCGTGGGATTGATCGGCCCCTCGGGCTCCGGCAAGAGCACCTTGCTCAAGAGCCTAGGCGCGGTGATTGAGCCAACCTCCGGGCGTTTCACCCTGGCTGGCGAGGTGATCTACGACGATGGCTGGAAGCGACGCGACCTGCGTGCGCTGCGGCGCGACCGCATTGGTTTCGTCTTCCAAGCGCCCTATTTGATCCCTTTTCTGGACGCGACGGACAATGTGGCGCTCTTGCCCATGTTGGCCGGCGTCAAGAACGCTGTGGCGCGGGCCACGGCGCTCGAGATGCTGACGGCGCTGGACGTGCAACACCGCGCGCAGGCGCGTGTCTCCGAGCTTTCAGGTGGCGAACAGCAGCGCGTCTCCATTGCCAGAGCGCTGGCCAACAAGCCGCCCATCATCCTGGCGGACGAGCCCACCGCGCCCCTAGACGGCGAGCGCGCCCTGGCCGTCATGCGCATCCTCAATCGCCTGGCACGGGAATTTCAGACTGCCATCATCGTCGTCACCCACGACGACAAGATCATCCCGACCTTCAAACGCATCTACAACATCCGCGACGGCAAGACCTACGAGGAAGCCGGCGAGGGGCGCGCGGTATGAGGTGGGGCGTGGAGCGCAGCCGCGTCAGGCACAAGAAACGCCGAGCGGGCGCCCCCCAATTTTCGGACGCCGACGCTCGGGATCCGAACCCTTTTGTCGTGCTGCGGACTCCTACGAACACGCGCTCCGAACGGCGCGACTTGGGAGCGACTCATGAGATCAAGCACACTCGCGATCACCCTTCTGGCACTGGGCATCTCCGCTTGCGGCAGTGAATCCAGTCCGGGCAATCCAGCTGGCAACGCTGGCATGGGCGCAGTTTCCGGGGCGGGCGGAGGCGGCGGCCTCGGTGGCAGCGCGGGACAAGCAGGCGGCGCCAGTGTCAGCCAGGCCCTGGAACAAGACTTGCTCTTTCTGCGTGAAGAAGAAAAGCTCGCACGCGACGTCTACCTGACCCTGTACGACGTATGGCAGCTCCAACCGCACTCGAACATCGCGGCGTCAGAGCAGACCCATACGGACCGAGTGAAGGACCTGCTGCAAAAGGTCGGGATCCCAGATCCAGTCGTCGACGACAGCGTCGGCGTGTTCGTAGACCCCACCCTCGCGAAGCTGTACGTGGACCTTGTTGCTCAGGGCAAGCAGTCCGAACTTGCCGCGCTGCAGGTGGGCGCCACCATCGAAGACCTAGACATACGCGACATCGAAACCATGAAGGGCCGGACGCAGGATCCGGCCGCGCTCGCGCTCTACGAAGCGCTGCAGTGTGGCTCCAGAAACCACATGCGCACCTTCTACTCACAGATCCAATCCCGCGGAGCGTCCTACGCACCGCAGTACATCTCCGCCGCGGAAATGCAGGCCATTGTGACTGGCGCCAAAGAGAAGTGTAACTAGGCGCTTCTCAACGGGACGGAGCGCCACTGCGGCCGTGAGCTCCGACGCGTATGTTAGGGTGCTCGCGTGGTAGCAGCGAAGAACCGAACATTCCGTAACGCCCGTAACTTCCACCCCAAAACGCCGGCTCGGAGCTCCAGTCGCATTGCGAGCGTGTGGGCGTTGCTCATGCCTACGGCGTTGGCCTTGGCCGGCTGCACTCCGCCGGAGCCTCCCCCGGATCCAGGAGGCGGTGGGCAAGGCGACGAGGAGGCGGAGCTGGAGCCGTGCTCGACTCCCCCGCGCACGGACTGGAAGTCTTTCTACTTCGAGCCCAACCGCGTGCAGCCCCTATCGCCGAAGGCAACGGTCTCCCAGCTAGGGGTGAACGATCCCAAAGTGGTGGACGCCCTCAACCTTTCGCTGGCGGCAAACGTCCGGCCGCTGAAGGTGCCGAAGCTTCCCGGGTACCTCAACGCACGTCTCAAGACGGCGACCGCGAAGTTGGGGCAGCTCAAGAAGATCAAGGACCCAGCGGAGTACGCGAAACTGAAGGGGGATATCTTCACCCCGCTGGACCTCGACCTCGAGAACCTGATCGTAGGTCCCGCGTTCATCGATGAAGCCGGAGGCGGCGGCAATACCATCGATGAACTCTGGCGCCCGGGCGGCTGGCCCGAGGTCAGGCCAAACCCGTTTGTGGATCTGCGCGTGCGACCTGCGGCCTGTGGCGCGTACGCAACCGCTGCCGCCAACCAAGCGCGACAGCGGGTGTACCGAAACATTCAACTGAGCCAGGTGCACACGGAAAAGCACTGTCTGACTGCCGGCCAAGGCTTGACGATCAGCACGTCGCAGCTGCAACCCGGCGTCGATACGGTTGCGTATCTGTACGACAGCGCGACAGCTTCAATGCTGGCGCGGAACGACGACGCGGTGCACGGGGCGGCGGCTTCGTTTCTGAGATACACCAACGCCACCACCACCACGAAGTGTGTCTCGGCTCTGGTGCTCAACGCACGCCCCTCCATCGCCGGCACGGCGCGGGTGACCACGACCGTGACGAGCGGTAGCGCCGAGCGAACGACGAACGTCGAGGTGCAGCTGCGCAGCTTCCCCTTGGAGCTCAACTATGACGACACGGACATAGACTTCGAGGTCGCACTCACCCGCTACACCGACCTGCCCCAGACGCCCACGACGCTGCCGCTGGCCCTCTTTCGCGGCGACGAGTTGGTGGGGTTTGACTACGACAGCGGCGTTGGCCCGGCTGGGCGCGTGTCACGGGATGTGCTGGCGAGCCGCATCCCCACCCGCGCGCTCGTCTTGGGTCAATCCGTCGAGTCCCGGGACTTCACCTTTACAGGCGCGTACTTGCCCCAGGGCACCGTGGACGCGCTGCAGACGGTCAGCCCCTTTGGCAACGACCTGTACGTGGACCCTGCACCGGAGTTTGCCGAGGGCGTCTTTCCGCCGTCGACTCAGCCCACAGCGCCGCCCGTGGGCTTTGCGCCCATCGCGCCGATGGGCCGGGTTGACCTGGTGTTGAATCATCCGAACGAGCCTGACCGCGACACAGACGGCATCAGCGCGGAAACGGAGGCACAACTGTGCACCTGTGATCCCCACAACCGCGGCGCGCATCCCGCCGCTTGGTACCCATATTGCGTTCAACGCTCCGCGCACCTAGCGACCGCCGCGCCCAGCGAGCCATTGTGGTTCGCGGACACCGACCACGACGGCTTGACCGACCGCGAAGAGATCTTTGGCGTCGAGCTCGATCAGCACCGCGCCCCTTTTCCTGAGCCAGAAGCGGTCTTTCGTACCATCGCGTTGCCGGTCATGGGGGCCGACCCGCTGCACAAGGACCTCTTCCTCGAGCTGGATTTCAACGTGAATCCAGACCATCCCAGGGAGTACACCTTTCGCAGCGCAGCCAGTCCATACCTAGACGAAGCAACCGGCCTGCCCGGGAGCAGCAAGGTCTTTCGCGGCGAGTTCGCCGGCATTGTTGATGATCTCTACGCCAGCGGCGCGGTGGCCGACCTACTCAATCCGAGCGGCTTGGACGGCATCCGCGTGCATGCCGACATCGGGGCAAACCCCATTCTCACCACCGCTGGCCGTGAAGAGCACTGCCGTTACTCCTGCGATGCGGATGCGGTGTGCCTGAGGAAGTGCAATGACTCGGTCGATCAGGAGCAGTGGCTGTATCGCCATCGCGCCTTCGGTGCGTGGGGTGGTGGCGGCACGCGGGTGCCCACTACAGCAAATGATCTGAGCACTGAGCAAGGCCGCGCAAGCTGGGGGCAGTTCTGCGAAGTGGCGCCGCACTACACGGACCTTTGCCCGCCGGAATCAGCCACGGCCGAGCGGCAACTTCGTGATCTGGCCTACGAGTCCAACGAGTTCTTCAATCGACACCGCATGCGATACTTTCGCTACGGCCTGACCTCACCCTACGGCCGGGGCGGCGGGCAAGCGAACGCTGGCGGCGCCTTTGGTTCCGGACTGGGGGCGTACGTGGTTGCGCACGAAATCGGCCACACCTTCGGCTTGGGCCATGACGGGCACTTCAGTTGGGGCAAGTCCAACTGCAAGCCCCACTACTTCAGCCAGATGAACTACGCCTACAACTACAGAAAGGACATGGGGTTTTCGTCAGCAGATGTGACCACTTCTGCCGTGCTGAACCCCGCAAGTGTGCGGGAACAAGACTTCCGTGTCGCCGGCATGACGACCGCAGCTCAGGCGCTGATTTCTACCGACGTGTTCCGGTTCCAGGTGGATGGCTCGCGGCTGAGCTCGGCCGGAGATGGCCTGGCAAACATCGACTGGAACCTCACTGGAAACTACGAACACGGCCTGCTGCGGGCACCGGCGACGTGGTGCCCAGGCCCCGGCGAAGCCACGCGCGCCAATCTTCAGATCTTGAACAACCCTGCTGCGGGTCCGGGAGTTGGCAGCACGCCAGACCTGCTGCGCGTCGGTTCGCGTCTGTACGCCTTCTACGTCGACAAGGACGGTCGCATTCAGTACCGGCACTCCACCCTCGGACCCAAGGCGCAAGGCAGTTGCCTATCGCAGCGACTGGGCGAAGCGTGCGCGGAGTGGCAACCCGAGGAGCTGCTCTCCACCGGCCGAAAGGTTGTTGGGCTTTCTGTTGCCGGTTGGGACGATCACGTGGTCGTCGCGTACGTGGAAGAAACGGCCGCGCCTGGCACATGCCAACTGCGCATCCAGTACTCTGACGAACCCAGTGCCTCCGGAAGCCTGAACTGGACCACCGCGACACTCGGACGACTGACCGCTTGCGGGGACAGCGAATTGGCTGTGCTACCGGTGGACGCGAGCATTGCCGCCGGCGGCAGGCTGATGATGGTGTTCGGGCGCAACTACGATAATGCGCTCTTCGCGTACAAGAGCGACTCGCCGGTGTCTGCCACGCCAGCGGCGTGGGTTGCGGAGACGCCGCGCGACACTTCTGGCGCCACGTTCACCGCGCCGCATGCACCGGCGTTCACCACGTGGCCGTCACCCGACTACCGCTCGCTAGGCGCTGCGTGGCAGGAGCTTGCTGTAGCATGCGGCGTCATTCCGACAACCGTGACCGACGAAGGCGGTACTACTCACACGCAAGGAGTGCTGTACTGTCTGGACCGAAGCTCGCTGCGTTGGTCGCGTGTCGACAACGCAACGCCCATCTACTTGACTGAAAAGCCCACGCTGGTCTTTCATCTCTTGCGGCACTCCAGTGGGGGATCCATCGATGCGGGCAACCTTCCCGGTCAGTTCTGGGTGGGCTACGTGCCAGAGGGTGCCCGCAACGGGCGCGTCGCCAGGATTAGCGTATCCAACGTGCTGACACGAGCCACGCCACCGCAGACCGCTGCGGTGGAGTTTGATTTTGATGGCCGGCACGGCAACTTCTGGGACTACGTGATCCCCGGAAGCGGCGTGACCCTGTACGAAGACCTCGAACTGGGCGCGCTCAAGGGCATGGCCAACTGGGGCGGGGGATATCATTTCTTCCCCTTCGCCGATGGCAGCTTCGAAGCCGAGCTCCGCACCGGCAACGACTACCAAGTCATGGAGTCAGGTCTGTGCCGCCGCCTGCGCTCCGGCGCCGCCTATTGCCAAGGTCCTGAGTTGACGGTGTTTGGCTACTAGGGGCAATGCACGGCGACGCGCGCTGAGGCTTCGTGGTCGGGCACGAAGTTCAGCCGGGCCGTTCCCCGTCCCACTCTGACAGCAGCTCGCCAACGAGCGAACGCAACTGGTTCACGTCCAGTGGCTTTGCGATCCACTTGTTTGGCACGCGATCCAGGAACTGGCGCTCGGCGGCCGTGAAGGCGCCGCCGGTCATGAACAAGACGCGATGCTGCATGCCGGGTGAACGCTTGGCGAGTTCTTCATAGACTTGGGGTCCGCTCAGGTTCGGCATCATCACATCGCACAGCACGAGATCGAACTGATCGTGTTCGCACAGGGCGACCGCCTCGCGGCCGCTGCTCGCAATACGCCGCGCGACATCAAGATGTCGTTGATGCCGGTAGCCACAAGGAAGGCCGTGAGCAGATACCAGACGGGCATGGAGGGCTCGGCGTCCGTGGGCCCGGAGCGGTGTTCCCTGTGATCGGAGGTCGCCACAGGCCCACCCCTCACTCAAACAGCACCATCTGCCGGCCCGCGACGGCGTCGAAGTTCGTGCCTAGGAACGGCAGGATGCAATCCGCCGCGGGCGCGAGCTGGCGCTCCAAATAGTGGTCGTAGTCGAGGGGGGCGTGGGGCAGGTCGATGGGTTCGGCGCCGCGGCTCGTGATCACGTAGCGGATCTCCCGGGCGGGGCGGCCGAGCTTTTTGGCGGCTTGGATGTGGGGCGGCACGTTCTTCTCGTAGTCGTCCAAGGCGCGGCGGACGCGCTTGCGGTAGACCAGCTCGGCGTCGAGCCGTCCTGCGCGAAGCGCTCGCGCCAGCTCAACCGTCCACTGTCGCCAGGGCTGATCCGTGAACACCCGCGCTAGCAGCTCGCGTTGGAAACGTCGCGCCAGGGGCGTCCAATCCGTGCGCGCGGCTTCGAGGCCCTTGATCACGAGTGCGGCGTCGGGGCCACGACCGATGGCGCCGGCGTAGCGCTTCTTGCTCCCCTTTTCTGAGCCGCGCATGGTCGGCATCAAGAAGCGGCGATAGTGCGTCTCGAACTCGAGCTCGAGGTGGCTGTCGATGCGATACGCCTCGGCGAGACGCGCGGTCCAGTGCGCGTTCAGATCCCGCGCCAGCGAATCTCCGATTTCGGTGCATTCTTTTTCCGAGGCCTTGCCCACGTGCACGAACAGGGAGTCCGTGTCGCCGTAGATCACTTCGAGGCCGCGCGCTTCGATGAACTTGCGGCTTTCCAGGATGATCTCGTGGCCACGCAGCGTGATGGAGCTGGCCAGCTTTGGGCTGAAGAAGCGGCAGCCGCCGCTGCCCAACACGCCGTAGAACGAGTTCATCAAGATCTTGATCGCCCGGGAGCGCGCGGCGTCTTTGCGGCGCTTCGCTTCGTCCCGGGCGCACCAGAGGCCCTCGATCAGGGCCGGCAGGATGTGTCCGTCCCGCGCGAAGCTGCCGCCCTCGAAGCCGGGAATGGGATCGTCCCCGGGCACGGCGAGGCCGAGGGGATCGATGGCAAAGGTGCGGATGATGCTCGGGTACAGGCTCTTGAAGTCGAGCACGAGCACGTTGTCGTAGAGCCCCGGCACGGAATCCATCACGTAGCCGCCGGGACTGCGCGCCATCTCCAGGCCATCGCCCACGTCGGGCGCGACGTAGCCGCGCCGATGCAGCCGCGGGAGATAGAGATTGTCGAAGGCCGCCGCCGAGCCGCCCTGGCGATCCATGGGTAGCCCCGTCAGCGCCTGGCGCTCCACGGCGAAGCCGACGAGATCCGCGGCTTCGAAGATCTCCAGCACGAGCCGGCAGTCTTCGAGGTTGTAGGCGGCCAGCGCGGGCTTGTCCTCGACGAAGAGCCGGCGGATCTCCGCCACGGGATCGCCGCCGTGTTCGATCTTTTTGCCACGACCGAGCAGCGTCTGCGCGACGTCCTCCAGACGAAAGCTCTCGAAAGCGTAGGTCGCGGAGCGGAGCGACGCGATCCCGTCGAGCACCACGCGCCCAGGCACCCGCGCCACGTGGGGCTGCTGGGCGCTTTGCGGCAACAGCACCGCGGCGCGCTCCCTGCCCCGCCCGAGACTAAAGGCGATGCCGCACTGTGCCGCTTTGCGCTCGAGGGTCGCCAAGTCGAATTCGATCACGTTCCAGCCTGAAAGCACATCGGGATCGGCCTGCGCGACGTGATCGATGAAGGCCGTGATCAACGCGGCCTCGTCCGCCACTTGGACGAAGCTTGGGTGCTCGGAGCTGGCGTCGTCGCCGCGCATCCACACCCGCTCGCCCCCGACGCCCGCCACCGCGATGGACAGCAGCGCTCCCTCGAACCCGTCCGTCTCGATGTCGAAGGCAAGCAGCTTCAACTTCGGAGCGTACTCGCTGGCCTGGATGCGCGGGTTGACCACCTCGCGATAGCCGTCGCGTTGCTGCAACCTGCCCTCGACGCAAACCGATCCGGTGACGAAGCGCTCCATCAGAAAACGATCGTGCGGTTTGACAGTGCCTTCGAGAGTCCGCCCCATGCCCTGGCGGATCCGCGCGCGCTCGGCCACCAGATCGCGCTGGCTGCCAAAGTACACCGCATCGACGGGGCGACCCGCAAGGCTCTGTAGCTCCACCGGCCTGCGTCGACCTGCTTCGCTTGGCACCCTGCGATCCAAGAACAGCACGGCCTCTTGACCCGTGAACACGATCTTGATCGGCCCACCCTCCGACGCCGCCCAAAACGTCAGCTCCACCCCACCCGGACGATCGAGCCACTGCCGCGTGAGCAGCGCAGCTTCGACGGAGTCAGACATCGCGAAGGGCATAGCACGACGGGGAGAGTGCGCGCCTGGAGCGTGGGCGACCGACTTCGGCGCGGAGTTCAGGGGGTCATCAACGCTTGGATCTCTGGAATTGTCAGCGCGCGCGAGTAGATTCGAAGCTCGTCGATAGCACCCTTGAAAAAGAGCCCTCGGGCAACCCCAATGCGCAGGGGATCGGCGGTGTGAACCATAGTGGTTGCTGTGCCGTTCATGGCACTGTCGTCGCCAACGCCATCCTCGAACAGCGAGATGTTGTTGCTCGTGACGATCGCCGCCACGTGGGACCACTGAGTGAGGGGCAACGCTGTCTTTCCCGCGCGGGTCCGTCGCCCCGTCGTGCAGCTGCAGGTGGCGTCGCCGTAGTGAAAACCTGGCCGCGACTCATTCGTGAGAAAGTACCAATTGAAACCCTGATAATTAGTGAGCCCATTTTCGTCGGACGACGCCAAGGCCCCGCCGGTCGCGTCCGGTTTGACCCACGCCAGAATCGTAAACGGCAGCGTCAGACCGTTGAGGACGTCCCCCACATCTACGAAGTCATCCCCGTCGAAACTGAGCGCACCGCCCACTTTGCCGCTCACCCAGCTGCCACCATTGAGCGTGCCGTGAAGTCCTGCGCCGGAGGAATCCCGGGCGGCAGTGCCCGTCGCGTCATCGAACCGCCAATAAGCAACCAAGTCCGCCACATTGGGATCACACGCGCCGTCGAGGCACTTCTTGCCCGTCGTGGCGCAATCCACCACGGTGGTCTCAGCGCTGCCCTGCGCGTTGCATTCCAACAGCGTGGTACCACTACAGGTGCGCGTGCTCGGCGTACACAGCTGAGCTTTGCAGCTGGTGCTCACGGCATCGCAAAACTGAGTCGGGGTGCAAGTCTGGACCAAAGAGGCCGAGCTGCCATCCGTGCTGCATTGCTTTACCGAAGCTCCGTCACAGTACTTGGCGTTTGGGGTGCAGAGTTGGCCTCCGTCTGTCGCGGCGTCGCTGCCTGCTTCGGAGCCGGCATCAGCGCCAGCATCCGCGCCGGCACCTCCACCGGTTCCCGCACCCCCGCCGCTGCCGGAGGCGCCGCTGGCTCCACCTCCCGACACGCCGCCCGTCGCGACGCCCCCGCTGCCCGACGCACCGCTGGTGCCGCCGGAGCTTCCGCCGTCATCGCAGACGCAGGCTGCGAATGTTCCGTCCGCCTCGCAGAGCCGAACGCCCTGGCAACCACTGGGCGCCAAACACACATCTTGCTCGCCTGCTTTGCAGGCAGGCTGGGTAGACTTGGACGAAGACGAGCTGCACCCAACCATGACAGCGGCTGCCAGTACCATCGCGTCGATTCCGCGCGAGCTCGGGGCCCTGCTTCGCGCGGCTGGTGCTCGTGCCATGGGCAGAGCATACGGCCTCCAGCCAGCGCTTTCAATTGGCCTTCCCGGCGCGCTAACGCATTTCGTGAACGTGCACCGGCCTCCGCTCGCGGGCGCAGTCAGCGCTGGTTTGCTCGCAGGCGCGGCGTTGACTCGCGGCCGCGTCGGTTTCGCGGTGACTCAGATACGCTCGAGAGGCGGCGTCGGCACCGGACCCCGCTTCTAGGCCGGCGAGGCTGAGCGCCTGCACTCGCAACAGCGCTTCGTTGCGCGGCGCACTGAGCAGCCCCATGCGTGAAGCGCTCAGCGCTTGTTGGTGCTTGCCGACGCTGCCGAGGGCGATCGCCAACTGCGCCCAGACTCCATCATCCCGAGGCGCAGCGCGCGCCGCCACTTCGAAGGGCACCAAAGCTTCGTCGAAGCGCCAGACCTGTGCCAGGGCTTGACCGCGAACCCGCTGGGCGGCGGGGTGAGCTGGATCGGGAAGCTTCGTGAGCTCCGCCAGCGCGTCGTCCGTGCGCCCTTGCCGCGCGAAGAGCGACGCCAGGGCCAGGCGGGTTTGGGCGGCGACCTGCGTGTTGCCCTCGCGGTCCGCTGCGCGGAGGGCCGCCTGCAGCGCCGCGAGGGCGGTCGGAAGCTGCTCCTGCACGTCCGAAAGCAACGCACGGCCGTAGGCGTACAGGCGCGCCGCCGCATTCGGGTCCGTGCGTGGAACATGCGGCGCGGCGAGCAGCGCCTGCGCGGTCGCGATGACGGTGATCGGTTGCGGCCCGCAGGGATCCAGCGCGCGTCGTCCAGCGCTTCGTTCCACGGCGGCGTAGGCTCTACCGCGGGCCCCCGTGGACTCACGACAGGCGGCCGCCTGCATCGCGCGGTCCCGACTGCGATGGCGAAGCGAGGCGGTCACGGTCAACGGGCCAGGCACTTTGGCCGCATCGGGCATGACGAAGGCGAAACGAACGACCCGCGCCTCGCGCGGCCCCAGGGTGTGATCGAAGGCCACGCTTTGGAACTGATGCGTCGCGTGGGCACTCACCTCCGCGCCGCTTCCGTCCAGGATTGCCGCACGCAGGCTGTGGGCGTCCCGCTCCTCTCGCCGCTCATGCTCTGCGCCCGACGTCGCGACCCATTTGCCATCTTTGGAGGCGACGCGAACCTCAAGCCAGGTGTCCTGAACATCCCGCACGCCGCCGGGAAAGTGATGTCCAACCCGGAGGTTCTCCACGACCAAGTCGAGGATGACCGGTTGACCCCCCTCGAGTGCGAGGTCCAGCTCGGGCAAGAATGCTCGCTGGTCGCCAAGGGTCACTGCCGCAACGTCGAGTCGCACGGCGCCGGCGAGCAGTCGCTCCACCTCTGCCTGTCGCGCCGCGTCGCCACGCATCGCCTGCAGCCAAGTGTGGCCACCGGGAAAGAAGTGGGAGGCAACTCGCCCGGTCTTTGCGGCGGGATCCCTGGGGCGCACCCGCGGCATGTGGCAATCGGTGCAGCTCTTCGCGTCGACGTGGTCGAGCTGCTGTCCGTGACTGCCGGCGAAGGCGGAGCGTGCCCACGGGCCGAAGTCGTCGGCGCCCGCGAAGAACTGCGCGTTGCCGGAGTCCGCGCCCAAAAATGCGCGATGACAACTGGCGCACAGCTCGGCCTGGCTCAGCGCGCTCGTTCGCGCCGCCAGTCGGTGTCGCTTGCGCTCGGCGGGCGTGTCCGATTGGGGAATGGGGATCGGCGTGCGACCCAGCTGGTAACTTCCGTTGCCGTCGGCGCTGGCCTTCACGATGCCGTGACACGTTCCACAGCTCACTCCGGCGTGGGCGCGGGGATCCCTTGGATCGATGGTCGCGCTCATCGCGTCATCGATGAGCAGCGCGGGATCGTGGCAAGCGGCGCACGCACGACTGGTCGAAAGAGGCCGAGCCTCACGCAGAGTCTCCACGGACGCGCGATAGATCGGGTTGTTGAAGGACGCGAAGGCGTGCGCGCTGGCCTGCCATGCCGCCACGATTTCGGCGTGGCACGGACTGCAGCGCTGGGGCTCGGAAAGGGACGCCCCGCCGAGATCTGCGGGTGCAGCGACCAGTGCCGGCCAGAACCGCGCCGTCGTCTTCGGCAAGCGAGGCACCAGCGGGTCAGCACTCGCGGCGCTCTTGGCGCTCCTGATGTGCTGGGGCTGCGAGAGATCTTGTGAAGGGGTGTCCGGTTGCCCGCAGCCGATGAGAAGCGCGACCAGCGACGCGGCCGCCTTAGGAACGAATGCGCGCGTCACGAGCGGCGGCGACGGCGTCCAAGCCCGGCGGCGACCAGGGCGGACAGCAACGCCGCCCACACACCGCCACGACTTGAAGTGGCGTCCATGTGGCAAGCGCCGCAGCCGCTGCTTCGCTGCTGCGGCGCACCTTCGGCGGCGGGCGCTGTGGGCACTTGAGGTTTGGGCGCGGGCAGCGTGGGCTCGGGCGCCCGCTTCGGTGCGGAGACGCCGAGATCCGTGAGATCCTTGGTGAGGAAGGTGGCGAGCTTGGCCTCCTTTGGCGGCGCAAAGCCGAGATTGGACGCGGCTCGCGGCTGTGTGCTGCCAGTTTCTCCCTTCGGCGGCCCGCCCCAACGCCCCCGCCTTGGGTTATCGCACTCGATGGGACCTTTCCAAGAATGCCGGATCGCGTAGCGAGCTTGGAAGTTGTTGGTGCTCGTCGGGACCGAACCCTGCTCCACCTCGCCATCGGCACCCATGCGCTCCCGACCACCCGCGATGGGCGGCGCCGCCTGAAACACCAAATCTTCGCCCAGGCTGTCCTTCTTGTAGCGGGCGTGGAGCCGCGTGAGCACGAAACCACCCCCGCCCCAAAAGCGACGACGGGGCGCGCGCCTTCCGGGGCGAACCGGCCGTCCTGGTGGCAGAGCCAGCGCGGGTTGTTCCAGCGCTGACGGAAGCACGTCGGCGCCCAGCGTTGCCAAATCGTTCTGGCGGAGCGGCGGCGTCGGACACGGATCGCAGCTGCCGGCGTCCCACGAGTATTCGGTGATCACCGACTTGGGGTGCTTTTCCATTACCGTGGAAAAGAGTGCTGTGTAGAAGGACCCAAATTGATCGCGCGCGGCTTCGGCAACATCGAGGTTGGTGGGGATCGTGACATTGTTGTAGTTGGCCACTTCGTAGCGCTGTCCCTTGGCCAAGATGTGCACGATCAGATCCTGCTCGCCGTTGGAATTCAAAAGCCCCAGACGCACCGGCAGGTTGAAGTCCTTGGACTCGTAGTGGAAACGCAAGGGTGACAGGACCACCCGACCGTCATCAAAGCGGACCTTCTTCACGTCCACCTTGGCCACGAAGAACTTCATACCTTGCTGGACGTAGGGCCGCAGCACCGCCTCGGCTCCTTCCGGGATCTTGTAGTTCTTGAGCCGCAGCCACTTGTCCAGGCCGCCGGAGTCTTTAGCACTGAGGATCAGGATCTCGTACTCGCCCACTTTGAACTGAGCTTCGATTTTTACACCCAGATCCGCACCCCCGCTCTTCTTCGCGCGGGCCATCGGTGCGGCGGGAGACGCGGCCATCGCCGCCCGTTCGTGACGGATCTGCGGCGCACAGGGATCTTGCTCCCAGTATTCGACCAGCCGCGGCGCGGCGAGTTGGTCGACGCGACTGAACACTTCCGCCGGAAGCGTCTTGACGTTCTCCTTTTGCAGAACGACCGGGACCGGAACCACCAACGCAAAATCTTGGGGTGGCCCTTGGTAGTTATTCTGCATGTTGAGCACCGTGAGCTTGCCCTCGCGCATCATCACCACCATCGTGGCGTTGTTGAAGAGTTCAGCGTCGGCGCCGCTCACGTAAAATCCACAGAACGCGTCCGCCGGAGTTGTCGCCCCCACCGCCGCGATCAGTGCTCCACTGAAGACCAGTTTCTTGAGCATCATCTAATCGTCATAACATGGCGCTGAGCACGGCACGACAGCGTGCCGCCGACTCCGAATGCCCCGCCACGTGTCGCTGTGACGCGAGAAATTCAGGCCGCCCGTGGACCGATCTCTGACTACGGCCCTCGCGTCACACACACGCCGTGCAAACACGCTACCGGCGGCACGGGACCGCTCGGTGCGTTGCAAGCGCGGTGGTCGTTTTTGAGGGCGATCTTCTTCAATTGGTCGCGGCGCACGGCGCCGTAGTGCCCGCAATGGCTGACGGCGGAACATTCGGCGCTGCGGGTGCAGCTGCGGGCGTTGCCGAGCACCGGCAACAGCGCACAGCGGCCCGCGACGCAGTTGGGTTCGACTCCGGACTTGGGAAAGATCGCCAGCGCGCAATCGCCGCTGGCGGCGCGGGCTTTGGCTTTGCTAGCCAGGGCTGCGTGCAGACCGCCGCAGCTGTCCTGGACCAGGCCGCAGTCGTGGGCGGATTGGCAGGGGCCAGCGGCGTCGGGGTCGAGATCCGAGTCGAGGTAGCGCCAGGTCTGCGCGACGCGTTTTACTCGCGCAATCCCACGGGCCAGTTCGGCGTGTGCAGCGCTGCCATCGCTGGACGCAAGGTGTTCGACGCCGCCGACGCGCACCTTCAACGTGACGACGCAGGGATGCATGCCGCAGCGACTCTGCTCGCTCTGTTTGCAGCGTAGATTGCCCCAACGTTCGACGCCCGCCGCGGCGAGCGCCCGGACCAAAGCGTCGACCTCGGCGTCAGGCACGCTTCCAGTTTGTGGGGGCGCGCCGGCAGTCGTAACGCTGACGCTGCCGTTGGCGGCGAGGGCAACGCGCAGCGCAGATCGGTCCGAGCGACACGGCGCGTGCTCGAGCACCACGACGCCTGGTGCTTGCGGTGGCGCCGCGGTCGCAGCATCGAGCGCCGTCGCGGCTGGGGCGCCCGCATCCGGCGCGCGTGCAGGCGCCGTCGCAGGGATTGCGCCCGTGGGCTCCGGCGTACTCGCAGACTCCGCGCCCTGCGGGCGACACATGCACAGGGCAAAGCCTGCGCAAAGGAGCGGAACCGCGAACCGCGCTAACATGCGCCTGCAGGCTAGCATGACGCGGGGCGTTTCAAGGCACCCGCCAAGGGCAAGGGACGACAGGGCTCATGACGCCGTTCTGGGATCGGGGGCAGCGGCGGCGGCGACCGCGTCGGTGGCGGCGACCGCGGCGGCGGCAGAGTCCACCCGCCCGAACCCAATTGCTCGCGCGCCCTTCACGACGCTTTGCGCGCGTCGCGCCCTGCGCTAGATCCGCCAGCCCATGGCGGTAAAATCTCGTTCCATAGACACATTGGCCATCCACGCGGGCCAATCTCCCGATCCGATCCACCGGGCAGTCATGCAGCCCATCGTGCTCGCGAGCACCTTTGCCCAGTCCGAGCCGGGCAAACCGGCGCGCTTCGAGTACTCGCGCAGCGGCAACCCGACCCGAGAGGCTCTGGAGTCGTGTTTGGCGGCGCTCGAGGGCGGCACGCACGGGTTTGCCTTCGGCAGTGGCAGCGCAGCGACCTTGACCTTGTTGCATACGCTCAAGCCGGGGGATCACGTGGTGTCCGGGGACGACGTCTATGGCGGCACCTTTCGCCTATTCGACAAGGTAATGCGGCCCATGGGCATCGAGACCTCCTTCGTCGACATGCGCGACGTCGGCAACGTAGAAGAAGCCATCAAAGCGTCGACCAAGCTGGTGTGGATGGAAACGCCGACCAATCCCATGCTGAAAGTCTTCGATATCCGTGCGGTGGCAAAGGTCGCGACGGACGCGAAGTTACCGCTCATCGTGGACAACACATTTGCGTCACCGGTGCTGCAGCGGCCCCTGGAGCTCGGCGCAACTGCGGTGATGCACTCGACCACGAAGTATATCAACGGGCATTCTGACGTCGTTGGCGGTGCGCTGATCACGAGCGATGACGCCATGGCCGAGCAGATCCGATTCTTCCAGAACGCCATCGGCGCGGTGCCGAGCCCGATGGATTGCTACCTGGTGCTGCGCGGGATCAAGACTCTACCCGTGCGCATGCGGCGCCACGTGCAGAGCGCCCTGGACCTAGCCAAGCGACTGGAATCCGCAGCCGGCGTACGCCGCGTGCACTATCCGGGACTGGAAAGCCATCCAGACCACGCCCTGGCCCGCAAACAGATGGGCGGCCCGGGCGGCATGATCAGCGTGGAGCTGGAAGGCGGCGAGCAGGAAGCCCGTCGCTTCTTGAGCGCGCTTTCGGTCTTCACCCTGGCGGAGAGCTTGGGCGGGGTCGAGTCCTTGGCGGAGCACCCGGCGATCATGACCCACGCATCCATCCCCAAAGAGGTGCGCGAGCAGACCGGGATCTCCGACAGCCTGGTCCGCCTGAGCGTGGGGCTAGAGGACCCCGAGGACCTGTGGGCGGATCTCCAGCGTGGCCTGAAAAGCGCAGCGGAAAGCTGAGCCGGGCGCAGGGCTCGGGAAATATTGGCAAAAACGCGCGGACGGGCTCACAGAACGTGGCGCTTTTTGCCGATTGCAGCTAAGAAAGACCAGTCGATTGCGAGAGGTACCATGATGATGCTTAAGGGGAATCTTACGGCAGCGCTCGGGCTCAGCCTGCTCGGAACGTTCGGCTGCAGCGATCCGGTTCCGCCGCCTCCACAGGGCGGCGTCAACGTGAATATCCGCTCGGCCCCGTCTTCGGTCACGCCGCCTAATAAGAAGTGCACGGTCGGTGGCCACTCCGCATTCGTCGGCTCACCACCGCCGGACGCCACCAAGCCTGGTTCTCGCGTCGTGGACGGCGAGAGCGGCGCGTCGGTCAGCTGTAGCGTGCGCAAATCCGGTGGGGTCTTCAAGATCAACGGCAACGCCACCCACAAGGGTGTTTCTTTCAGCGTCACCGGCGAGGTTGCGCCCGAGGGCACGGGCACGGCGACCATTCTGCATCGCAACCCGACGGTGCTTGAGACTGTGAAGAACGAAGACGCTATGCCGTGCACCGTGAGCGTTGCCGACGCACCGCTCCAAGTGGCAACGGGCCGTGTCTGGGCGAAATTCTCGTGCCCGGCGCTGGTCGCGGCCCAGCAGCCCACCCTGTTCTGCGAAGGTGAAGGTTTCTTCGTCTTCGAGAACTGCGACGAGTAGCGGCGGCTACTTCTCGGTCTTCTTCGGCGTCACTGGCTTGAAAGCCTCCGCCGGCTCGGTCGCCGCGTCGCGCAGGGGTACGTCCGCCGTGGGCGGGCAGGGCTCGATGCGGATCACGACTGCCGTAATGTTGTCTTCTCCGCCGTGTTCGTTGGCGATGGCGACCAGGCGGTTACAGGCCTCGGTCAGATCCGCTGCATTGCCCACGACTTCGAGCAGCTCGTCGTCTTCCATCATTCCGGACAGGCCGTCCGAACACAGCAAATACAGATCGCCTTCCTCAGCGCCATCGCTCTGCAGGTCGACCGTGACGTGATCTTGCATACCCAGGGCGCGGGTGATCACGTTCTTCGGCAACTCGCTACGTTGCTCTTCGGAGAGCTCCGGCATGGCGAGCAAGTAGTCGTTGACCAGTGAGTGATCCCGAGTCAGTTGACTGATGCCGCCCTCGCGAATGCGGTACGCGCGGCTGTCGCCCACATGGCCGATGAACATGGTCTGCTTTTCGGGAGCGAAGAGCGCACCCACGACCGTCGTGCCCATGCCATGGCACTCTCGCGAGCGCAGGCTACGTTCGATGATCTGACGGTTCGCGATGCGGATCCCCGTGAGCAGCCGGTTCTCTTCCTCGGAAAGGCGCGCGTCGAAGTGGAACGGCCAGGTGACGTCGTCCGCCGCTGTCGCGCGGAAGAAGTCCACCATGGCATCCGTGGCGAGGCGGCTAGCGACGTCCCCCGCTCGGTGCCCACCCATGCCATCGGCCACGACGTACAGCTCGTGATCCTTGAGGATCGCAAAACTGTCCTCGTTGTGATCGCGCTGAAGACCGACGTCACTGATGCCGGCCGCCACTGCACGCAATTTTGCCATGGGATATCGAGCTGCTCCTACGCAGTCTGCCTCAAGAAAATGTGTCCGTACTAGCCCTAAGCTGTCAAGCCATCAAAACCACTGGTAAATTCCCACTGCTTGGGCCGCCGGTTCAGACCGCCAGGATGTCCTTTTCCTTCGCCGAGATGATCTGGTCCACATCGCCTACGGCGGAGGAAACCGTCTCTTCTGCCTTCTTCTTGGCGCGATCCACTTCGTCTTCGCTCGCGTCTCCGCTCTGCTTCATCTCGCTGAGCAGGTCGAGGGCGTCGTGCCGCACCTTGCGGATGGCGATCTTGCACTCTTCTCCCTGCTTCTTGGCCACTTTGACCAGATCTTTGCGCCGCTCCTCGCTCAAATGGGGGATGGGCACTCGGATCAGCTCGCCGTCGACCTGCGGATTGATGCCAAGATCGCTCTCTCGCAGGGCTTTTTCAATCAAGCTGACTTGCGACTTGTCCCAGGGTTTGACCGTCAGCATTCGCGGCTCGGGCACACCGATGGACGCCATTTGCGCAAGGGGCGTGACTTGGCCGTAGTAGTCGACACGGATGGAATCGAGCATTCCCGCGTGCGCGCGGCCGGTTCGCAACTTACTAAGCTCGCGCTTCAGGGCATCTTTGGCTTTATCTGCCGCCGAAGCGAGGTCATTCAGCACCTCGTCGATCATCGTCTACCTCCGTAGGGTGGACCATATAACACCGCTTCGCGCTATAGGTGAGCCCGGTCACCAGTCCTGCGAAGAATGCCTCGACATCGACGCTCCGGGGCGATATCCGGGGCAATAAGGGTCCAAGCAAATGGTTTTTCGACGGGTCACCTGGGTCGCCGCCATCGCGGCAATAGTCGCCGTCGCGTGTAAGCGCGAAGACACGCCACCGGCCCGCGCGCCGAATCCCTATGGCGTTCCTGGGCAGCAGGGGCAGGCCGGCCCTCCAGCACCGGGCCCCGAGCCGCAGCCGCAGCCCTATCCTTCTCAAGGCGCTCCGCCCCCCGTGGCCACGGCTCCGCCTGCGACGCCACCCCCCGCCACCGGCCCACAACCGCTGGGCGGCATTCCCTGCGCCAGCGACAATGATTTTCAATGTCCCTTCGCCCGTTGTGTGGGCGGCCGTTGCGGTGGATGCCGCACGGACGCCGATTGCAAGGCGGGGGCCGGCTGCTTTTCCACGCCCGTCGGGCCGTCCTGCATGCCCGGCGGCCAAGCCAGCGCTCCCCCCGCACCGCCGCCCACCACCGCGCCGCCACCGACAACGGCGCCCCCGCCGGTGACCCCGCCCCCAAGCAGCGATCCCCACGCCGCAGCGCGCGCCCGCTGCATCGATCGCATCAACCAATACCGCGCGACCCGCGGCGTTGCGGCGGTGAGTCCCCACGCGGAGCGCGTGAGCTGTGCAGATAGTTCCGCGGCCAGTGACGCGGCGACGCAAACGCCCCACGGCTCTTTCGGCAAATGCCAAGAGTCGGCGCAAAACGAATGCCCCGGCTGGCAAGGGTCCATCGACACCGTGGTCGACGGATGCGCCAAGGCCATGTTCGACGAAGGGCCCGGCACTGGGCCCGCGCACGGTCACTATAACAACATGATGGACCCGGGATACCGCTCCGTAGCCTGTGGCGTGCACACCACGTCGGACGGTCGCGTGTGGCTCGTGCACAACTTCTATCGTTGAAGCGCCTGCACGGACCGCTCCCTTCGCGCTAGACTCGGACGAAACCGATGCGGGCTCTAGCAACTCTATGTGGCGCCACCTTGGCAAGCGCGCTCTTCGCGGCATGTGCCACGAGTGAAGAAGACCCGCAGCGCAAGCCTCCAGGAGGATTCGCAGACGCGGCGGGCGGCACGGGCGGAGTGCTGGACTCCGGTAGCGACGTCGGGGCAACGGACGCGCCCGCCGACACCGGCGCGGACGCGCAACCCGACGCTTCCGCGGATGCGAG